>DATKZN010000207.1:0-14607 GCA_035527955.1 Gammaproteobacteria bacterium
TCATCGAGCGGCTGTTCTCGGCCTTCCTGCTGCAACAGGATGCGTTCAGGGTCAGTGCCTGGACACCGACTGCGGACGACTTCGACCGCAAGTTCGGCGTGCGCCTGGGTGCGCTGCTGTGGAATCTGTCATGGCTCAAGCAGCGCGCCGTCGAGACGGACGACCTGGCTGTCTACAAGGTATGGGACAGGCAGCGCTCGGCACTGCTGGCCGACTGGCATATTAATATCGTCTGGAACCTGGACGACCCGTTTGCCATGCCGTTGACGCGCGAGTACCGGGAATTCCGGACATTCTGCGCGACACTGTTCAATGATGACCAGGATACGCCGCCTCGTTTGCAGCTGCAGGGCACCGCGTCCTGATCCGCAGCGGTTCATCGCCATCCATGGAGAGATCAATGCAGCTTACCGAAAATTGTGCACGCCAGGCAGCGCATGCGCCGTTCGACTTCGCGCGCTTCCTCACCAGCCACAGGGGCGGCGTCTCGCCCGAGGAAGGCATGGCGCTGGCACGCCATGCGGCGGCCGTCGGCCATGGCGACATCGTGGAAATCGGCAGCTTCCGGGGGAAATCGGCCGTGGCACTCGCCCACGGCCTGCACCACAATCCCGCCGCCTCCGGCCGCATTGTGTGTGTCGAGCCGCACGCGGATTTCACCGGCGTTTACGGTGGCATATTCGGCGCTGAAGATCGGGGCGCCTTTTACCGGATCATGCTCGAATCCGGCTACTTCGACCGGGTCGCGCTGATCAACCTGGCCAGTGAGGCGGCTGCCCGGGCATGGAGCGGACCGATCGGGCTGCTATTCATCGACGGCGATCACACCCACGCCGGTGTGCAAAAAGATATCGAGTGCTGGGAGCCGTTTGTCGAGCCCGGCGGATGTATCGCCTTCGACGATTCCACGGATCCCGCGATCGGACCCGCACATGTGGTCGAGGAACTGCTGGCGTGCCGGCGCTTCGAATTCATTGAACGGGTCGGAAAGATCACGTTTCTGCGCAAGCTGGCCGCCACGCTGGCGCCGGTGCATGAACAGACCGCAGAGCAGTTGCGGGTACTTGTCGTCTGCCACGACCTGATCGCGAGCGGCGGCCTGCTGCGTTTCGAGCGCGTAGCCAGGGAATTGCGCACCTGGGGGCATGAACTGTGTTTCGCGACCCTTGCCGCCCACTCCGAGCCGGCCTGGCACAGTGAGTGCCCCGTACTGCACATCGAGGAAGCGGCACGTCAGCAATGGTCGGCCACCATGGTGCCGGGGGCAGGTTTCCCGGAAGACACCATCCGCCGCTTCGCCCTGCTGCAGGCAGACAACTTCGGCTACCGGGTCCAGCACGTCCTGAACGATCCCTCACTCAAGGCGCGTTTCCTCGCCGTGAACGGCAGCTTCCGGCCCGATCTGGTGGTGTTCAACAACGCGCACTGGGCGCCGGGCAGCTATACGGAGTTCCAGGCCCGCAAGTTCACCGTGCTCGAAGGCGCCGTCGACACCGGCCGCTTTGCGCCCGCCCCTTACCGTACCCCCCCGTCAGCGCGGGGGAAAGTCGTACTCGGCGGCCTCGCCAACAAGAACCCGGCACCGCTGATCGCGGCATTGCGGCGGCTGCCGGAGCATTTCACGGCATGCCTGTTCGGCAGCTTTACAGGTAACGAGGCCGACATCGAGGACCTGGTCAGGTCGGGACGCCTGGAACTGGCGGGCCAGGTGACCGAGGCTGCACTACCCGGTTTCTATTCACGTGTCGATATCGTAGTGCATACCGAGGAATTTGCCGGCTGGGCCAACCTGGCGGCGGAGGCCATGGCGAGTGGCGTGCCACTGGTATGCACAACCCACGGCACGTCGGCCTTTGCCCGTCATGGCGACACCGCCCTGGTGCTGGACAGCGCCAGCGCGGACAGCATCGCCGATTCAGTGACAGTGTTGTGTGCCGACCCGGATGCCACCGCGGCGATGGTCGGCAGGGCTCGTGAACAGATCTGCCGCTACGACTGGACGCACTACGCCGGCCGCCTGGCCGCGCTGTGCAGGGACGACGGCAAGTTCCATTACACGCTGGCGCCGGATCTCGGTCTGTATGGCAAATGGCCGCTGGCGGAGCGCTTCAAGGACCTGGAATACGTCTTCGCGCACTGCCGCGACGCAACGGTCATCGACTTCGGCTGTGCCGAGGGCGTGATGGCACGTCGCTGTCTCGACCAGGGCGCGCGGCTGGTGCATGGCCTCGAGATCGACGAAAGCCGGGTACACACGGCCGCCGGGCTGTGCGTCCCCTACCCTGATGCGTACTTCTTCATCCATGCCGATCTGGACGAATGGAACGAGATCCGCGAACCGGCCAGCCGGGTGCTGCTGCCGCGCTACGATATCGTGCTCTACCTCGGCATCCAGCATCACCTCGCCCGTCCGCAGCGGCTCGCCACCCTGGCGGATGCCGTCGCCATGGCCGGCAGGATCTTCGCCATTCGCACCACGGCCGACGTCTATCGCCAGGACGGGATCGATGCCCTGCTGGCCGCGTCCGGTTTCAGGGAACTGACATTCGGCAAGCAAGCGCAGCGCGACGGCTTCGGTGTCGCAAGAATATTTCTCAGAAGGTAATCGCCATGCACTGCCATTTCGTCTCCTATCCGAAATCCGGGCGCAGCTGGGTACGGTTCGCCCTGACCATGCTCGGTCACGGTCACGATATCGCCTTTCACCACGACGGGTTCGAATTCAACGACGGCAACCGGCCAGCGCACGATTTCGACATTGCGGTCCGCCGCCTCCAATACGCATCACCCTGCCGGCCGGTCTACCTGGCGCGCGAACCGCGCGATATCATCGTCAGCCTCTACCACCAGGTCACCGGGCGTTTCCGTGACTTCTTCAATTACCAGGGCGACATCTCGGCCTTCATACGCGACGATTACTTCGGCGCGCATAACCTGCAGCGCTTTCAGCAACTGTGGGAGCAGCTGTGTGATGAAGAACTGGCGCTGAAGATAAGCTACGAGGAATGTCACGCGGACTTCGAGACGGTGTTGCGGCGCGTGCTCGACTACTACGGCTTCGACTGCACCGCGGACGCGGTCAGCGAGGCCGCCCGGATCTCGTCTTTCGAGAACATGCAGCAGGTCGAACGGTCCGGCGCCTTCCCGGAACCGTGGCTACGCCCCAGGAACGGCGCACCCAAGGTACGCAAGGGCAAGGTCGGCGGCTACCGGGAGGTGCTTGCCGACCGCGACATCGCCTATCTCGATACCGTGTTCGGCGGCGGGCAGCCCGGGCACAGGACGGGTACCGGTGCGGGCGCATGACGGGTACCGACAAGCGGCGGAGTGACCGGCCGATGGCGCCCCTGATTATCTGCGGCATGCACCGTTCCGGCACCTCGCTGATCTGTCGCGCGCTGGAGTCGGCCGGGCTGTTCGTCGGCCACGAAAAGGAACACAACCACGAAGCGGTGTTTTTCCAGACCCTGAACCAGTGGATGTTCGAGCAGCTCGGGGCCGGCTGGGACAACACCTGCAATATGCGTTTCATCAACGACGAGCTGGCCTGGTATTTCCACACCGTCGCCGGCAATGTCATCAGCGGGCCTTCCGCGGCGGCCTTCACGGGACCCGATTCGCGCCTCCGGTCGCTGTTCGCACCGGACAACACGATTCCCTGGGGCTGGAAGGACCCCAGGAATACGTTCACGGCAGCGGTATGGGCCAGGTTGTTCCCGGGCGCGAAACTGCTGCACGTGTGCCGCAACCCGCTGGATGTCGCGGACAGCCTGCGGCGGCGCGAGCATGAAATACTTGCCCGGCACAAGGCCATGCTGGCACAGCTGCAACCCGAACAGCTGGACGGTTCCATGCGCCTGCAACAGTCGCCGCGGCTGTTTCACCTGGAGGAAGGACTGGCCTTGTGGGAGGAATACACCCGTCAGGCGTTTGCCCTGGAGGGACAGTTCGGCACCCGGGCCATGCGTATCCGCTATGAGGATTTTCTCGCCGACCCGGCAAACGAACTGGCAAGGATTGCGGAATTCGCCGGCCTCGCACCCGCTGCCGGGCAACTCGAGTCTGCCGTCAGCCAGGTGAATCCTGAGCGGCGCTGCGCTTTCACACACAGCGCCGGGCTGCTGTCAGTGTATCGCGACTACCGGCATCGGGATGTCATGCAGATGCTAGGCTATGACGACCTGCACGACTTCGCCAGCCACAGCGCCGCGTAGCCGCTACTGACCATGCCGGACGCCTACTGCATATGGATTGTAACGCCACCGGGCTACGCGCATTCCGGCGCCTTCAGCGAAGTCGCCCTCGGCCTGCAGGGCGGATTCCGCGAACTCGGCATCGATGCCCCTGTTGTCACGACGCGGGAACGCATCAATGGCAAGGCCATCGTACTGGGCGCCAACCTGCTGCCGGGCATGCCGGGGGTGAAGGCACCGGGCAAGAGCATTCTCTACAACCTTGAACAGATCACGCCCGGCTCCGAGTGGCTGACCGGTGCCTACCTGAAACTGCTGCGGCGTCACCGCGTCTGGGATTACAGCCGCTACAATATCGCACAGCTTGAGCAACTGGGTATCCGCGACCCCGTGCATTGTCCGATCGGCTTCAGCGAGCGACTGTGCCGGATCGATCCCGCACCGGACAAGGATATCGACGTGCTGTTCTACGGCTCGATGAACGAACGGCGGTTGCAGGTCGTGGCAGCGCTGGTCAGCACCGGACTCAGGGTCGAGACCCTGTTCGGGGTCTATGGCGAACAGCGTGACGCCGTGATTGCCCGCAGCAGGATTGTGCTGAACATTCATTACTACCCGGCGAAGATATTCGAGATCGTGCGTATTTCCTACCTGCTGGCAAACCGGGTCTGTGTCGTCTCGGAGGAATCCCCCTCGGACAGTGCGCTCGCGTCCGTTCAGGACGGCATTGTCCAGGCACCGTACGAAGGGCTGGCCGAAACCTGTCGGGAGATGATCGCGAGCGGCGCATGGGAAGACGTCGCCCGCCGGGGTTACGAGGTGTTCGCGGGCAACAGGCAGTCCGGTCACCTGCAGGCGGCGCTGGCCGCCGGCGCCACATAACAACACCTGCCGCGCCAGACCCCGCTATACGGCACAGTGCTGCGACCCGGCATGCACAGCGTCTGCATGTCTTGGCGGCCCGGACTGTCCGCGCAACCGGCACCGGCATATCGGCCGGACGCGCCCGGCTGCTACTGCATGACGAAGTTGCTGAAGTAGACCGCCTCGACGCCGGGGCTGCCGGTCAGGCGTTCCAGGGTCGAGCGTATCTTCTCCAGGATCTGCGCACGGAAGGCTTCCTTGCCCTCGATGCTCATGAGGTCTTCTTCCTGCTGCATGCTGAACAGCAGCAGCACGGCATCGCGCACCGCCGGCATATGCAGCTTCAGGTCGTCGATGACATCCTGGTCATACACGACCACCTCGATCGAGGCCTTGAGGAAGCGGACCGTTTTGGGATTCTGGAAGGCGACGACAAAATCCGGGTCGAGCCCGAAATAGATCGGTGGCTTGCCCGGCACCATGGCCGGCACCTCGCCCGCCTGGTCCACCCCAGCCACTGCTCCAGCCTGGGCATCCGGATCCTTTCCCAGCATGAAATACGCGGCGCCGCCTGCGACAACTGCAAGTAGCAGGACAGCAACTGCAATGATGATGATCTTTTTCATAAGCTACCTTGCTTTGATGTCGTTTCTTCCATGAATACCGACGTGGCGCGTACCGGAATCCTTCCAGTCATGCCACGATAAACAGCAATGCAATCGCTATGCCACAAAGTGTTCAATATATTTTCATTATTTATCAGTCAATTATAATTTCATGCGGATAGTGGGGCCGTGATTTTGACAACTGCAAGGTAATAACCGCACCAGATACGCCGGATTACCGTCGTGCGTTGGCGCGGATGCCGAACCGCGGGACGGACGCGCCGGAATCAGGAAAAAACAGGGCCTGGAGACACCCGGGAATGTGCGCTGCAAAGGGCGAAAATCCGGTTCCCCGCCCGCGCCTCCAGGCCACAGGCAAAGAATCTGCCGCGGCAGCCTGCGCTGCCCGGCAGTTCACACATAGTAGTCCACCAGTCCGCGCCCGGTGATGGTGCCGGGCATGCCACCCGCTACCGGCAGAAGTTCTTCCACGCTTGCCGTGCGGGCGGACGCACCGGCGCGATTGCCGCCCGACGCATGCTCGCGACGGCTGCCGGCGTCATGCTGGGAGACATTGACGTTGACGAGGTTCAAGCCCTGCTCGGCCAACATATCGCGCAGGCGCGGCAACGACGACTCGAGCGCCTCACGCACCGCCGCATGCTGGCTGGCAAAGGCGATACTCGCCTTGTCGCCATCCATGTGCAATTGCAATTCCAGCGGCCCCAGATGCTGCGGATTCAGTTTCAGGCTGGCTGACTGGATGTTCTGCGCCACGTGCCACACCACCTGCTCGCCCACGGCGCGCCCCCAGCCAGGCTGCCCGACCGGAACCGCCACCCGGGCCGACGGCGTGGTCGATCCGGTTGCCAGCAGGGCATCGGCGAACGACAGGATACCGGTGGCAGTTTCGCGTGCGGCAGCAGCCTGTTCGTAGGTGGCCGCCTGCTCGTTGTTGCCGCTGGCCAGCGCGTCGCCACCGCCGCCCTGTGCGGTCCGGGAAGCCAGCATCTGCATGACACCCTCGCGCACCGCGTGACCGACCGGATCGAAACCCGGACGGCTGCGTATACCCTCCGGATGTTCGCGGCCGGCCTGCAGCAGGTTGGCTGCGACCTGCGCTACCGGACCCGCCGCCACTGTAGTGGCCTGCGCGGCATCCGCAGCACCCGCATCGAGCGGCGCATCGGCCGGCGAATTGACGGGCAGTGCATCGACCGCCGGGACGCCGTCCGCAACTGCCGCCGGCGGGTCCTGGCGCGCGACTTGTCCGGGCGGCAGCGTGATTTCAATAGCCGGGCCTGCCGGCACGGCCGCGCCGCTTGTCGCGGCATCGGTCAATTCCACTGGCTGTGCGGACACGACGGTCAGCGGCTGTTCGACCCGCAATGCTACATCCGGCTGCGGTCCCTCCGGCATCGGTGCGGCATCCTGCGCACCTGCCGATGCTGTTTCGGTATCCGGGTCCGGCCTGTCCCCGGCGCATGACCGGTGTTGCCCATCCGGCAAGTTCTTGCCGCTCTCCGGCACAGTCTGCGCCTCCTTCGGCTCCGTGTGTTCCGTGTGTTCCGCCTGGTCGGCGGACATTAACCGGGAAAATCCGCCGGCTTCATCAGGCCCGGCACGCTTGCAGGCACTGTTGCGCAGCGCCCCCGCGCTGGTTATCGCTTCCATGGACTGTATGGCTTTGCTCATTGTCTTATCCCGTGTTCCAGATAAAGTATCCTGCAGTTGAATTGCAATATCCGGGCCAAACCGGCCCGATGCGCAGTGCAATGCGCCCTCAGGTCAACTCCCGACGCCAGCCGCGCCGCGCATGCTCGTTGCATTCCAGCTGTTCCAGCCGATCCGCCTCGCGCCGCTCCGACTGCACCTTGCGTTCCACCACCTTGTCCAGCGCATCGACCCGCACCTGCTCCTGACGCCACTGCTGCGCGCATAGTTCCACCTCCACCCGCATGCCCTCGAGCATCTGATGCTGCTGATGAATCGCCTGGTTGAGACGGTCCAGAAACAGGTTGTAGTCCTTCATCTGCACCATCTGCAGACCATCGCGGCTCTTGCGCAGGAGGCCATGCATGTACTCGTCACGGTAGCTTTCCAGTTCCCTGAGCTTTTGCTGTTTCTGCTCGTAGCGGAACTGCACATCGGCCAGTTTCAACGCGGCCGTGCGCAGGCGTTCCCGCGCCAGCTCCAGTGCCGGCTGCATGCGCTGTGATGGTTTCATTTTGTCTTCTCCCTGCCCGCAGGCTTGAGTGCGCCCGGCGCGGGCGCCAGCAATGTCTCGAGTTGCCGCAGGCTCTCGCCCAGCGTCACGGCCTGCCGGTTATGCTGCTGCAGGAACTCGCGCAGCCGTGGATAACAGGCAATGGCCTCGTCGATGCGCGGATCGCTGCCGCGCTGGTAGGCGCCCACGGCGATCAGATCGCGGTTCTGTCGATAGGCGGAGAACAGCTGCCGGAAGCGCTGTGCGGCCTGCAGGTGACCAGGCGCGGCGATGTCGTGCATGATGCGGCTGATGGAGGCCTCGATGTCGATGGCCGGATAAAGACCGGACTCCGCGATTTCGCGTGACAGCACCAGGTGTCCGTCCAGCGTGGCGCGCGCGGCATCGGCAACCGGATCGTTGTGATCGTCACCCTCGGCCAGCACGGTGTAAAAGGCAGTGATAGAACCGCCGCCCGTGTCGCCATTGCCGGCCCGCTCCACCAGCTGAGCAAGCTTGGCGAACACCGACGGTGGATAGCCCTTGGTGGCCGGCGGCTCCCCGATGGCCAGGCCGATCTCGCGCTGCGCCTGCGAGAAACGGCTCAGCGAATCCATCAGCAGCAGTACATTCTGGCCGCGGTCACGGAAATACTCGGCTATCGCGGTGGTCAGCCAGGCACCGTGCATGCGCATCAGGGGCGGCTGGTCGGCAGGCGCCGCCACCACCACGGCGCGGGACATGCCGTCGCTGCCGAGAATATTCTGTACGAATTCCTTGACCTCGCGGCCACGCTCGCCGATGAGCCCGACCACGACTACGTCCGCTTCGGTAAAGCGCGTCATCATGCCCAGCAGTACGCTCTTGCCGACACCGCTGCCGGCAAACAGGCCCATGCGCTGGCCGCGGCCGACACTGAGCAGGGCATTGATCGAGCGTACGCCGACATCGAGCGGCTGGGTGATCGGTTGCCGCGCCAGCGGATTGATGGCACGGCCGGTCAACGGCACCCGGTCATGCGCGACGATCGGCCCCTTGCCGTCCAGCGGACGGCCGGAGGCATCGATCACCCGGCCCAGCAGGCCGTCGCCTACCAGTGCACCGGAACCCTGCGCTGCCGGCACCACACGGGCACCCGGCGTCAGGCCGTGGACATCACCGGTCGGCATCAGGTAGGTATTCTCGCCCGAGAAACCCACCACTTCGGCTTCGATTCCCTCGCCGCTTGCCGCCAGCACGTCACAACGCGCGCCAACCGGCACCTGGCAACCCACCGCCTCCAGGGTCAGACCCACCATGCGTGTCAGGCGACCCTCGACCGGCAACAATACCGGCCTGGCCGCCCGTGCAAGGTAAGGCTGCAGCCGCTGCAGCCAGATGCCGCTGCGCTGCGCCCGCGGCAATTGCTCACTCCCGCTCATGTGTTCTCTCCGGATTCACCCAGCACCGCGGCGACCGCGCGCACCAGGCGTGCTTCCGTGGTGGCATCGACCTGCGAGTTCTGTGTCGAAATGCGACAATCACCGCGCTCGTGCACATTGTCCTCGACAATCTGCCAGCCGGCTTCCTCTTCGCCCGCGGGCAGCAGGTCGCGAACCAGCTGCGCATCCTCCGGGTGCAGGTGCACGCGGACATCACGCAATCCTGCCGGCAGGACGCCCAGCGCCTTCCTGACCGCGCCCAGCACCAGTTCGGGATCCGTCTGCAACTCGCGGTAGACCACCTGCCTGGCGACGGTCATGGCCAGTGCCACAAGTTCCTTCTCGACCTGCTCGTCGAGTTCCGCCAGCGGGGTTGCCAGCGTCTGCATGAGCCGCTGCAGGACGGCGAGCTGTGCAAGCACCTGCTCGCGGCCAGCGGCCAGTCCTTCCTCGCGACCCTGCTCGAAACCTTTTTCCCGGGCCTGCTGGCCGGCATCCATGCCAGCCCCGTACGGGCCGCCGTCGTCGAGCTGCGGCACGTCCCAGCGCCGGCAGGCATTGCGGTCTGCTCTACCCTGCGCGTCAGACATATTCCTCTCCACCCTTGCCGCCGATCATGATTTCTCCCGCCTCGATCATGCGCTGTGCGACCTGCAGGATTTCCTTCTGCGCCGCCTTGACCTCGCTCAGCTTCACCGGACCCTTGGTCTCCATGTCGTCGCGCATCATCTCCGCGGCACGCTTGGACATGTTCGAGAAAATCTTTTCCTTGAGAATATCGTCCGCACCCTTGAGCGCTGTCACCAGCGTGTCGCCGGAAACTTCACGCAGCAACGCCTGGATACCGCGTCCGTCGATATCCTTCAGGTTGTCGAAGACAAACATCAGTTCCTGGATTTCCTGTCCCAGCAATTCATCCAGCTCGATGATGCGCTTGGTCAGTGCACTCTCCTCGCTGGTGTCGAGACAGTTGAGGATGTCAGCGACCTTCTTGGAACCTCCAATGCGTGGCGGCTTGACGACGCTGCGCTCGCCGACCTGCTTGGCCAGCACACGATCGAGTTCTTCCAGTGCCGCCGGATGAATGTCCTCCATGCGCGCCACGCGCAGCAGTACGTCCGTGCGCACATCGTCATCGAGCCCGGACAGCACACTGGCGGCCTGGTCGGCGTCCAGCTGTGACAGCACGATGGATATGATCTGCGGATGCTCGTCGCGCACCACCTCGACGATAGTCTCCGGGCCCATCCATTTCAGGGTCTCCAGGCCCTTGGCATTGCGGCCCTCCAGCACCCGGTTGATCATGCCCTCGGCACGCTCGGCACCGAGCGCCTGGTGCAGCACCTTGGAGACGTATTCGTCCTTGCCAATACTCATCGAATTCCTGCCCTGGGCTGATTGCAGAAACTCCTGCACTACCTTCTCGACCTGCTCGCTGCTGATATTGCCCAGCGAGGACATGGCCGTACCCACCTTGTGTACCTCACGCGGGTCCATATGCCGGAGGATGCTTGCGGCGTGCTTCTCGCCCAGACTCATGAGCAGTACCGCGGCACGCTGGGTGCCGCTGAGGGACTGTTCCCTGTCAGCCATCCGTGGCCACCCAGTCCTTGACGACACCGGCAACCCGGCGCGGATCGTTATCGATCATGGAGCGCGCCATGCCGAACTGCTGCTCTGGCGATACCGGCGCCTGCTGCCCGGACAGGCTCAGGCGGTCCTCGCCCAGCGCCTGCGCAGTACCGGCCGCCCCCGGCGGCAATGCGCCCTGCGCACCCCCGGCAGCTGCCGGTTGCGGCCGCAGCGCCAGGCTGCGCAGTACCGGCCGCAACACGCCGAACAGCAGGAACAGCACGAAGACAGCGCCGATCACCTGCTTGACCACACCACCGACCCACGGCTGCTGCCAGATTGGTGTTACCGGAAACGCCTCGCTGACCTCGTCGACTGTACGGAACGGGATGTTGCTGACGTTGATGCTGTCATTGCGCTCTTCGCTGAAGCCAACCGCCTCCTTGACCAGACCGGTAATGCGGGCGATTTCATCTTCATCCATCGGTACGCGCACAGTCTTGCCCTTGTCGTCGGCTTGCGTGCGATAGTCGACCAGCACCGCGACGGACAGTTGCTTGACCGCGCCTGGCAGGTTGCGGGTGTGGCTGATACTGCGGTCCAGTTCGTAGTTGCGCGTGGCCCGGCGCGTGCTGTTCACCGGACCGGGCTGGTCACCTTCGACGGCGTCACCGTCGAGCGTCCCGGCCGGCGGCGGCTGGTTGGTCAGCGCGCCGGGCACGCCGCTCGCCATGCCGGATGTGCTGTTCTCCTCAAAGGTCTCCTCGCTGCGCACCGCCCGGTCGTCCGGCTGGTAGCTTTCCGTGGTGCTTTCCACGCTGGTGTAATCGATATCCGCCACGACCTGCGCGCGCACGCCGTCCACGCCGACGATCGGGATCAGGATATCCTCGATGCGCTTGATGTATTCCTGCTCCAGCTTGCGCGAATAGGCCAACTGACCGGCGCTGGCAGCCATGCCGTGCGCGCTGTTATTGGCGGTCAGCAGGCGGCCATTCTGGTCGACCACGGTGACATCCTCCGCCGCCAGTCCTTCCACGCTGGCTGCCACCAGGTGCACAACGCCGGCCAGGCGTTCGTCATCGAGCCGCGCACCGGCAAACAGCTTCAGCACCACCGATGCCTGTGGCTTGTTGCGGTCGCGCACGAATACCGATCGTTTGGGTATCGCAAGGTGCACGCGTGCGCTCTCCACGCTCTGCAGGGTGGAGATGGAACGCGCCAGCTCGCCTTCCATGGCGCGGTTGTAACGTGCCTGCTCCATGAACTGGCTGGTACCGAAGCCCTGCTTCTCGTCCAGAAGTTCGAATCCGGTGCCGTCACCGCGCGGCAATCCGCGCGTGGCAAGCTTGAGCCTCGCCTCGTGGACCTTGTCGGCCGGCACGGTGATGGCACCTGAGCCGTGTTCTATCCGGTAGGGAATTGCGGCGCTGTCCAGCGAGGCTGCCACCTGCGCCGCCTCGACGTCCGACAGGCGCCCGTACAGCATGCTGTAGTCCGGCGTACGCGACCAGAGCACCACCGCGACACCCAGCGCCACGCTCCCCGCCAGTCCGATCATCAAGCCAATCTGCCGCAGCACGGGCAATGCATTGAAGCCCTTCGCCTGGGCCGCGATATTTTCAGGATTCACCAGTGCCATCGTTGCTACCTTCCCTGTTCATGACGCGTTGTTTCTAGACCGGCATACTCATGATTTCCTGGTACGCCGCAACCAGCTTGTTGCGCACCGTCGCCATCGCCTGGAATGACAGGCTCGATTTCTGCATCGCGACCATGACCTGGGCCACGTCGACGTTCGGGTCCTCGGCCTCGAAGGCAGCTTGCAGTTTGCCTGCAGCCTGCTGTGTCTCGTTGACGCTGTTCACGGATTCCTTCAGCAGACCGGCAAAATCTGGCCGCCCGGTTGCCGCTGCATTGCCGCTTTCCGCCACCGGGTCGCGCCGGGCCAGCGCCGACATGGCGCGCATCTGGTCCAGCACCTGGCTGATACCCATATCGCTCATGCTTCACCTCCATATTTGCACATTTAAATCAATTTCCATCGCACTAGGCTGTACTCATGCCCGTCCGCGACGCCACGTCCAGGCCGGCATCGCGCAGGCGCGCGATCTTGTACCTGAGCGTACGCGGACTGATACCCAGGCGAGCAGCCGCATCCTTGCGGCTGCCGTTGCCGGCTTCCAGTGCCCGGATAATCAACTCCCGCTCCTTCACCTTCAGGTCCTGCTCCAGCGCTTTCTCCGACAATGCCATGACACATCCCTGTGCCCCCGTGGAAATCATTTCCGGTCCGGCTTCGTCAAGGCTGACATCAACCACCTCGATGCAATCCCCGCTACGCAGGATCAATGCATGCTGTACAACGTTTTCCAGTTCGCGCACATTGCCTGGCCAGTGCCAGGCCTGCAGTTTACGTTCCGCCGCCGGCGCAAACGCCGGGGCGGTTGCCCCGGTCTGATAGCGCTGTACCAGCTTGCGCGCGAGCGGCAGGATGTCGCCCGGACGGTCACGCAGGGCCGGCAGGTTGAGCGGGAATACATTGAGACGGTAATACAGGTCCTGCCGGAAACTGCCTTGTGTTACAGCATCACGCAGTTTCCGGTTGGTAGCGGCCAGCACACGCACATCGAGCGGGACGGTTTCCCGCCCACCCAGACGCTCCACCTCTTTTTCCTGTAACACCCGCAGCAGTTTTGCCTGCAGGCCGAGATCCATCTCGGAGATTTCATCGAGGAGCAGCGTGCCACCCTGGGCCTGTTCGAACTTGCCGGGATGGGCGTTGTAGGCGCCGGTGAAGGCCCCCTTTTCGTAACCGAACAGTACGGCCTCGAGCATATTCTCGGGAATGGCCGCGCAGTTGATGGCGACAAAGGGAGCGTCCTTGCGGGAGGAGTTCCGGTGAATGAAACGGGCAAGCACTTCCTTGCCCGTGCCGGATTCGCCCGTGATCATCACGGTCACTTCAGAACCGGCGACGCGGCGTGCCAGCGCCACCAGCTCGACCGAGCGCCGGTCCTCGGCGATCAGTTCATTTTCAGCGACCTGTTGCACAGGCTCATCCATCATTCGACCTCCATGTCCTGGTGAATCCGCAACGGTATGACAGCACCCGTCGCGTCATCATTTCCTAACCCGCTGTTACCGCCTTTCACTACGGTAGAACGGGCCGCCAAATCCTTTCAGCGTGTGGCCAGCAACGGCCACCGGAACTTCGACCTGGAAATATGCAGATTGCGTGCCATAAACTTGTAGTTGTTATTTTTCAATGTGTTATGGAAGCCAGCACGCCAAGGCGTCATTTTATTCTCACGCAAAACAAGGGCTTGGATGGGCAATTAGCCATTTTACTGACACTGCAGGCATGAACGGGCCGTCGCGCTGTCGATGGTAGCCGGTAAAATTCCCGCCTGGCATGGCACGTACTCGCGGATTTCAGGTTAAGATGCATCGCCATACCGATGGCACGGCGATCGGGGGCTGCCATTGGTCAGTAAAATAAAGCGAGCAACATCAAGGCACTAACTCAGCGGGTATCCCTTGGTCTATTCAATCGACAAATTGATCAGCGAAACGCGCCGCCTCGCGGCCGAATACCGGCGCTCCACTGGCCAGGCGCTCCCGGTCTCCGCTGAAATCGCCCGCCATGATGCCGCACGCCTGCTGGGGCTGACGCTCTGCGAGCCGGGTACCGCCGGGGTCGATGCCATCGGCACCGGCAATCGCGAGGGGCAGCGGGTCCAGAT
>DATKZN010000208.1:0-4853 GCA_035527955.1 Gammaproteobacteria bacterium
TGGACATGCAGGAAGGCAGGGTGCGCTCTGAGCACTGTTGCTGGTGCGTAAAACGCACCCTACGTATTTCCGTGTGGTTCCGTGGCCATTATCGCGCATGAATGAGGCTTCACGTCTCGCCGCAGACGCAGGCGGCAACCCGGGCGCCATACCTGGTGCGTAAAACGCACCCTACGTTTTTTCCGTGTGGTTCCGTGGCCATTATTTTTGTAGGGTGCACTGCGTGCACCGTTTCCGGTGCGTAAAACGCACCCTACGCCTGCATTTGTTATTTTTCCGTGTTCTTCAGTGGATTCCGTGGCCATTATCTATCGCGCATGAGATGCGCTCCTACAGCAACAGACAAACCTTGCATTTGTTATTTCCGTGGCCGTTATCCCGCGCGTAGCGCGGGCGGAATCACATGCTGCGCCGGGCGATGATCTCCACAGGTGCGATCAGGCCGGCCGTGATGTTCCCGATCATATTGGCAATCTTGAGCGGGGCATTGTCACCCATGGCGATGTGCACACCGAGTACCGGTGCGCTGCCGGATGCCTCCATGCGCCGGCGTGCCTCGGTAAAGAACTCCAGTGCGAAATCGCGCCGGTCGCGTCGTGCGAGGAGGGTGAAGCCGGCCTGTTCCAGTGCGGCGCTGTAGTCTTCCGGGGTGGCCAGTGCGCTGGTTCCCGGGGCGCTCGACCAGGGCACCGGGTAGGTGATCGGTCCGGCACCGGTCTGCATGACATCGTATACGCCGAACAGCGCGCCGGGTCTGAGGATGCGGCATACCTCGGCGAACAGTGCCTGCTTGTCGGCGATGTTCATGCCGACATGCAGCATGATGGCGGCATCGAAGCTGCCGTCGTCAAATGGCAGGTCCAGTGCGCTGCCGTGCTGCAGATCGACGCGTTCGCCCAGTCCCACCCAGTCGCACAGCACGCGTCCGGTTTCGATGAACTCGGGCGTGACGTCCACGCCGCACACGCGGCAACCGTAACGATCGGCCACGAAGCGCGACGTGCCGCCGATGCCGCAGCCGACGTCGAGCACGTGGTGCTGCGCGGTGAGTCCCAGCTGGCTGATGAAATCCTCCGAGGCCGTGCGACCGCCGATATGGAATTCGTCGGCCGGGGCGAGGTCGTCGACGCTCACCCCCGCGGCCGATTTTCCGGTTGTCTCCAGGGCAAGACGCAGCCGCTCCAGCAGGTTGCCCTGACTGTAGTGGCGGGCGACCTCCTGCCTATCGGTCATGGCCCGGCCCGGTCGAGTGGCTGCCTCATTCCCGGAACAGCCCGAGAAACAGGTTGGCCATCAGGATGAGCAGGCCCGCCAGCAGGCCGCCAACGCCGAGGTAGGTAAACAGCTCGGTAAGGATATGGTCGTGCGCGGGTCCACGCCCTATGGTCGGCGCCAGCCAGTACATGGTGAACCATGCCAGCGGAAACAGGCTGCCCAGGCCGATCAGCAATGCCGACATCGTTTTCAGGCGATTTTTCAGGCTGGAGACCATCACCAGCAGGACCAGGCCGATCGAGAACGCGGCTACGCCCATGGCATGGACATGCGCGCGCTGTGCGTAACGCCAGATCTTGTCCTTGCTCCTGTCATCGTGCAGTTCCGGATGCGCAGCAACCTCGGTGGCGATGTAGTCCTGGTAGATATCCTCGTTGACACCCAACGAGACGCCCATGCCGATGCCGAACAGCAGTCCGGCCAGCACCAGTGCCAGGCCAGGTTTTACGTAGGTGAGATCTGCCAGCATTGCCGTACTCCGTCGCGTGGGTCCGGCGCGATTATAGGCAATCTGGCCCTGCCGGCACAGATGCGATTCCTCCGTCACCGCATCCTGCGATGCTACAACAATAAGATGCTCTGGCAGGCGCGGACGCGGTCCGCGAACGAGTTTGCGGTCGCTGTTTACGTCATGCAAAGGGATGAGCGGAAGTGACCATTCCTGCAGGCGCGTCGCTCCTGCGCAGGGCCCAGGCCAGCTTCTCGACCGCTTCCCGGTTTTTTATCTTCTTCCTGTGCCCGTGCCAGCACGGCTGGATCCGTGGATAGCTCCGCAGGATGCGGTGAGCGTGTGTACCGCATCAACTGTCCTGTCGTCTTCGGCTGGCTGTCCGCAGGGCCCTGTGCGAGTGTGACGCGCTGATGACATCGGCGTTCGATGCATTCGGCCGGCGCCTCTGTTCATGCCGCCGGCTGCGGCCGGGCTCAGCCGGGGTCCTGTTGCTTGCCGGGGGTACGGCCATGGCGTGCGATGATTTCCCGCGCCGCATCCCCGTAGCGCCTGATCCATTGCGCCAGGACGGCGTCGCTGATCTGTCCGCCGCGCCGCAGCTGTTGTTCGAGCCGCTGCAGACCCTCGTCGGAGATGCGATTCTCGCGCGTGACGCCGGGGGTGCGGGGTTGGTCAGGCATCGTCGGGCCGGCGCAGGTTTGCATCGGGCCGCATCATAGAAACGGTTCCAGCCGCTTCTCGATTTTCTTCGCCAGCTTTTTGTAGCCGTCCTCGTTGGGATGGATCTCGTTCAGCCAGTCGCCGCTGTTGCCCACGGTATTCAACTCCGCGCGCTTGATGGTTTTGCGGGTGTCGATGACATGGAAATTGGGCAGGGTATGCGGCGGGCGGGTCAGTTCCAGGATACCCTCCGCCAGCTGGTCGAACAGGTAGTCCGTCACTACCAGCCAGTCGTGTTTCGGTACCTCGGACCGGGTCAGTGCCTTGACTATCCAGGGACCGAGGGTCGCGACGATGAACTGCGCCGGCGCGTTACGGGGGGTCGAGTAGTCGTAGGTGTGCACGAATATCGGGGTGTCGCGGGCCGGGCCGGTGGCATTGTCCCGGACCGAGACCAGTGAGCGGTAGCCCAGCTGGATATCGTCGACCAGCCTGTCGAGCTTTTCCTGGTCGCAGTAGTCGGCCGGGCCCTGGATGCTGAGCCCCTGGCGCTGCGCCTTGTCGAGGATGATCTCGTCGGCGCGGTCGATGAGGTCGTTGCCACCGCCGCTGAGCAGGATGGCGTCCCAGGCATAGTTGTAGCGCAGCGATTCCTTGTAGACATAGTTGTGCGCCAGCGCGGACATGTGCACGATGGTGTCGCCGGGCGAGGCGCAGTTGAGGATCAGGGTTTCCTTGTGAAAGCGCATCGACATCAGCAGGTTCGGTGCGAACAGACCGCCGATGGTGAACCACGAATCGCCCTCCGCCAGGATCAGCGAGTCGTAGAAGAACGGATCGCCCGCGGTGTCGTCGAGGTCGAACAGGTCCCAGGTGGTGATGTGCGGTCTGAATTTTCCACGTGCCATGGCTGGTTCCTCTCTGTGGGGTATGCCCGGGTGGTATGCGTCGGCTGTCGCGCATGATGATCCCGGATGTTAGCTATCGATCTCGTCCATTGCGATGATTTCCGTTTCCGCCTTGCCGGCCGCCATCCAGTCGACGATGTGCGGATGGGCAAGCACGGTCTGGACATAGGACTGCTCGATGCCGTCGAGTGGAATACTGTAGCCGAAAAAGCGCAGGGCAACGGGTGCATACATGGCATCGGCAATAGAAAAATCCCCGAACAGCCAGTCGCCGCCGGCGCCGAATTCGCCGCGGCAGCGGCGCCAGATCGCCCTGACCCGATCGATCTCCCTGTTTGCCTCGGCGGACAGGCCGATGTCGCGAAAGCGCTTGCGGCAGTTCATCGGTAGTTCGTTGCGCAGGTTACTGAAACTGGAGTGCATCTCGGCACTGACC
Source organism: Gammaproteobacteria bacterium (assembly GCA_035527955.1). Lineage (GTDB taxonomy): Bacteria > Pseudomonadota > Gammaproteobacteria > UBA9214 > UBA9214 > UBA9214. The sequence goes on from DATKZN010000208.1 coordinate 3,731, forward strand.
GAGCGCGCGAAGGCGCGGGCCCTGGCATCGTTCGGCCAGCCCTGCGCATCCAGGTACTGTTCCGAAACATATTCGAGAATCGACAGGGAATCCCAGACGACAGCATCATCATCCAGCAGGACGGGAACCTTGCCGTCGGAAAACCAGAGTGCCAGCTCCCGGTCCGTCGTCCCGGTGAACAGGGCGATCCGCTGTTCCGCGAAGTCCAGCCCGAAGTGCTTCATGAGCAGCCAGGGCCGCAGTGACCAGGACGAGTAGTTCCTGTTGCCGATGATGAGGGTCAGGCCGGACATGCCGTGGATACCCCTTGCGCCGATATCCGGCTGCCGTGCGTTGCTCTCGCTGTCAGGTGAACAGGGTGAAGATGGTGGCGCCGGCCGCCAGCAGGAAGAACATCAGCCCCATCGAGGTGTTGTCGTCCTCGGCCGGCCGGTTTTCCTCCAGGTGCGCTTCCGCCTCGCGCACCAGCTGCTCGATGGCGGCCTGGTGCCTTGCCATAAGTCCCCTGGCCCGGGCCCGGCGGCGCTCCGCATCGCTCTGCACCTGGTCGCAGGCCAGCGCGAAGTGCTGCTCGGCCGCATCGTCGTCCTCGCCGTTCTCGGCCTCCTGCCACTGCTCGTCGAGCAGCAGCAGGCGCCGCTCCTGCCAGGTATCGATGGCCTGGATCTCGCGCTCGAGAAGCCTGTCGCAATAATGGGTGATGGAATTCCCGTAGCCGTGTCCGGCCCAGGCCAGCAGCCGGTCGGCGTCCAGCTCGATGCCGGTCACCGCGCCCTCTTCATCTTTCGTCTCGACATACAGGTGCTGCGGCAGGTTCAGCTCCAGTGCGCTCATGCATGCTCCTCGCTGCGTGGATGGACTGCACGGATTTTACAACGAACGGCAAGGAAAATGTGCACATAAGTGGTGACGGAGTACTGACGGGTTTTGAGTTTGCAGCGCGGGTCTGGCCGGTCAAACGGTGATTCGGGAGAACATTAAGGGGCTCTTCCCCAAATCGAGTGGGTAGATTACCGTTTCTATTGCATCACCACGGTTAACCGCGGTCGTCATCCATTGTTTACGGATATCACCGCACCACGTCTGCTGGTTTGCGAATGGTCGAATGAATTCGACCCTACGG
>DATKZN010000209.1:0-3985 GCA_035527955.1 Gammaproteobacteria bacterium
ATGGTGGTCCCGCTGGCAATCACGGATTTGAGCTTCACCCTGTTCCAGCATATCTGTTTTCGTGCCTGTGGTGTGCCGCGTGTGCTGCGCAACGACTATCTGGTCATAGACCGGCACAGGCTCCTCTACCTGAATAGCATTGAGAAAGTGAACCGTGTCTATTGCGGTTACGGCAACGGCGTGATCGCCTATGCACGGGAAATCATGGCCCGGGCCGAGCAGTGCTGGTGTCCGATCCGGCATGCACGCCGTGTACGCGGGGCGCATGAACGCTATCCGCGTTTCTTCGATTACGGTGATGCCGTGTCTTGCCAGTCCGGGCTTGCCAGCTTGCGGCGCAGCTTGCGGGACGAGGGGAACGATAGTAACGACGATACGCAGGCTACCGGCAGGCCGCCTGATCTGGTCAGGAGTGAAGGCGCCGATAGAATGGCGGGATAAAGATATGATTGACACAGGAAAGGAGGACGGCAGATGAAAATATCGTTTCACGGTGCTGCGCAGGGTGTGACCGGTTCCTGCCACCTGCTGCATTGTGCCGGCAAGCGGATACTGGTGGATTGCGGCTTCTACCAGGGCAGCAGGGAAATGGTCGAGGACAATGCCAACGACTTCGGTTTTGACCCCGCATCCATTGATTTCCTGCTGCTCACGCATGCCCATCTCGATCATTGCGGGCGAATTCCGCTGCTGGTCAACCGCGGTTTCCGCGGCGAGATCATAACCACGGCCGCCAGCCGCGAACTGGCCAGGCTGGTGATGATGGACTCGGCCGGGCTGCAGGAGGAAGAGGCGCGCTATCGCAACCGGCGCGCGCACCGGCGCGGCAAGCGCGGCAAGGAAGTCGTGCCGCTATACACCATACTCGACGCACTCAATGCGCTGGAGAATTTCGGGCGCAGTGCGAATTACGGGCAGGCACTGCAGCTTGCACCCGGCATGAGGGCGACTTTTATCGATGCCGGTCATATCCTCGGCTCGGCCAACATACTGCTGGAGGTTTCGGAGCAGGGCCATGAGCGGCGCGTGCTTTTCTCAGGCGATCTCGGCCTGCAGGGGCGGCCGATCCTGCGCGATCCGGCCACGCCACCGCCAGCCGACGTGGTAGTCATGGAGACGACCTACGGGGATCGCCCGCACAAGGAACTGCAGCCCTCCATCGAGGAACTGTACGATGCCATCAATACCACCACGCAGCGCGGTGGCAATGTCGTAATACCGACTTTCGCACTGGAACGCGCGCAGGAACTCCTGTTTTACCTGCATGCCGGCAAGGAGCAGGGCAGGTTGCCGGCGTTCCTGCAGGTGTTCCTCGATTCACCCATGGCGATTTCCGCCACCCAGATCTTTCGTCGTCATCCCGAGTGCTATGACGAGCATACCCGGGAGCTGTTCCGCAGCGGCAGCGATCCGTTTGAATTTCCCGGTCTGCATTTCACGCGCGAGACGGCCGAATCCATGGCGATCAACCAGATCGCCGGCGGGGCCGTGATCATGGCCGGTTCCGGTATGTGTACCGGAGGTCGCGTGCGCCATCACCTCAAGCACAACCTGGCTCGGGAACGCAGCAGCATCGTATTTGTCGGGTTTGCGGCGCGTGGCACACTGGCGCGGCGTATCATCGATGGCGCGGAGAGCGTGGATATTTTCGGCGATGAATACGCCGTACGCGCCAATGTCTATACCATCGGTGGCTTTTCAGCGCATGCCGGACAGCAGGAATTGCTGGCATGGCATCGTGCCACCGGCACGCCCGATATTACCTTCCTGGTGCACGGTGAAAAAGACAGCATGACGGAGTTCGGCCGGTTGCTCGGGAACACGCGGGTGGAAATGCCGGAGCTACACCAGGAATTCGAGCTGTAATTGCGCGCCACAGGGGTTGGTGCGACGCGGCGGGCCTGATATGGCGTTGCGGATTCGCGGGAATGGCGTAACCGGCGTGTTCAGGAACCCATTCTGCCGATAGCGCAGCTGACAAACGACTTCGCCTTGGCCCTGGCGGCCTTGATGCCTTCGACCGAGCCTGTTTCCGGGTAACCGCTGGCCAGAAGCGTCTCGACCAGTCTGGCGCGACTGTCAGTCGGGGCCTCCAGGGTGATGCGCCCATTCTCGATATCAACCTGCACGTCGCTGACACCATCCAGCGCGCCGAGTTTGCCCTTGATGGTATTGGCGCAGCCGCCACACTTGATGTTTTCAACTTCGATTTCATGTTTCATGGTGGTCTCGCTTTCGATACTCTGCCTGGCTCGCAGTCTAGCCTGTCAACGATGATTTGTAATCCCGCCCATCGGGATGGCGGTCGACGGCCGTAACCAAAGTTTCACGTGCCTGTAACGCCGGTGCAAGATGGCATCGTCATCCTGATCCAGGGCAGACAAGCGGAGTCATTCATGCTGAGTCATATACTGTGTCAGGCGCAGGAATTTGAACGTAATCATGGCATTGCACCAAACGTCATATATATCAACCCGATGCATTTCGAGGTGCTGTTCCACGAATATCCGGAGTTGTTCGAACCCGGCCAGGAGGTCAGGCTGGGATTCCGGCTGATGATCGTTCCAGGCAGCCGCCTGGCGCATCCGGAGGCCTCGTGGCTGGGAAATCTGCGGCCGCTCCATGCGGATGGTAACCGCAGTGCAGAACGCAGTCGGGACGTAGCGATCAGGTTGCCCGTGGTCGCCTGAAGCCGGTTTGATTCGACCGCCAGCGGATTCAGTCGCCGGCAGTACCGGTCTGTTCGTGAGAGCGGGCAAGTTTCTGCAGGGTCTGTTCGTTGTTGCAAAATCCGATATTGCCGGCACTGATACTGCCGTCGGCAAGTTTTTCGTCGCATTCGCCCACGTTCTCGCAGGCCCCGCAACGTGTCATTTGCGTATGAATATCGACGACACGCTCCGTGCTCAGGTATTCATCGATATCGATACCCAGCGCGGTCAGCATTTTAGCCAGCCGGAAATTGTCGAGCTGTTCCGCCAGGGTCCGGCGATACTTCAGGCCTGCCCTGAAATTGAAGACGATCGCGACCATCAGCAGACCTGCAAATGTCACGAGGAGTAACATCAGCAAGGCTGCCGAAACTACGCTGATAGTGGTGATCATGGGTTGAACCTTGATTCCCTGGCGATGGCCCGCGGTAATTCCTGGATGGAATGAATAGTTGCAAAATTGCATCTGCACATGCCAAAACGGTGTGTAGCTTCCAAACCAGTCTATAGCCGGTCAGGATGCAGTTCTTGATCCATATCAAGTCCATATATCATCGTTGCCGTGCAAGATCTGTCAAGGCCGGCTTTGATGGTCTGCTGGACGCTAACCGCATGATATGCAGGACAATGCATGTCATGCGGGATCCCGATATCCAACTCCGGCGCTGGTTACGTGCCTGCCGGCACGCAGTGATCCAGCCGCTGTTGATGCAGGTCAAGATGCCTGCCTGGCAGATATAGAATGCTTGGAAAACTAGGCAGGGGCTGCCCCGCAAGTAGAAAATGCATGCGTGTGCCGGGAAGAGGGTTTCCTTACCATTGAACCCGGGCCGTTTCGGGATGTCTGACTGGAGTCCGGACGTCCGTTCAGTCACTGATTGCCCGGAATGTCGGTCATCTTGGTGGAGGGATGGTGCGGGCAGTATCCAGCGCCACCCGAAGTCCTCCTGCCTGTACAGGTAACTGGCAGGCATGGAAATTCAGGTGCATGTTTTTCGCAAGACGGTTATCCGTCGGCGACGCGGGTCGACCCGCCGCGAAACCGGAATTACGCAGCCGCGCTGGAGCGCGGACATTGCTGCCGGGACGGCGCGAGGTCGAGCGGATCACTCCGCACTCTGGCTGGTTGAATTAAAGAGCTTTTAAATCATGCCGTTACAAAGATGCGCGGCTGGAATTCGGCAGTATCCCTGGCGTAGATGCGCGGGTTTCCGTAGGGCTGGTGTATCCTGACTGTTATTTGACTGATACGCAATTAAGGCTTATTAATAATG
>DATKZN010000210.1:0-3530 GCA_035527955.1 Gammaproteobacteria bacterium
GTTGTTGACGAAGGGGTCGCGAAGAATCTTTCGACATCCACGATAAAGGATGATGCCTATGCGTTTATCTTCAGTCAGCAGGGATTGATGGCTGGAGTCAGCATCGAGGGTACAAAAATTTCCCGGATCGAACGGTAAACCGGCACGGGACGGACGCGATTTGCGTACGTCCCGACTTGTCTGTCTCCCTCAAGTACAGAGGGCGAAATAACAGCAGCGGTGATGAAGCATCAGGCCGCACCGAAACGATTCAGTCGCTGCCTTTGGAACACTGATGAACTCACAGGAGAATATACGTGCCTTTGATTAACCTGGTCATCATCCTGCTCGTGGTTGGCGTACTGCTCTGGGTCGTCAACACCTACATACCCATGGACCGCAAGATCAGAAACATCCTGAACATAGTCGTGGTCATTGTGGTCGTGATATGGTTACTGCAGGTGTTCGGCGTGGTGGGATCGCTGGACAGCATACGTATCGGCCGATGATGGCCTGAAAGGGTCATGAGACGCAGTCAGTCTCCAATAAATGCAGATCGATAGTGCGTTGAAAGTGGAGTCTGGCACCTCGCATCCGCGAAGAGTATTCCGATCCCCGTAACATCCAGTACAATACCCGAAGCTGAAATAACCCGATTCGATGTGCGAATCGGGTTTTCATATGAGTATTTGATCAGGACTTATCCGTCATGATCAAGAGTGAACGCTTCAACAGCATTTCACATCTGGTCGGCGCTGTGCTGGCGCTGGCCGGTGCCGTGGTGCTGGTTGTGGTGGCGTCGCGTGGGGGCGATACACGCCGCATCGTGTCGTTCAGCATTTATGGCGCGACGCTGTTTCTGCTTTACTTCATTTCCACGCTATATCACGGCCTGCCGACGGGCCGCGCGAAGCAGGTGTTCCGCATTCTCGACCATCAGGCGATATATCTGCTGATAGCCGGAAGCTACACACCGTTCACACTGGTTACACTCGACGGTATTGTCGGTTGGTGGCTGTTCGGTGCGATCTGGGGCATGGCGGTGCTGGGTCTGGTGCTCGATGCGCTACCCCGGCGCGGCGTGCGGGTGCTGCCGTTTATTATTTACTTCGTGATGGGCTGGTTGATAGTGCTGGCAATCAATCCACTGCTCGCGGCACTGCCTCGCACGGGCTTCATCTGGCTGTTGACCGGCGGCATACTCTATTCCTCCGGTATCGTGTTTTTTTCCCTCGATCGCCGCAACCCGTGGATGCACGGGGTATGGCATCTGTTCGTGCTGGCCGGCAGCATCAGTCACTATGTGGCGATTCTGGTCTATGTGTGATAGCCAAAAACGATTCTGTAAGCGATCGAATGGCCGTCGTACTAAATAGCGACGCGCGGGGTTCGTGCAGCCCGAGTCCGTAATCCGCCCGGTTGGTGTTGTCGCACCCGGTCCCATGGCTGGGCGCCAGAGCCTGGCAAGAGTGCTATGTGCGCTACCGTCCAGACAATCGCCAGATCTAACTCCATACTTCAACAATCCATTTTTCGGGAAACCGTTCACCACTGGATTCGCATTCGACTTCGGTATTGCACTGCAAGCTTTCAGTGTGCCTTATGACGGGTTTTCCGACACCAGGAGAGTTCATTTGCCGCTCACCAAGCCTGCCCCAGCCGCCAATCGTCTGCTTGCCGCCTTGCCCCGCAAGGACCGCCAGCGTTTTCTGGCTGGTTGCGAGCCGGTCGAACTGGCGTTTGCCGAGGTCCTGGCCGAACCTGGCGAGCGTATTCGCCACGTTTACTTTCCCACAGAAAGCTTTATTTCCTCGGTAACACCGGTCGATAACCGCGCCGGTCTGGAAGTGGGACTGGTCGGCGATGAAGGCATGCTCGGAAACTCCCTCATACTCGGGGTGGATGTATCGCCGCTGCACGCCGTGGTGCAGGGTAAAGGCCCGGCGTTGCGCATGAACGCCGCGCCGTTTCAGCGCGAACTCGCACAGAGCCCTGCATTGCAACGGGGGCTGAAGCGTTACCTCTATGTGATGCTGAGTCAAATCGCGCAAACCGCCGCCTGTACCCGCTTTCATGTGGTGGAGGCGCGTCTTGCCCGCTGGTTATTGATGACACGGGATCGGGCGCACTCAAACACGTTCCATATCACGCATGAATTTCTCGCTTACATGCTGGGCGTGCGTCGCGTCGGTGTCACCAAGGCCGCCACTGTGCTGCAAAATCGCAAGCTGATCCGCTATAGCCGCGGAAACATCAGAATTCTCGATCGCCGCGGCCTGGAGGCCGCCTCCTGCGGGTGTTACGCGGTCGACAAGGCAACCTACACCAGGATAATGGGGCAGTAGCCTGTCGGACTCAGGTAATCATGGCGCGCAGAATACGCCTGTCAGGCATGTGGTATGAACAGTATGGAGATCAGTGCGACAACACGCGACCAACCGGATTAATGCACGTTGTTCTCCGGGAGCAGGCGATCGAACTCCCTCTTGACCACCTGGTAGCATTCGCAGACGCGTGCCTCCAGGCCGGGCCGATTGACCACGGTGATCCTGCCGCGGCTGTAGTGAATCAGACCGGCGCGCTGCAATTCACCGGCCGCCTCGGTAACCCCTTCGCGGCGCACCCCGAGCATGTTGGCAATCAGCTCCTGCGTCATGATCAACTCATTCGAGGGCAGGCGATCCAGACTCAGCAGCAACCAGCGGCACAGTTGCTGGTCCACGGAATGATGCCGGTTGCACACCGCCGTCTGCGACATCTGGGTCAACAACGCCTGGGTGTAGCGCAGCAATAGACGCTGCACCGGCCCGGCGAGAAAGAACGCGTCTTTCAGGAGCTGCCCCGTCAGCCGGTAGCCGTGACCGGCACTTTGCACCACGGCACGGCTGGTCGTGGTTTCGCCGCCCATGAACAGGGAAACGCCGACGATTCCCTCGTTGCCGACCACGGCGATTTCGGCCGAGGCGCCATCCTCCATGACGTAGAGCAGGGACACGATGGAGGTGGTGGGGAAATAGACATGGCGCATCATCATGCCGGGCTCGCAAACCGCTTCGCCGAGCGTCATCGGGACCAGTTCCAGATGGGGAAAAAGGCGCGCGCGCTCTTCCGCCGGCAGGGCGTCGAGCAGGTGGTTCTGGCGGGGGTCATGTGGGCCGGACATGGGCCATCTCCCAGGTATCAGTTACTACTGAAGTAATCTCCGATGTGGTGGTCGCAGCCACCTGATATGTCGCAATATTACCTCCCACCCCCCCCAATGTTCAATGCTGTGCAGACGGAGCGCGGAGTTCGGCGAAATTTGCAGTGATTCTACCGGCAGGGCGGCACGTTCTTAATCTGTGCAGCGGAACGATGGGGCCCGCGTACCGTTCGATTGCCGGCTATGTACGCTAGCAGACAGACGGTGAAGGAGGTTCTCCGTAAGCTTCGGCCATCGGAGCCAGCATAAAAACCTGCAATGTCTGCAGCGCGATATTGGCAAAGAGCGTGTGTGCCCGGCATGACTTGCCGATGCATCAATCACGTGCTCAGCACATTAAGGAACGATT
>DATKZN010000211.1:0-14765 GCA_035527955.1 Gammaproteobacteria bacterium
AATACAGATGCGCATGCCAACTGCCCAGCGGGCTGACTTCCTTGACGGGTGCAGTGGAAACGACCGGCAATTTGTGCGCGAGTTTCTTCGTACAGTGGATGACCATATCATTCGTGGCCGGCGGTACCTGCAGTACCGGAAAGTCCTTGATTCAGCACGGCCTGGCTCACTTTATTTAAGCTAATCAAAGGTATATACTTCAACCATGAAACGAAATTCACTGCGCCAGGAAGACGAAACACCCGGGCCGGTCGTCGAGGCCACGCCCACGGGTCCGGTTGTCGATGACAAGACCGGCGAACCCCGGACACCAGCGACATCGTTCAAGGACATCACGAAAAGCGCAGGCATCGATTTTACACACACCAACGGTGCCTATGGCGAAAAGCTTATCCCGGAGGCCATTGGCAGTGGCGTCGCGTTCCTGGATTATGACAATGACGGCGACCAGGACCTGTTGCTGGTCAACTCGGACTGGTTTCCCGGCCAGCACCAGGGCGAGGCCCCGACCCAGGCCCTGTACCGCAATGACGGCAGCGGCAACTTTACCGATGTTACGCAACAGTCCGGCCTTGCGCTGACCTGTTACTGCATGGGCGTCGCCGTCGGCGACTTCGACAATGATGGCTGGACCGACCTGTACCTGACGGCGCTGGGTGAGAACCACTTGCTCAGAAACGTGCAGGGCACATTCAGGGATGTCACGGCTGGCAGCAATACGGCCGGCACGACGGCCGAATGGAGTACCGCTGCTGCTTTCATCGATATAGACAACGACGGCGACCTCGACCTGTTTGTCGGTAACTACGTCGAATGGTCGCGCAAGATCGACCTGGAAATCGATTTTCGCCTGACCGGGGTCGGGCGGGCGATCGGCGCCCCCAATCACTTCTATGGCACACTCAACCACCTGTACCGCAATGACGGGAACGGTGCGTTTACCGATATCACGGAATCCGCTGGCATGATTGTCAGGGACCCGAATACCGGTGTCGCAGTCGGCAAGGCGCTGGCAGTCGCACCGGTGGACTATGACCATGACGGCCTGGTCGACCTGTTTATCGCCAACGATACGACCCGCAATTTTCTCTACCACAACCTGGGGCAGGGCCGGTTCGAGGAAATCGGTGTACTGGAGGGCATTGCTTACGATCGCAACGGGAAAGCGACCGGCGCCATGGGCATCGACAGCGCTTGGTACCGCAACGACGACGACCTGGCCATCGGCATCGGCAACTTCGCCAACGAGATGAGTTCACTGTATGTCACGGCCGACGGCAAGCCGCCATTTGCCGACGAAGCGGTCCTGGAAGGCTTTGGTCCCGCTTCGCGCCTGGCGCTGACCTTCGGCCTGTTCTTCTTCGACTATGACCTCGATGGCCGACTTGACCTGTTCCAGGCGAATGGCCATCTGGAAACCGAGATCAATGTGGTACAGCCCAGCCAGACCTACGCGCAGCCCGCCCAGCTGTTCTGGAACTGCGGCGATGCCTGCCGCACCCGTTTCCAGCTGATCGCCGAACCCGGCGACCTCTACGAACCCATGGTCGGCCGGGGAGCTGCCTATGCCGACATTGATAATGACGGCGATATCGATATCGCCGTCAACCAGAACGGGCGCACGGCTCTGCTGTTCCGCAATGATCAGCAACTCGGTCATCACTGGCTGCGCGTGCGACTGGAAGGCCGTGACGCGAACCGCAGCGCCATCGGTGCCGTTCTCGAGTTACAGGCCGGCGGCATCACGCAACGCCGCGTGGTCATGCCGACACGCAGCTACCTGTCTCAAGTCGAATTGCCAGTTACCTTCGGACTGGCCGGGAACGATCGTGTCGATGCACTGCGTGTCACCTGGCCAGGCGGTCAGGTTCAGGCGGTTGCGGTGGACCGTGTCGATACCACCCTCACGATTCTCCAGACGGCTGTCGAGTAATACCCATGCCTGTTGTCATGCGCTGCCCATTGGTCCTTGCCTTGTTGTTGCTCGTTTGCGCCCAGGCTGCGCGTGCTGACAGTTTGTCCAAGCTACCTGCAGCGTTGATCGACCGACTGCAGCTGGTCGCCGCGGTCAGCCTGGACACGCTGGACTCCGATACACGGGAACAGCTCGCACAGGCCCGCCGGCATGTCTCAGATGCCGTGGACCGGCAGTTGCCGGATGCGGAAATCGCGGAAGCCTATGGTGAACTGGGAGCACTCTATCAGGTACATAGCGTATACACAGCGGCCATGGCCTGTTACAGCAATGCTCGCACGCTGGCGCCCGACAACTTTCGCTGGGCCTATTATCACGCCTACCTGACGGCCGTGACCGGCGAAACCGAACAGGCCGTCGTACGCTTCGAACAAGCGCGGCGACTTCGTCCCGACTATCCGCCTGTAACGCTGCGTCTTGCGGATGCCTGGCTCGAACTCAACGAACTGGACAAGGCGCAGGCCGCTTACCGGCAGGTTGCCGAGATAGCTGGCCTGGAAGCGGCGGCACTGTATGGTCTCGGCCAGATTGCCGTGTTGCGACGTGATTTCGCCGGTGCCATCGACTATTTCGAGCGTGCGCTGGCATTGCAGCCCGAGGCGACCCGGATTCATTACACGCTGGCACAGGCATTGCGGGCGGCCGGTCAGAGTGAGGCCGCCAAGGCACAACAGCAGCAGATGGGTGACCGGCTGCCGATCATCGAGGATCCACAGATAGAAAGCCTGCAGTCACTGAAGCAGGGATCCCGGGTGGATTTCAGCCTGGGCATGAAGGCCATCAAGAAACGGGACTATGTGAGTACCCGTGATGCCTTTGCGCGTGGACTGGAACGGGAACCGGACAATGTCGAGGCCCGCATCAGCTATGCTCGCGCGCTGTATCTGACCGGTGACAAGTCGCGTGCAAAACAGCAACTGGAAGACGTACTGTCGCGCGCTCCATCTAATGTGCTGGCACAGTACCTGCTGGGCATCCTGACAGAGGAAGAGGGTGATACCGCCGATGCAACAGGCCTTTACCAGCGTGTGATCGCACAGGAACCGTCGCACGCAGGCGCTAATTTCTATCTGGCCAACCGGTATTACAGAGACGGAGTGCTTGACAAGGCTGTGCAGCATTACGCCACCACGATCGCATCTGATTCGGGGAACCTGGCGGCCTACCTGCCGTACACCGGCGCACTGTTGCAGGCAGGCCATAAGAAAGCGGAGATCCTGGCCTTGGCCGAGGCCGCCCTGAAGCGCTTTCCGGAACAGCCGGTATTGCGCTACCTGCTGATCCAGTTGCAAGCCTGTCCCGAGACAGTGCAGGCCTGTGATTCCACTGCGGCGCTGGAGCAGGCGGGCGAACTGGTCGAACGGCAACCGATACCGCCACACCGTGAACTGCTCGCACTGGCCAGGGCCGCGAAGGGTGACTTTGACGAAGCTGTATCGCTGCAGCAGGCGCTGGTATCTGACGCTATCTTGATGATGCCAACGGAGATCAAGCGCCTGCGTGCCTGTCTGTCGGCCTACCAGGATGGCAAACTGCCCCAGCCCAGGGAACTGTTCACGTGGCAGCTGCTGCAGGCGCCGCCGATGCGCGGCGTGGATGTGTTCCGCGACTACCCGACACCGAAACCCTACTAGCGCATAAAAAAAGGCGCGCCCGACCGGACGCGCCTTCCGTACCGCAGTATACAGACTTACTTGGCGGTACTGCTTGACGGTGCGGTCGGTGCAACCGGTGCAACCGGTGCGGCATAGCCATAACCCGGATAACCACCCCAGCCACCATAACCGGGATAACCACCCCAGCCATAACCGGGATAACCACCCCAGCCATAACCGGGATAGCCCCAGGGACCATCATAATAATCGTTACCCCACCATGCATTTGCCGTACCTGCTGCCAGGGCGGCAGAACCTGCAATCACTGTTGAGGCAATGAGCTTCGATATCTTGTTCATTTGTAAATCCTCCAACTTTATACCATTACAATTTATCTATAAGTCCCATTGCATACCGACGAGATATGCAACAGTGCCCGATTCATTATAAACCGGACCTGCTTGCTGTCTGCGGCTGTTCGCCGCGACCAGGCAGGATTATATGCGTTAATTGACACAGATCAATTACAGGGCTGGAATGCACGCCTCAGGCCCCGCTACAGAGTACGTCGAGGCGCTCCGCGCCGGGGTTCACGGTGTAGCCGGAAGGGAGGGTCTGGCGCTCTCCTGCGGTTACCCATGTGACGATATCACCCAGCACGGTCGCTGCCTTCAGGTCACGCGTCAGCATATGATAGCCCTCTGGATACAGTACCAGGCGCCACCTTGTGTCGGGACTGTCCGGCAGTGTGGCAACCATTCGGCACATGGCATGCTTCGGTATCACTTCATCGTGCTCGCCATATAACAACAGCGCAGGCAAGGTAATTTCATCACTTGCCCTGTAGGCCTGCTCCATCAATTCGGTCAGTCCGTAAACCGTATCGATGCGTGTCGCCTTGATAACCAGTGGGTCCTGTCCAAGCGCGCGCAGCATCTCGATATTGTCCGAGGGCCTGATCTCCAGCCCTTTACCGGTCACCTTGTGTGTGGGGAAAAGCCACGCGGCAATCTTCAGCAAGGTGGCCTGCCAGAACGGCATGGTCTGCCAACCCCAGATAGCCGGTGCGACCAGGACCACGCCATGCACACAATCTCCGTTGTCATCGAGGGCGGCCATCATGCTTACAGCACCTCCCATGCTTTCGCCTAGCAAGTACAGTGGTGTATGCGGGTACCGGTGACATAACAGCCGCGCCATGCTTGCCGCATCCTGCTGTAGTAATTGCCGGCCGGGCCAGATACCACGTTGGGCGGTGTCGCCAAAGCCCCGCTGATCGTAGGCAACCGTCAGAATGCCACGCTTCGCAAAATACCCGCCCGGCTCGCTGAAGGCATTGCGATAATCATTGAAGCCGTGCAGAGCAAGGATGATCGCTTTCGGTGGATCTACCGGGCTGTGTACGGCCAGCGGCAAACGATAGCCGTCGGCCATGACGGCGACATCTGGATATAGGACTGCTGCCTGTGTAGTATCGGTGACAGGCTGGAGTTGTGGGCCTGCGCAAGCAATCAGGAAGACGAGCACCAGTGGAAACAGCTTCCACTTCATGTGCGAATCCTGATCAGGGTAATGCTTTTATACGGAGAACACACCATGGCAAACGAAGGTTATCACGAACCTGTCAACGAACTCTCGGATGAAACCCGCGACATGCATCGCGCCATCACCTCGCTGATGGAGGAACTGGAGGCCGTGGACTGGTATAACCAGCGTGTCGACGCCTGCAAGGACCGGGAGCTGAAGGCCATCCTGGCGCACAATCGGGACGAGGAAAAGGAGCACGCCGCCATGGTACTGGAATGGATCCGGCGCCGTGATCCGCCCTTCGACAAGGAACTGAAAGATTACCTGTTCACGGAAAAGACGATCGCGCACGAATGAGCTGGCGACAAAATATATTGGATGAACGCACCTGCAAGGCGCTCCTGCATCGATAATTATAACAGTAAGTTAAGTATAAGTTCTCAGAACCAGAATGAAACAAACAGCTGCAGCACACCGGCCGTGAAACTGTACACCGGCTCGGTACCCGGCGTCACGCCCATCACCCGCGCATCACGGAAGTCGTCGTAGTCGAACCAGATCAGGTCATAGGCGAGATTGACACTGCCGCGGTCGATCGAGCGCCAGCCGTTCTTGAGGATGTCATAGCTCAGTTTTGCGCCGAGGGTGTTGCTGGTGAACGTGCTGAGTTCCTTGTCACGCGCGAGAAAGTTTTGTGATCCTGCAAAAGGAAAGAGGTCACTGTAGAAATCCGCAGCAGTCTGCGTGTAGTAGCGGTAAGTGCCTTCCACCTGCCACCCACCACTGAGCGGGTGTGTGTAGCCGAACTTCAGGGTGTGTGCATCGATACCCCAGGTATCCGCAAAGAATCGGTACTCGCCCGATAGCGCCGCACGCCAGGGCAGGTAGTATTTTGAACGCAAGGTCACGGCACTGCTGGTGCGGGTGCTTGGGTACATTTCAGAGGCCCATGAGGTGCCAGCATCCGGATTTAATGGGTCTATTAAAAAGCGGTACTCTCGATAGGGATTTCTGAGTAAACCCTCGTCGGTGATGCCCTCGTAATTGGCTTCCAGGATCATGTCCTTGGTGATCACCTGCGAGAGGCCCAGCCGGTAGTTGTGGCGACGCACATCCTCGGAAAATGTCAGGAGGTCACTTCGCCTGACCGTGTCCCAGCCATGTGCATACCCGAGCGATAATGTAGTCATGTTGCCGAACATGTCCATGCTGATGCCAAAGCTTGCCGTATTGGCATCGTAATCATTTTCGGTACTGTTAGTGTAAGACAGGCTCATGACCGAGTTGCCGTGCAGGTAATCAATGCCGCCCGAGAACTCGGTACGCTCCTCGGTATAGGGGCTGGCACGCGTTACCACGTCGATGGACGCACTGCTCACCGAGTCAACGTAGTAATTCCCGGTCACGGCAACATTCTGTCCAAGTTTCTTCAGCACCAGCAGTGATGGGCCGCTGATTTCAATACCGCCGCCGTCATAAGAGTGATAGAGGGCATCGGCACGGTCATCTGGCAGCACGGCCGCACCGCCCCCCGTACCGACGAGCAAAAGAGCAAGCCCGGCACACACCGCGAAGGCGCAATGTGTGCAAAGGCTGTTTGCGGCCCTGGTGTCTTTGCGGTAAATCATGATTGATTCAGAGTTCCCTAGTTACAGCCACAACCACCACCACTACCACCCTCGGCGCCGCGCGCGCCCTCGCGCGACTGATAGACGTGATTGATATACGCGGATGACACCGGGTCCGGGCTAAAGCTCATAATCGGGTCAGCAAGGTTCGCACGTTCATAGGGTTTCACCCAGGGCTCTATGGAGCTGCAGCCAGCCAGCAGACCGGCAAGCAGTATGATCAGGCAGGAGGCGTGTCTCATATTGAGGATTATTCCTTGATCAGGTTACGGACCATTTCCAGGTAGATTTCTTCCTCACCCGGCTTGTAACCTTTGTGCAGGAAACGCATATTGCCATCGCGGTCGACCAGCACCGTGCTGGGCATAGCCACCACGTCGTACTGCTTGCTTACGACGCTCTCGTTATCAAACAGTATCGGGAAACTGACCGGCATCTCCTTCAGCAGTTTTTTTGCCTTGGAAGAATCTTCCTCGACATTCACGCCCAGTACGGTAAATCCCATCGCCTTGTACTTGTCATGCAACTCGCTCAGTATCGGCATCTCCTGTCGACACGGGCCGCACCAGGACGCCCAGAAATTTATCATCACGACATCGCCGCGCATTTCACTGAGACGGAGGTTTTCGCCACCGGCACTCTTCAGGGTGAAATCCGGCGCCGGTGCCTGGGCTACACCTGCAGCAACCGTGGCTGCGAACAGAACGAGCAGGCTTGCCAGTGTGTGTCTGATGTAACGGGATTGTGTGTATCGCATAGCAGGCTCCTTAAAAGAACACGGACAGACCGATAGTCCCTTCCAGGTGGTGGGTATACTTGTTGGTACCAAGCAGGTCAGACTCGAAAATATGGTCTTTGAAATCCAAATGCAGGTCGATCCAGTCGTTAAAAAGGAACCGATAACCTGCACCAACGTTGAATGTGAAATGGCTGTCATCGGCAAACTCGGTATTACCGGCGCCGGCTATCAGATAGAGAGCGCTGTTGAAGGCATAGCGGCTGCCAATAAAACCCTCGCCCGGCAGGATGTTATAGCCGAGTGAGATATTGTAGTAATACAGTTTACGCTGGCTGTCGGTCAGCAACTGCGCACCACCGCTCAGGGTCTCGTAACTCGTCTTGCCAGCCTCGGTAGTACCTACACCGACCTCGAAAAAGAAGTCCTCGGTCGTGTGGTAGGCCGCCCGCACGCCGTATACCACGTTGCTGCCGAAGTCCTCGATACTCATCACGCCCACAAACGCCCCGACCTCGAAATCCTCGCTGTCGATGTCCGCCTCGGTGATTGTTCGACGCTCGATATCCGGCTTGATCACGGGCTCGGACTCGCTGAATACCTCTGGCTCCTCGGCGGTGCGCAGCAGGGAACAGCCGCAGGTCATTCCCAGCAGCGCCAGCAGTGCCGCCGACCTCAGAAGAAAAATGCAACCCCTGCTTTCCATTCGTTTATCTCCTGATTGTCATTCGTGTTTTGCAGAATGACGTGGTTCTGATACTCGGCCCTGACAATAAAGCGCCGCGTTATATACCCGCGCAGGCCGACCCCGACATTAGTAATCTGTTCCAACCGGTCTTCCTCGTTCACCAGCGTCACGTTCGGATCGGTATAGATCGCGCCCGTACCCAGCAGGAAGTAGGGCGAGATCCGCCATTCCGGAAATGGTTGTGCCAGCAGGTTGATGCTGCCAATCAGCGCATCTGAAAAATTCCCGAAGGCCTGTGACAGTTGCACTTCCGCCGACAGGTTCTGCGTCACCATGTAGCCGGCATAGGTTGTAATCAGGCTGGCGCCTTCGAAATCACCGGTCATCACGCCGGCCTCCCAGCGGCGCCGCGAGAAATCGCCAAAGTCAGCTTCGGCAAACGCGGTATTCTCGCCATCCGGCGTCAGCGTCAGTACCATCGCCGATCGTTTTGCCCAACCCTCCTTGCCTTTTACCGTACGCAACAGGAACCAGTCAGTGCGTCGCTTGATAACTTCGACCAGTTCACCCCGGTCCACCACGTGAAACACCGGGTAACCGCGTCCTGGTCCGGTATGCAGCTCGATGTACGGCTCGACGATACGCACCGAAAAATAGCGCTCCCCGGCCAGTGCCACCGTGGTGACCAGGCACTGCAGCGCGCAAGCCACGAGGACAATGATGCGCACCCTGAATGCGTTGCAAACGGCATGAGTCGTCACAAATCAATCAACTTTTTTGAAAAGTTACGGCGCAGTTACTGCTAAGGAACGATTGATGGATCGTTGTAATACTGCGCACCGATATCCAGCCATTCGGCCAGTAGCCGTAATTCTTCAGGCGTCAGAAAACCGGCGTGTGTACCGCCCGCATCAAAACGTGAGAAAAATGTATTACTGGCCACGGCACCGGCGGGTGACATGGAGGGGGGGACCGGTACCGGCACCATGGTTGGCAGGCCGGTAATCGGATCGTTCGGTCCGGGCACCATCCGGTCCTGCAGGCCCATGGCACCGAGCTCTTGCTCGTTGTCCGTGAACAGGAGTTCACGGTAGGCATGGAAGTGGTCCGGTACCAGCGCATCGAATCCGTCGGTGAGTTCGAGCTGACCGTCCGGTACCACCGTATTATTGACCGATGTGTGGCATCCGGTGCAGGTATTTGCACCGCGGGGTACGCTCCACAGCGGGTGGATGTGGGTCTCATAGTGGATGACAGAGCGGCACAGGCTGGTCCAGGCAGGCGGCGGTGACTGCTCGCAGGCGGCCGTGTTCGGTGCCGGCGTGGTCAGGGCAGCATAGCTGAGTGAGTAGCTGAAGTCCGCCGCACGCATGGCTTTGGTCGGGTCGGTCCAGAGATCGACATAATTCAGGTCTACCGACGGTCGCAATGCATTCGGATCGACACGCGTCAGGGTCTCCGCCATGGTTTCGCCAAAGTTGGCGAAGTAGGGCGGATTGTTGGTGTTCGGAAATTCGCCAAGGGCTGGTGCACCGGCATAGGCCGACAACGGCGCCTCCGGATGGCCATGCGGTGTACCGCTGGTGTGATCATGGCAGCCGTTACAGGTGACTTCCTCGCCGGGCTTGAGCTGTAACCAGCTCTGGTGCCGGGGCGAGGTCGGGAGACGCCGACCGTCACGGTCGACCACACTGATGGCCAACGGGACATTGGCCGGTACATAGGTGCGTACCGAACCGTCAGGCTGAATCGGCACATAACCGACGATCTCGCGCATTAACTGCTGCGCACTCGCGCCAAAGGCCGTGCCGGGGATCTGCTTGGTGTCGTTATCCGGAATACCGACACTCTTGACGATGCGCAGGAAGCGGGCGGGGCGCAAATCTGCTGACGATGTCAGCCCCGGGTCAGCGAGTGTAGGGATATCCGGGATCGCGGTATCGACACCATCGATGTCATAGACGCTGCGAATATTGAGGATGCCGACATCTTCTGTTGCTGCCGCCAGATCGAGATCAACACCCGGGACCCGGTCCCGGATAAAGTTGGGGACCGTGCGAGGGGCAACCGCGATCACGTCGGTGAACAGAAAGCCTTCCTGTGGTACCACGATCGGGATCTGCGTACTGCTGTCCATGTCATGGATGTAGATGCCGTAGATCGGATCGGCCTCCACGGCCGCCGGATCGGCAAGACGCGCCGGAGTGCAGGGCACGATCTGGGTGTTCTCGACCAGCCGGCAGGCATTCCAGCTGACCAGTGCGCGGTTGGTGCCGTCGAGCAACGGCCAGGCCGACATGAAACGGCCACCCGGTGAAATGGTATTGTCGGTATGAATGACATTGGTGGTCGCCGGCGTCTGTGCCGGTCCGAACATTACACCGGCATTGACCGCGGTCGGGAAGGTGTTGTCGATATAATTCCGGGTATCGATCAGTACCAGGTCACCGCCACGATTGGAATTCGCGAAGGGCAGCATCACGGTCATCAGCCGGCCGTCCGGCATCTCGCGCGGTTGCAGGAACTGCACCGTGGCACCATTGTTGCCGGTGGCATGACTGTGCGCGCCGTACAGCACTTGCAGATCGGTCCCATCCGGATTCATCTTGTACAGGCTGATCTGCTCGCGCCCGCCCATGTTATCCCAGCGGCTGAATACTACCTTGCCTGACTCCAGCGGATTGTTCTGGCTCTCTAGCACAATCGCATCCAGGTCGTGGCTCGGGTTCGATGAAATCTGCCTGATGTTGCTGCCATCAGCATTCATGATATGCAGCATCATGGCGTGCTCATTGCGGTTTTCATCCAGCGCATAAAACGGGCCGGTGCCCTTGCTCTCGTCAGTCAGCGTTGCACGGAACTGGCGCTGGCGATTTGAGGAAAAGATGATCCTGCCGTCCGGCAGGTAATGAGGTGCGACATCGTCACCGAGCAGGGAGGTATTTGCCGTTGTCAGACGCGTCAGTGTGTCAGCGACAATGTCATATTCGTACAGATCCCACTTGTTCTGCTGATCACGCATGACATTCGGGATATTGTCCAGACGCAGCGAGAACAGCAGCCTGGTGCCATCGTAGGAAACCTCCACGTCCTTGACGTCACCCAAACCACCGGTCAGCGCACCGGTAACGTTGCGGGTCGAAGCGCTAGGGGAGGCCAGGTCACGGTAGTAGAGATCACCCCCTGATGTGAAACCCTCGATTTCACGGATATCGGGCTGCACGACGTTGCCGGCCATATTGAATTCCAGCGGCCGCATAACGAAGGCGATACCAAAGTCCTCGACAAGCGGATCCGGGTCCTGGCTGCCGCCACCGCCACAGGCCACCAGCAGCAAGGTCATGACAAAGGCAACGCCGGCTTTGCAAACCGGGTAATGGAGATAACATTTCAGAGTGGGTATTTTCATATTCATGCGTGATCGGCTCTCCAACCGGTAAACCTTAAGGACCCCGTCAATTTTCAGGTATTCAAAGGCAGAGACGCTGGCCACGGCCGACCGAATCATCCAGCACACCGTACCAATCAATTGTAGATAAGAATTTTGTAATGATTTTTGGCAGTTAAGTGTGACCAGCGTCCCGTTTTGGCCGCTCCACCGGTGATTTCTCTCCATTATGAAGCGGTATGTATTTACGAGACTTGCGTCACAGAAAATATGCTCCGCAGCAATCAGGATTTATCAACACAGGCCGAAGGCTGAAACTTAACGCAGTAATACCGGGGCGAGACGGATGAGTTATCAAAGAACGGCATTCACAGTATTCACGCGCGGCCTGATCGCAACAGTCATTCTGGGGTCGCTGCTATCCATGGTATCCGTGGCGACCGCCGGCGACCTGGAACGCCGTCAGGCGAAGCGTATCCACGACCGGATCGCCGGTGTTCCGCCGAGCAATACCGTGCTGGACGCCATGGAAGCTGCTATCGGCAGTAACGATGCCATTGGCGCTGCCGCTATGGCGATGGCCAACAGCGCCTTTTATAACGTTACCCTGAAGAATCTCGCTACACCCTGGACCAATGAAGAACAAACGGTATTTGCGCCGCTGAATGACTATACCGCGACGGTCATTGGCATGATCCGCGACGACGTGCCGTTTAACCAGCTGCTGTCTGCAGACATCATCTATACCGGCAATCCGTCACTGCCGATACCCGGCTACTCGACGACCAGCAATGCCCACTACCAGGCACTGGAGGACAATGGCTATGACCTGATGACCGCGCTGGTGCCGGGCGTCCAGTCGACCATAACCGGCTTGCCCGCAAATGCCACGGCCGGCGTCATGACCACACGTGGCGCAGCTGAGGCCTTTTTTGTGGCCGGTACAAACCGCGCCATGTTTCGCTTCACATTGCTGAACCACCTCTGCAACGACCTGGAACAAGTGAAAGACACCAGTCGCCCAGCCGACCGTATTCGCCAGGACGTTTCGCGCAGCCCCGGTGGCGACAGCCGCATCTTCCTTAACTCCTGCGTCGGTTGCCACAGCGGGATGGACCCGATGGCGCAGGCCTTCGCCTATTACAACTTCAGCGAGAATACCGGCAGCATCGAGTACACACCCGGCATTGTGCAACCCAAATACTTAATCAATGCAGATACATTCAAGTATGGCTACGTGACACCGGATGATCACTGGGATAACTACTGGCGCGCCGGTCAGAACTCCCTGCTGGGCTGGGATACGAATGGTATGAACCTGACCGGCAGCGGCAGTGGTGCCAGGGAGCTTGGCATCGAGCTTGCCAACAGTCGTGCCTTTGCGTCATGCCAGGTGAAAAATGTATTCAAGACTGTCTGTCTGCGTGAACCAGGTACTGCCGCCGACCGGAACGAAGTCGACACTATCACGGACAATTTCATAGCGAGCAACTACAACATGAAAACGGTGTTCGCTGATACCGCTGTCTACTGCATGGGTAACTAAGGCATGAAATATTCAATTCTGAAAATCCTGCGTATCCATACCCTGCAATTGTCGCTTGTCATTATGATGAGCGCCGGTCTGGCAGCCTGCGGTGGCGGTGAGAGCACTGCGCAAAATCAGAACACCGGCGGCATCGGTATTGCTTCAACATATACCGGCCCGGCCCCGGCGACATCTGATGTGCAGGCATTCAAACTGAATGTCTGGGACAATCTGAATCCGGCCAACCGCTGCAATGATTGCCACGATGTGGGTGGGCAGGCACCGATCCCGTTCATGCGTTTGGATGATGTCAACCTGGCCTACGCCGCGGCCAATACGCTCGTTGACCTGCAAACACCGGCCAATTCCGAACTAGTTACCAAGGTTGGTGGCGGTCATAACTGCTGGCTTGGCAGCGCACAGGCGCAGGCCTGTGCAGATATCATCACCGCCTATATTACGGCCTGGGCCGGCGGTGCGGCCAGTGGCGGTAATGTCATTACATTGACCCCGCCGAGCCCGTTGAAAAACCCGGGCGCATTCAAGAATTTCCCGAGCAGTTCGGCACTTTTCGCCAGCACCGTACACCCGGTGCTGATGGCCAACTGTACAGGCTGTCACGTCGACTCTGCCGCCAATGCCCAGTCACCCTTCTTTGCAGACAGTAACCCTGATTCCGCCTACGAGGCTGCCAAGGCGAAGATCAATTTGAACGACCCGACGGATTCGCGTTTCGTCATCCGCCTGCGCGATGAATTCCATAATTGCTGGGACCCGAATGCGACCGGCAGCTCGGATTGCCCGGCATCGACCACCGTGATGTTGAACGCCATCACCGCCTTCGCCGCTCAGGTGCAGACCACAGCGGTCACCCACCCGGTCACCAGCAAGGCTATGATTCTTGCGATGGACGGCATCGTATCCAGTGGCGGCAGCCGCATCGAGGACAATGTCATCGCGAAATACGAATTCAAGTCCGGCTCCGGCACGCGGGTGTTCGATACCAGCGGCGTATCGCCCGACTTGCACCTTGACCTGAGTGGCAGCTACAGCTGGGTCGGTGGCTGGGGTATCGACCTCACCAACGGCAAGGCGCAGGCGCTCACGGGTGACAGTGTGAAGCTCTACAATATGATTACTGCCACCGGTGAGTACACCATCGAGGCCTGGGTTGCGCCTGCCAATGTGAGTCAGGATAACACGGCACGCATTATCAGCTACTCCGCCGGCACTGCGCAGCGAAACTTCACGCTTGGTCAAAGCCTGTATAACTATGATTTCATGCACCGGAGCACAACTACTGACCTGAACGGCGAACCTACGCTGTCGACGGCAGATGCCGATGAAGACCTGCAGGCGACGCTGCAACACGTTGTCGTCACCTACGACCCGGTCAACGGCCGTCGCATCTATGTCAATGGTATCTTCACCGATGATATCGATCCGATTGCCGGCGGCACACTGGTTGACTGGGATAACAGCTTTGCCTTCGTAATGGGCAACGAGGTCTCCAATGACCGTCCCTGGGCCGGCACGATCCGCTTCGTCGCGATCCATAACCGTGCGCTGGATCAGGCGGCGATCACCCAGAACTTCAACGTGGGTGTGGGCGAGAAATTCTTCCTGCTGTTCAACGTGGGCACACACAGTGGCAACCCTGAGGACTACGTCCTGTTTGAGGTAAGCCAGTTCGACAGCTA
>DATKZN010000212.1:0-6742 GCA_035527955.1 Gammaproteobacteria bacterium
CGCCGGCCAGGCGCGCCTGGCCGGAGTGCAACGCCTGCTCCTGGTCGGCGCTGCAGAGAATCCCGCGCTGGTGGCCCGTGTGACCAGCGGTCAGTATGACGATCTCTTGATAACACCGCTGGTGCTCGACGATCTGCTCCACAGGCTGGCGATCCGGGTCAGCCATGTAAACGACCGCTCGCCACTATCATCCGTGGATCTTTCCGTTGCAGGTGCAACAGGCAGTGTCCGGCTGTTACTTGCAGAGGACAGCCCTGCGAACCAGCTGGTTGCAACCGCCTTGTTGCATTCTGCTGGCTACATTGTTGATGTTGCCGACAATGGGCGCGAGGCTGTCGATATGTTCAAACAGGCTCACTACGATGCAATTCTGATGGATCTCCGTATGCCACACGTCGATGGCCTGGAGGCAACTGCAGCAATCCGAGCCATGCAGCATGGCCGGCGGATACCGATTATCGCCTTGACGGCCAATGCAATGAAGGAAGATATCGATCGCTGTATGGCTGCAGGTATGGACGCCTTTGTTCCGAAACCGGTCAACAGGCAACGCTTGCTCGAGACACTCTCCAAATTACTGTCTGATGTACCCGCAGGCGGCATGCAGGCCGATACAGGTGCCGGATCAGCTGAAGCAGGCCGTGATGAGCCGTTACTCGACGAGCAGGTGATCAGGACGCTTGCCGGGGATGTAACACCGGAGGCGCTTCCGGATATGATGCGTGTATTTGCGGGCGAAATCGAGGAGCGGGCAGGGAAACTTGCCAAAGCACTGGTTGAATCGTCCTTGCCCGGACTTGAGGACGAGGCGCACGCGCTCAAGAGCAGTGCAGGGACATTTGGCGCAGCCCGCTTGAGCGGGCTGGCACGCGATATCGAGTCGGCATGTCGTGAAGGTAACCGGTCTCTGGCAATGAGTCTTGGAGAAGAGATGGCTTCGGTAATGAAGCAGACACTCGGCGAGTATCGGAATAAATTTAATAACCTGGCTGAAGACGAGCGCCTTCAGGAGCCCGTCGGGCCAGCAGGTGCGTAGATTGTGAGCAAAGAACCCAACAGAGCCCGAATATTACTGGTCGAGGATAGTGCTTCGCAGGCCGCTGTTTACACGAATTATCTTGCTGCCGAGGGATATGATACCGAAGCGGTAGACAACGGTGCTGATGCGCTCGCACATCTGGAAACACAGACACCTGACATCGTGCTGCTGGACCTGCGGCTGCCGGATATGTCGGGCATGGAGATCCTGAGGCATATTCAGGAATGCGACATGGATTCTGCCGTCATCATCATTACCGCGCATGGCTCGATAGATACGGCAGTCGAGGCAATGCGTCATGGCGCGACCGACTTCATTGCCAAGCCATTCGATGCAACACGGCTGCGGGTGACAGTCGGTAATGTTCTGGACAAGCGCCGCTTGTCCAACATGGTCATCAGTTATCAGCAAGCCTTCGAGCGTAACCGCTTTCATGGTTTCGTCGGTGCGTCGATCCCCATGCAGGCGGTCTACCGGATTATTGAAAGTGCAGCTCCGAGCAGGGCCACCGTATTTATTACCGGAGAGAGCGGTACAGGCAAGGAATTGTGTGCGCAGGCGATCCACAGGGAGAGTCCACGGCACAGTCAGGCATTCATTGCACTCAATTGTGCCGCGATCCCGCGTGATTTGATGGAAAGCGAGATTTTCGGGCATGTGAAGGGAGCATTCACCGGCGCGTTTGCCCAGCGTGACGGTGCGGCGACTCGCGCCGACGGGGGGACGCTGTTTCTTGACGAGATCTGTGAAATGGATATCGATCTCCAGGGCAAGCTGCTGCGTTTCATACAGACCGGGCATTTCCAGCGGGTCGGTGATTCAAAGGAAGAGTGGGTCGATATCCGTATCCTCTGTGCAACCAATCGCGATCCTCTTCGCGAGGTCAAGGCGGGGCGCTTCCGGGAAGACCTGTACTACCGGCTTAACGTGATTCCAATCAACCTGCCGCCGCTGCGTGACCGGGACGACGATATCATTATGATCGCAAATGACATGCTGCTACGGATGTCGTCAGAAGAAAACAAGGACTTCAAGGACATCTCGTCGGAGGCGGCAGCGGCATTGCAGGGGTATTTCTGGCCAGGAAATGTACGCGAGCTGGAAAACGTCATCCGCAACATCATTGTATTGAACGACGGCAGCCGGGTGACGCCCGATATGCTGCCTTCCCAGGTAAAGCAGCTGCTCGACCGTTCAATCGGTACCGTCGCAGAGAAGACGCCGGGTGTGGTGTACAGTGAGCCGGTCAATGTCACGCCGTCCGCAGGTCAGGTCAGACCCTCCGAGATCAGGCCGTTGTGGCTGGAGGAGAAGGATATCATCGAGCGCACGATCGATCTGTGCGACGGAAATATACCCAGGGCAGCGGCATTGCTGAAGATCAGCGCCTCCACTATCTACCGCAAGCGAGTGGCATGGGGGAAGGTCGGCGAGTGTTGATAATCTCTTTTCCCCATGCACATGAATTCCGGATTTTTCGGCATGGCACCGTATCAACACGGTGCGCCGCTTCCTTGCCATTCTTCAAAAGTGACCGTCAAGTGTTCACACGGCTGCCTGAAGTGATTGCCCGATATCATCAGAAACAATGGTTTGATGGGCCAAAATCACGCGAATTTTAGACGTGATAGATGGGCAAAAGTAATATAGATGACAGATAGATAAATCTGGCTTTCACATCAGCATGGGGTGCAGGTGGTCGGAGGTTCAAATCTTCTCGCCCCGACCAACAAGACAAATGAAAAGGCCATGGCAGCGCAGGGCAGGGGAGATTGCTTTCAGGGACAAGACTGTCTAACTAATTGTTTACAGACGACAATTACCAATTCGTCACACGCGCGCGCACTGCGTGAGTACCTCGTCCGTTACCATGCTGAACAAAATCATCAGGGCAAAGAGAACGTACAGTTATTTCCAGCTGCCACGAAGGCAATGATTCGCGTTGACGGATCGGTTGGTTGTAAGGAACGGTTAGGTGGGCTGCTGAAATGTTACCATCGGGAAGCCGCATGAGTATTTTACCTCACGGGGATGACGAACCCGCCATGCAATAATCATGCTATCACCGGCTTTCATGATCTGCGTCAAGTAACGCCGCGCGATACATGGAATATTTGTGTATTACCTCATTGGCTCGCTATCCAGATAACCGTCTATGACCTATCCAGCAGCAACTGCCTGGCCGATGCGTATGCTATTGGTACTGATTATCGCGGCCGACATACTGACGGCAACGGCGGCAGACACCGGCGACAGGCAAGACCCCGGGCAAACGGCAAGCGCCCGGGAGCGCATGCCGCACCACCCGCTCCATACTGACCATACGTTTTTCTTCTTCGAGCCCTTCGCGGATGGGCCCAGCGTCACCCGCGCCTGCCTGGAGTGCCACCCCGGGTCGGCCAGGGAGGTCATGCAGACCACCCACTGGAACTGGCAGGGCGATGAAGTCATGGTGCCCGGGCACGACGGCGCGGTCCGCATCGGCAAGCGCAACGTCATCAACAATTTCTGTATCGGCGTGCAGTCCAACTGGCCGGCCTGCACCATGTGCCACATCGGCTACGGCTGGGAAGACGAGGAGTTCGATTTCCAGGATGCATCGCGGGTCGACTGCCTGGTATGCCATGACAACAGCGGCACCTACCTGAAGAAATCCCGTGGCGCCGGCGTGCCCGACGAATCCGTCGACCTGCTGCAGGCCGCGCGCAGCGTGGGCCTGCCGCGGCGTCGCAACTGCGGCGGCTGCCACTTCCAGGGCGGCGGTGGCAACGCCGTGAAGCACGGCGACATGGACGAGACGCTGATGTTTCCCAGCGAACGCATCGATGTCCACATGGGCAAGCACGACATGCAGTGCATCGCCTGTCATCGCACCGAGCACCACCTGATCAGGGGCCGCGCCATGGGAGTTAGCGTGGACGCCGAAAACCGTGTCGCATGCACCGACTGCCATGCACAGCAACCACATACCGATGTGCGCCAGAACGCACATACCGCGCGGCTGGCCTGCCAGACCTGCCATATCCCGCACATGGCGGCCGACACCGGCACCAAGATGACCTGGGACTGGTCGGAGGCCGGCCAGGACCTGGACATCACCGACGCGCACCGCTACCTGAAGATCAAGGGCCGCTTCACCTGGGCAAAGAAGGTGCAGCCTGAATATCACTGGTACAACGAGACCTCGACCCGCTACATCAGCGGTGATGTCATCGACCCCGCCCGGCCGACACAGATCACCGCGCCCCTGGGCAGCCGCGACGATCCCACGGCGAAGATCTGGCCCTTCAAGGTGCATCGCGGCAAGCAGCCCTACGACACCGAGCACAACTACTTCCTGGTGCCCAATGTGCATGGCGACAAGGGCTTCTGGACCGCATTCGACTGGAAGGCCGCACTGCAGGCGGGGGCGCAGGTAACCGGTCTGCCCTACAGCGGCTCCTATGATTTTGCACCGACCGAGATGTACTTCCCGCTGTCCCACATGGTCACCAACACGGACGAGGCGCTGCAATGCCGCGATTGTCACGGGGAGCGCGGCCGTATCGACTGGTCAGTCCTCGGCTACCCGGGCGATCCACTCGGCCGCACCCGGCTGAGGCATGATCCTGTGTATCTGAATGACGCCAATGGCGAGCCGGTGGTCGAATCGGGCGCGCCACTGTCGGTGGCCGAAACCTGCGGCCTGTGCCATGAGCTCGAGGATGAGGAATTTATAGCCGTCCATGGCTACCACAGCAGTGTACAGGATGAACAACTGCCGCCCGAACGGCGCCTGCTGATGGTCAACGGGCCGCGCATCCCGTCTGACGGGGATAGCCAGATGAACTGCTTCCTCTGCCACCTGCAGCAGCCCGACCACGCCGGTCGGCAGGCCGCTATCGACGCCGGCACACCCGAATGGTCGATCAGCGCGACGCTGCTGAGTACCGGCCTGCTCGCCACGACCGCCGATGGCTACCAGTGGAACAGTGAACGAATCGGCGCGGACGGCGAGGCCGAAATCGATCTGCAGCCGGTGTCCGAGGCCCAGTGCGGCGGCTGCCATGGCATGGTGCATGACGGTACCGATCCGCTGCTGGTACCGCTGGGCACGGGGCAGGAGTGGACCACGGAGACCACCGGCCAGGTGTTCTCACCACAGCCGGTGCTGCAGTCCGGCATGAACCACGCGAACAAGGACAGCCTCGACCTGGTCTGGGACGTACATGCCGAGCGCCTGGTCTCGTGTGGCGACTGCCACTATTCGAGCAAGCGCCCGCTGCGCCTGGCCGGCAGGGCGACCCCGGCGAACGTGGTCCCGTCCGTGGGCATCAGACGCCGTTGCGAGAGCTGCCACAGTCTGGAAAATACCCATACCTGGCTGCCGGAACCGGCACGTCACTTCAACGCGGTCGCCTGCGAGTCCTGCCACATACCGAGACTGGAAATGGGTGCGCGGCAAAGCATCGACAGCACCGTCATGCAGCCGGACGGTTCGCCGCTGATCAGCTATCGCGGCATCGACGACACCGATCTGGCAGACCTCAACAAGTCCTACATCACCGGCTACCGACCCCTGTTGCGGGTCGGCAAGAGCGCGCTGGGCAGGAACCAGGTGCTGCCCTACAATCTGGTTGCGAAGTGGTACTGGTCGAACGGGGACAGCCACGAGCCGGTTGCCACGGCGCAGCTGCGCGCGGCCTGGCTCGCCGATGACGGCTACCCCGCCGAGATCATGGAGGCATTCGACGCCAATCATGATGGGCAGCTGGACCGGCGGGAGCTGCGCCTGGACAATACCACCAAGCTGATACTGATCAAGGAACGGCTGCGCGCCGCGGGTGTGCGCAACCCGCTGGTTCGCGGCGAGGTGCGTGCCTACCACATTCATCACAATATCCGCCACGGCTCGCGGGTAAACCGTGACTGCAGTGTCTGTCACCCGAACGGGGAAAAGAGCTTGCCTGGCTTTGATCTGGCGCCCTATATCCCGGGTAGCGTGAAACCGGTGCTGATACATGACACCACCGAGATCATCCTCGACGGCAGCTGGGAAATGAAGGCGGACGGCGGCCTGCGGTTCCTGCCCGGACGCGGTGTCGCGGAATCCTGGCAGGCACTCGAGAAAACCATACGGAGCGAACCATGAACGACCTGTCCGAAAAGAATAACTACTGGAACCCCTATGTGGGCGGCGCGCTGCTGGGCGTACTGCTGTTCCTGTCGTTCTTCATCACCGGCCACGGGCTGGGTGCCTCCGGCGGCGTAAACCGCATCGCCGTCGCGATCCAGGACCTGGTCGTACCCGAATACGTCGACAAGTCACCCTACCTCGCGGAACTGGCCGGCGGTGACCGGGACCCGCTGCGCCACTGGATCGTACTGGAGGTGGTCGGCGTGATGATCGGCGGCTTCGCATCAGGCCTGCTGCGCGGCCGCGTCCGTCTGCAGACCTATCACGGCCCGCAAATCACGCCGCGCACCCGCTGGGCCTTCGCCTTCGCCGGCGGCATGCTGATGGGCTATGGTGCACGGCTGGCGCGCGGCTGCACCTCGGGCCAGGCGTTGAGCGGTGGCGCTGTCATGTCGGTCGGCAGCTGGGCGTTCATGTTCGCCGTATTTGCCGGCGGTTATGGACTCGCGTGGTTCGTCAGACGCCTGTGGCAGCCGGTAGCATAGCCGATGGCGCCCTTCGATATAGTCGCTACGCTCGGTGTCGCC
>DATKZN010000213.1:0-4369 GCA_035527955.1 Gammaproteobacteria bacterium
CTTCGAATACCACCGCGGGTCTTCGCTCCACCGGGGGTCAGATCCCCCCCGCTGCGCGGCGGGGCCCCTCTTCCGCCCCTCGAAGCGATGTAGCCGTAGCTACCACTTGAGTGAACAGGTCGCTCCCGACTTCCTGTCTCCCGCGACGATGGACAGGAGTCCGAGTGTCGCGAAGCACAGGGATGTGCGAGAGCAACCACTTGTACGTCCCTGTACATCGCAAGTACGGGTGCATGAGAACCAGTCAGGGCCGGGATAGGCGCCGCCCGATGACGCGGTGTTTGTTGATGAATGAGTATCAGTTCCATAATTTCAGTTCATTATGTTAGTCAACTGCCGCCCGGTGAGAAATGCGGGCTAGCCGCCGCGACGCGCAGGGCCGGCGACGTCCTGCCGGGCCCTTGTGAGCCCGCCGTGCTCACGCGTAAACTTCGCATACCTACCCTTCTCGCAGATCGAGTACCTGTCGCATGTCGCTGACCCCCGAATCCGCCAAAAACGTCGCACATGTCCTCACCGAGGCATTGCCCTACATCCGCCGCTTCCGCGGCAAAACCGTGGTCATAAAGTACGGTGGCAACGCCATGGTGGACGAGGAGCTCAAGAGCGGCTTTGCCCGTGACGTCGTGCTGATGAAGCTGGTCGGTATCAATCCGGTCGTCGTGCACGGCGGCGGTCCGCAGATCGGCAAGCTGCTGGAGAAACTCGGCAAGGAAAGCCGGTTCATCGACGGCATGCGCGTGACCGACGACGAGACCATGGACGTGGTCGAGATGGTACTGGGTGGACTGGTCAACAAGGAAATCGTCAACCTGATCACACGCCACGGCGGGCGCGCGGTGGGCCTGACCGGCAAGGACGGCGATCTGATCCGCGCGCGCAAGCTGATCATCAAGCGGCATACCCCGGACCTGGACGCGCCGGAGATCATCGATATCGGTCACGTCGGCGAGGTCGAGAGCATCGATGCCAGCGTCGTCGACATGCTTATCGGCGGCGACTTCATCCCGGTTGTCGCGCCGATCGGTGTGGGCGAGGACGGGCATTCCTACAATATCAATGCCGACCTGGTTGCCGGTCACATGGCCGAGGTGCTGAAGGCCGAGAAACTGATCCTGCTGACCAACACGCCCGGACTGCTCGACAAACAGGGCCAGCTGCTGACCGGTCTCAAGGTAAGGGACGTAAAGCGCCTGATCGATGATGGCACGGTGCAGGGTGGCATGCTGCCGAAGATCGGCTGCGTCATGTCGGCACTCAACAGCGGTGTCGGCGCGGCGCACATCATCGATGGACGCGTCGCGCATGCCGTGCTGGTGGAGCTGTTCACCGACGAGGGTGTGGGTACGCTGATCTCGTCCTGACCGGTACGGGCTAGCCCGCAATTTTCACCGGGATAGGCACCGGTCACTGACACACTGTTTGTTGACGAATGGGTACTAGCTTCATGGTTTCAGCTCATTATGCCGGATAACCGCCGCCCGGTGAGAAATGCGGGCTAGCGGTTGATGCTGGAAATCAGGAAGCGGAAGCGCTCGATGTCACTGGCATATTTCTGCTCGGCGCTCGCCTTTTCCCGGCGCTTCGCCTGCAGCCTGGTCTCGCTGATGGCGATTTCCGATATGACGTCCTTCATCTGGTTGATCAGGTCGTTCGGCAGCACCTCGCCGCGCTTTTCGTATTCGTCGGCATTGTCGGACAGCTCTGCCAGGTGCCGCTGCAGACCCTCAATATCGTAGTAGGCCTGTTTTATATCGCGGTCCAGTACTTCCAGTTCCTCGTTGCGCGCGAACACGAGGTCGTCCTCGCTGGTGAACGTGCTCAGCAGGGTGCGGTCACGCCGGTCCAGGTCGAGGTCGGGATGGTCCATGGCGAGATCAAGTGCCGACCTGCGCTTGTCCGGTTTGGGTGGCGTGCCGGACGTGAGTTCTTCGTAGCGTTTCGCGTCAAAGGCAAACTGCTTCCTGATTTCCTCGATTTCGGCCGTCTTGTCGAGCGAGAATTCCTTGTTGTGGGTGATCTGGTCGCGCAGGTTCTTGATCTGGTGCTGCAGTGTGAAGGGCAGTTCCTTGCCGCTGCGTTCGTAGCTGGCGGCTTCCTCGGTCAGCACGAGCAGGCGCTCCTGCATCGACCGGATGCGGCTGTGGGTCAGTTTCACCAGCCCCTGCACCATTGAAATCTTGTTATCCTGTGCCTTCAGCATATCGTCCTTGCTGGAGTAGGTGGCAAGCAGGCTGCGGTCGTGAATGGCGCGTTTTTCGGCGCGCTCGGTTTTCTTCGCTTCCAGTTCCTCGAGTCGTTTTGCCTCGGCCTTCTCTTCCGCGGTCAGCGGTGCCTTGTAGACCTTGACGACGCGACCCTGCTCGTTGATTTCCTTGCGCTCGGTGAATGCGGATTCGGGTGGCAGACGGTTGGTGTACTGGATATTCCCATCCGCATCGACCCACTTGTAGGCACGCTCGGCCAGTGCCGAGCCGGCAAGGAACAGTGCCGGGATCGCCAACAGGCAGCGCATTGTGCAGATGATTCTCTTCATTTCTGGGTCAGTTTACCGGTCTTGTTGCGCTTGCAAATTTCTGCAACCCTGCTGGTTGCGCAATATACCGCAAACGGGAAAGGGGAGAAAACGTGAACCTGCCGGAACAACTCATCCTTTTCCTCCTGTCTCTGCTGGCCAATGTCTTTTCCGCATTTTCGGGAGGTGGTGCCGGACTGATCCAGCTTCCCGTGCTCATCTTCCTTGGCCTGCCATTTGCAATAGCACTCGCGACGCACAAGGTCGCCAGCGTTGCATTGGGTATCGGCGCTACAATCAGGCACTTGAGAGAGGCGCCGCTGGATCGTCGTCTTGCGGCGACAATTCTGATCAGCGGCCTTCCGGGCGTCCTGCTGGGCGCCAATATCATCCTCAGTGTGGACGAGCGCATGGCCGAGATCGCACTGGGTATATTGACAGCAGGACTGGGTATTTATTCCTGGCTGCATCCGAATCTTGGCCAGACTGTGATTCCCGTCAACCGCGGCACGCGTGCCCGGCTTTGGGGCGGAGTGGTGTTGTTCGCCATCGGTGTGCTGAACGGCTCGCTGACTTCCGGCACCGGCCTGTTCGTGACACTCTGGCTGGTGCGCTGGTTCGGCCTTGATTACCGGCGCGCCATCGCCTACACCCTGATCCTGGTCGGCGTGTTCTGGAACGGGACCGGCGCGATGATGCTGGGCATCCTCGGTGATATCCGCTGGAGCTGGCTGCCGGCGCTGCTGCTCGGTTCGCTGCTGGGTGGTTACCTCGGCGCACACCTTGCCATTCGCTCGGGCAACCGCTGGATCAAGCGGGCGTTCGAGTTGGTGACGCTGCTGGTGGGAGTCAAGCTCATCGCCGGATAGTGGCTCGCGCCAGGACGCAAAGCCACCTGGAACAACAAAGACTTCCTCGCGCAAAGACGCAGAGGGCGCAGAGAATTCAAAATCTTGTTACTGTGCAGATTACGAGGCGTGTAGAGCATACGCAGTATATCGCTCGGGTATACTGCAGAATTACTGTCCAAGAGTTGAGAGCCCGCGCGGATGCGGTGAAACCGCGAATCGCATCGGTCCGGGCAGATGCGGTTCCTTCGTCATCGCATCCTGCGCGTACTGTAGCAACGCACTGACATCTCTGCGCCCTCTGCGTCTCTGCGCGAGATTGACTGTCTTGGCGTCCTGACGTGGGAATCGGGTCAGACCCCGTACTGCTCCCGGTATGCCCTGATCCTGGCGACGTCGTCGCTGTGGCCCGGTTGCGCCGCAAGGTATTCCAGCAGGTGTTCCAGACGCACGATACTCACCACGGGGACGCCCAGTGCGTCCTCGACTTCCTGGATGGCGGAGCGCGCGCCCCGGCCACGTTCCTGCCGGTCGAGCGCGATGACGACACCGGCCAGTAATGCCCCCGCGCCCTGAATGATGTCGACCGATTCGCGGATGGCGGTACCGGCGGTGATGACATCGTCGATGACCAGTACCCGGCCCTCCAGTGCCGCACCCACCAGGTTGCCGCCCTCGCCGTGATCCTTGGCCTCCTTGCGATTGAAGCACCAGGGCACGTTGCGGGCATGGTGGTCGGCGAGCGCGATGCTGGCAGCTGCGGCCAGCGGGATACCCTTGTAGGCCGGCCCGAACAGCACGTCGAAGCCGATGCCGCTGTCGACGATCGCCTGCGCGTAGCAGCGTCCCAGTCGCGCGAGGTGTTCGCCGGTATTGAACAGGCCGGCATTGAAGAAATACGGGCTGACGCGGCCGGATTTCAGGGTGAATTCACCGAAGCGCAATACGCCGGCCTGGATGGCGAAATCGATGAAATCGTGCTGATAGTCTTTCATGGCAACAAGGG
>DATKZN010000214.1:0-3683 GCA_035527955.1 Gammaproteobacteria bacterium
TCAGCGGGGGCTGCGCAGCCGTCAGGGTGCCAGTCAATGCATACTCCACAAATTCACCCTACGGGGATGGCTGGCGGTGCGGACGAGGTTACCGGGAGCTTAACGATACCTGCGCAGCCGTCCAGGTGCCTGTCAATGCATACCCTACTAATACCTCCTTCGGGCGCGGCTGGAATTGTGGGCGGCGTTATCGTGAGGTCGATGATTCCTGTGTTGCCATCCAGGTGCCGGCGAACGGATATTACGTGGACTCCACCTCCGGATCGGGCTGGAAGTGCGAGCGCGGGTATCGCAAGACTAATGAATCCTGCGTTGCTGTGAAGGTGCCGCCGAACGGATATTTGACGGATTCCTCCTACGGGACTGGCTGGGAGTGCGATCGCGGCTTTCGCGCGGTCGAGGAGGCTTGTGTCGCTGTGAGGGTGCCGGAGAACGCTTATCTCAATGTTTCCGGAACCGACTGGGAATGTAACCGGTCCTACAACAAGCGAAAAGAGAACTGTGTTCTGCCATGACTGGATCTGGCAGCCATGAACCAATCGATGCGGCCTGGACGGCCGGGCCTGGCAGTAGAAGGCTGAATATAATCAGACAATTACCTGGAGAAACACCATGTCTAAAGAACGAAAAAGTAACAAGGAAGAGAAGAAGAAAGCTGTCTTGACGCCAAAAGAAAAGAAGGCCGCCAAGAAGTCCCGGAAGGAAGCCAGCGGTTTACTGGGCGATAACGGGGTTCGTTAAATCCGATTTGGGAGGCCGCTACCAGCCTGATCAGTAACGCCGCATCGGTTTGCCGGGCACGGCCAGGCATTCCGCATACGTTGATCGAACGCTGTAATGGCGGGAGTACGGTGGCCTGCCTTGCCTCCACCAGGCGTTTCGCCGAAACGCGTACACGTGATTGGCCCCGGCATTCACATACTGCCAGCTTACAGAATCCGTCAAATACTCCTGCTTCATCAAATGACAGAATCTGATTCTGCAACAGGCCTGAATGAGTAACGCCAGGAAGGCTGATACCGGGATCACTCGATCTGCCTAAGGAGTTCGTCGATCGGCTGACAAAACCGTTTTCCGGGTTTTTAAATCGAGAGGCAACCGGCGGCGCCATATTTCTGATGTTCACTGTCGCAGCCCCGGGCTGTCAAATTCCCCGTGGACTCATCTTTATGAGAATCTCCAGGAGACATCGCCCGGTCGTTAGCACGGGACATTTGAGTTCGTCCGTTCGTTGAGAGAGGGGATCAACGACGGCCTGATGACGGTGTTTTTCTTCCATGACGCACTGGACTTCCCCCGGAATCTGGCTGGCCTTGCTGGCGGGCGGAACCCTGCTTGCCGGTGCCGGTTTCACGATGGAACTATTCATTGTCAACCTGGCTTTCAGCCAGAATCTGGTCGACAGCGCCAAATCGGGTATTTTCCTGGTGTCAGTCGTCCCCGTGGTGGCAGGTATCGCGCTGTTGAGTGTGTTGTCCGGCCATGGAAAACAGTCTCACACGGCTCGATAATAACGCGTGGTATGACTTACAGGCAGACATAATACAATAGCCCGGTGTTACGCCGGTCACCCCGGGTTCAGGCGAGGAGAACGACATAGTCATCAAGGGTTTCGGTGTTTCATCACGCTCACGCAATGGGCTGCGTAACGAGCAGGATACTGAGTTACTGCGCTCGGAGCTGTTCAGCATCGAGCAACTGAAGCGCCACGCGGTAACGCTGGCTGGACAACATGGCATCGATCCGCGTCCGGGGCCGGACCGGTTGCTGCCCCGGCTGGCGGACAATGCGCGTGTTCTGCTGGCGGCGTATGACATCGTGACAGCCGCAGCCAGGCCGGGACAGCGGATTGCTGCGGCAGAAGTCTGGTTGCTCGACAATTACTATCTCATCGAGCAGCAGATCGGTCTGGCACGTCGGCATCTCCCGCGTGGCTACAGCCGGCAGTTACCGCGATTGGCTAATGGCCTGTCAGCCGGTTTCCCCCGCATCTATGACCTGGCGCTGGAATTGATCTCTCACATGGACGGTCGTGTCGATAGCGATAATGCCACCCAGTTCGTCGCCGCCTACCAGAGTGCTGAACCGTTAAAGCTGGGCGAATTGTGGGCATTTCCGATCATGCTGCAATTGGCGTTGCTGGAAAACCTGCGCCGCGTCGGATTGCGTATCGCCCGTCGGCGTGAGGAGCGTGACGCGGCCATCAGGTGGGCAGACCGTATGCTGGTGACCGCCGAGAAAGAACCGAAACAGCTAATCCAGTTGCTCGCCGAGTTTGCGAATGCCGATGTGCCGTTGACAGCACCGTTTGTGGAGGAGTTTTACGCCAGACTCCAGGCCCAGGGGCCCGCCATGGCCTTCGTTCAAACCTGGCTCGAGCAAAAACTCATCGACGAAGGGGTGACCGCAACACAGTTGTCCGCGGCGGCCGGCCGCACGGCGGCAACCAACCAGATCTCCATCGCCAACAGTATCGGCAGTCTGCGTTTCATCGGTGCAATGGACTGGAAGGATTTCGTTGAATCGCTCAGTGTCGTCGAGCAAACATTGCGTGAAGACCCGATGGGGATGCACGCCAGCCAGGATTTCGCCACCCGCGACCGGTACCGGCATGTCATCGAGGACGTGGCCCGGGGTTGTGCGCACAGTTCGTGCAGTGAGTCAGTGGTGGCACGCGAGGCGATTGTTCTCGCGCAGACGGCTGCAGGGCGATTGGGCAGCAATGACCGCAGCGCCCATGTCGGCTACTACCTGATCGATCGCGGGCGGCAGTGCCTGGAGCGTGCGGTCGGCTGCCGTTTGTCGTGGACCAGACGAGCCAGCCGGGCGAGCCGGCATTTCCGCCTGTTCCTTTATCTTGGACCCATCCTGCTACTCACGCTGCTTTTGACATCGGTCGTGCTGGTCTCTTTCGGCGGGTTCGAGCCCGGGGACTGGCGGTACTGGCTTTTTGCGATCACCGGCTTCATCGGCGTCACGGCGCTGGCCGTGCCACTGGTGAACCTGCTGGCCACGCTCGTCTTGCCGCCCCGGGCCTTACCCCGTATGGATTTTTCGGAAGGCATTCCAGCCGCTCATCGCACGATGGTAATCGTCCCCACCTTGCTGGGCAGGCCGCAAGAGATCGATGATCTTGTAGAGGCCCTGGAGATCCGCTATCTCGGTAATCGCGATCCGAATCTGTTCTTTGCCCTGCTGACGGATTTCCGTGACGCACCCGAACGCACGCTGCCAGGCGATGACAAGTTGCTCGCCCATGCGCGCGCAGCCGTCGAGGCGCTCAACGAGACCTACCGCGAGGACCGCCCGTGCATCTTCTATCTGTTCCACCGATCTCGAGCGTGGAATCCGGTTGAGCGGGTGTGGATGGGCTACGAGCGCAAGCGCGGCAAACTGGAGCAGTTCAATGCCTTGCTGCGGGGAGGGGAGCCAACGGCCTTCTCGGATATTGTCGGTGAACTGTCCATCCTCGGTTCGATCAAGTACGTCATCACCCTGGATACCGATACGCATCTGCCCCGCGACGCGGCACGCACACTGACAGGTAACATCGCCCATCTGCTCAATCGGCCGGTGTACGACGCCAACAAGGGACGCATTGTCGAAGGCTACGCGATTCTGCAGCCACGCGCTTCTATCAGCCTGACCAGTGCAGGCCAGTCACGCTTTACGAAACTCTTCGC
>DATKZN010000215.1:0-8971 GCA_035527955.1 Gammaproteobacteria bacterium
CGGCATTGTCCGTGATCAGCGTTACCGGGATACCATCGCGGACCAGCTCCCAGGCCGTCAACCGCGCCCCCTGCAGCCACGGGCGTGTCTCGCCGGCATAGACCGCGGCCAGCTTGCCCGCCGCCCAGGCACTGCGCACCACGCCCAGCGCGGTACCGTAGCCGCCGGTGGCGAGCGCACCGGTATTACAGTAGGTCAGCACGGCATCGCCCGCATTGATCAACGCCGCGCCGGCATCCCCCATGCGGCGGTTGGCCTGGACATCCTCGTCGTGGATAGCCCGGGCCGTTGCCAGCAGCGACGGTACCGGCCGCTCGCCGGCCGCCGCGAGTGCCGCCTGCATGCGCTGCAGCGCCCACACCAGGTTGACGGCGGTTGGGCGCGCCGCCGCCAGGGCCTGGATATCCCGTGCAACCTCCGCGCGCCAGTCGGCAGGTGCGGCCTGCAGGTGCCGCTGGACCGACAGCACCACGGCATAGGCGGCCGTGATGCCGATCGCGGGCGCGCCGCGCACCACCAGGTCGCGGATCGCCTGTGCGACAGCGGGTGCGTCGGTGAGCAACAGGTATTCTTCACGCGCCGGCAACAGGCGCTGGTCGAGCAGACGCAGACCGGCATCGGTCCACTCAATGGCACGGAATTCTGGCTGTACTGACATGTGGCTGGAAATACTCGCTGGCGATGGCAGGGGCGTCATTGTACTGATTTAATCCTGGAATGGAGATCCGGGCAGAACTGGCACCGGGACGCAATGGCGTCTAAAATTGCCATAATTAAAACAGGGTTGGTATTACCTGTCATAGGTTAAAGACTCGAACGATTGTTGCATACCAGCAACACATCGATCGAAATGTGGTTTTTTTGAAAATTGCTGTTGCATTTTTGCATTTCCGTGTTGTAAAGTGCGCACCAGCAATGACAAGACCCAGGTTTTCAACCATTCATCCTTGAATGAGGCAATCAGATCCACCAGAATGCCAGACCGATTTTTAATTATTTCTAAACCAGATTTTTTTATTATCAAAACCACAGGAGTGGCTATCCAATGAACAACAACCTGAAACTCGGCGGAGTGATTACGGCAATTGCAGCCGGTGTGCTTTTCGCAAGCACCGCCACGGCACATGAGGCCGGCAAGGCCAACGCCGGTTATGTCGGCGACAACAGCGGTCACTACCTCACGGACGGCAGCGGCAATTGCGTCAAGACCGGTTCCTGGAGCGAGGACATGATGACGGTCGATTGCGGCGCCCCGGCACCGGTCGAGGCCAAGGCCCCGCCGCCACCGCCGGCCCCGCCCCCTGCCCCGACCTATGAGACCGTGACGCTGACCTCCGAGGCCCTGTTTGCCCATGACAAGTCCAACCTGCGGCCGGAAGGTCAGGCGCAACTGGATGATCTGGCCGACAAGATCAAACGCGATGACCGTGTCGTCGACGTGAAGATCGTCGGCCACACCGACAGTTCCGGCGCCGAATCCTATAACCAGGCACTGTCCGTGCGTCGCGCCACCACCGTGCGTGACTACCTGGCCAGCAAGGGTGTAGCCACCAGCCTGATGTCCGTCACCGGCATGGGCGAATCCAGCCCGGTTGCCAGCAACGCGACCAAGGAAGGCCGCGCCCAGAACCGCCGCGTGGAAGTCAGCATCGGCGTGCAACGCAAGCAGTAATCCTGCTGTCGCAACACCAACCCATCGCCCGCAAGGGCGATGGGTTTTTTATTGTCATAATAACGGGGGCATAACGAATCGACCTGCAGAAATTCCTGGATCCAGAGATAATCAACACCTACCTCATCCCCTACCCACAGCGGGATGTGCACATGCACCACGTTGCCTGAACGGCGAACGGCCGGCGGCGCACCCGCGCGTCGCCGGCTATCTGCACCCTGCCCGTCTCCGTTATACTCGGCCTTCCTGAAGCTGTTTCCGGAACCCGGGCATGACTACAGTCGACACCCTCATCCACGGCCGCTGGATCGCACCGGTCGAGCCGGACAACACGCTGCACGAACACCACAGCCTGGTCGTGCATGAAGGTCGCATCGTCGACCTGCTGCCAACCGACCAGGCACGCGCCCGCTACACGGCCGACAACGAACACGAACGCGACCGGCACCTGCTGATACCGGGCCTGGTCAACGCGCACACCCATGCCGCCATGTCGCTGCTGCGCGGGCTCGCCGATGACCTGCCGCTGCACGATTGGCTCAACAACCATATCTGGCCGGCGGAGTCGCGCTGGGTCAACGAGGAATTCGTGCACGACGGTGCGCAGCTCGCCATCGCCGAAATGCTGCGCTGCGGCACCACCTGCTTCAATGACATGTACTATTTTCCAGACGTCACCGCGCGTGTCGCCGTAAGCTGCGGCATGCGCGCCTGCGTCGGGCTGATCGTGCTCGACTTCCCCACCGTGTGGGCCGGTGACGCCAACGAGTACATCTCCAAGGGACTTGCGGTGCACGATCACTACCGCAGCGACCCGCTGATCCGGGCGGTGTTCGCGCCGCATGCGCCGTACACGGTGTCCGACGCACCGCTGCAGCATATCCGCGTGCTCGCCGACGAACTGGACATCGGCATACACATGCACGTACACGAAACAGCCGAGGAAATCGACAAGGCCGTGGAGCTCACGGGCAAACGGCCGCTGGCCCGCCTGCACGAGCTCGGGCTGATCGCACCCAACATGATGGCCGTGCACATGACCCAGTTGTCGACGCAGGAAATCGCCGACTTCGCCGTCGCCGGCGGACACGTCGTGCACTGCCCGGAATCGAATCTCAAGCTCGCCAGCGGCCTGGCGCCGGTGCAGACACTGCTGGCGGCGGGCGTCAACGTCGCGCTGGGCACGGACGGCGCCGCCAGCAACAACGACCTCGACATGATCGGCGAAATGCGCACCGCCGCCCTGCTCGGCAAGATGGTGGCGAACGACGCCAGCGCGCTGCCGGCGCACGCCGTGCTGCGCATGGCGACACTGAACGGCGCACGGGCGCTGGGGCTGGGCAGCGAGACCGGCTCGCTGGTCAGGGGCAAGTGGGCTGACGTTGCCGCCGTCAACCTGGACACGCTCGAGGCCCGACCGCTGTATGACCCGGTATCCCAGCTGGTCTATACCTGCGGACGCGAACAGGTCACCGACGTGTGGGTGGCCGGCCAGCAATTGCTGAAAAGCCGGCGCCTCACGACGCTGGACGATAATGATATCCTTGCACGCACGCTTGAATGGCAGGCACGGATCGGATCAACCGCATGAACGAGCCAGTACACAACGTCGATCCCGACGAGATCGGGAAATTCGAGAAACTGGCCAGCCGCTGGTGGGACCCGCACAGCGAATTCAAGCCGCTGCACGACATCAACCCCTTGCGGCTCGATTATATCGATGCACTGGTGCCGCTGGCCGGCAAGCGCGTGATCGACGTCGGCTGCGGCGGCGGCCTGCTCGCCGAGGGCATGGCGGCACGCGGTGCCGGGGTCACCGGTATCGACATGGGCGAGGCCCCGCTCAGCGTGGCGCGCCTGCACCAGCACGAGTCAGGCCTGGCAATCGACTACCAGCAGGCCACCGCCGAGCAAATGGCTGCCCGGCATGCCGGCGAATTCGACGCCGTCACCTGCCTGGAAATGCTCGAGCATGTACCCGACCCGGCCGCGACCATCGCCGCCTGCGCAGAGCTGGTGAAGGACGATGGCCTTATCGTGCTGTCGACCATCAACCGCAATCCCAAGTCCTACCTGTTCGCCGTGATCGGCGCGGAATATCTGCTGCGGCTGCTGCCGAAAGGCACGCACGACTACGCGAAATTCATCCGTCCCTCCGAGATGGAGGCCTGGGCGCGCGCAGCCGGCCTGCAACTGACGGACCTCACCGGCATGAGCTACAACCCGCTCACGCAGGAATACCGGCTCGGCAGCGATGTCTCGGTAAATTACCTCGCCGCGTTCCGCAAGGCCTGATGTCCGGCACCGCGTTCACCACCGCTGCGGGCACCGGGCCGGTACGCATTCGTACCGTGCTGTTCGACCTCGACGGCACCCTGCTCGACACCGCACCCGACCTGGCCGACGCGCTGAACACGGTGCTGGTCGAACAAAACCATCCGCCGCTGCCCTTCGACGCCATCCGGCCGGTGGTCTCGCACGGCGGCATCGCCCTTATCGAGCTGGGTTTCCGGCTGGCGCGCAGCGACCCGGCCTTCGAGCCGCTGCGGCAGCGACTGCTGGCGGTCTACCGCGCCAACCTGTCCGGCAAGACGCGGCCGTTCGCGGGCACGGAGACCCTGCTCGATGCACTGGAGGCACGCGGACTGAACTGGGGCGTGGTGACCAACAAGCCGGGCTGGCTGACCGAGCCGCTGCTGCAGGATCTCGGACTGTTCGAGCGCGCCGCGTGCGTAGTCAGCGGCGACACCCTCGCGGAACGCAAGCCGCACCCGGCACCCATGCTGCTGGCCTGCCGGCAGGCCGGATCGGAACCGGCGCAATGTGTCTACATCGGTGACGCACAGCGCGATATCGAGGCCGGCAGGAACGCCGGCATGCACACGCTGGTGGCGCTGTTCGGTTATCTCCAGGCGCAGGACGACCCGCATGCCTGGCAGGCCAGTGGCACGATCAACACCCCCGCCGAAGTGCTCGACTGGCTGGATCGGGTCGCGCAACAGCAATAGGACCTGGCACCCTAGCGCCGGCCACGAAGCCGGCCTGTTAGGTGGTATCATTCCCGTCCATGCAGATGAACGAGCTCACGTTCCTGATCCTGGTGATTGTCATTTCGCTGGAGATCGGTGCCGTCACCGCCTACCTGATGGAGAACCGCAAGTACGACAAGCTGCGGTACAGGTACGCGCGCCTGATCGAGGCCTACCGCTACGAGCGCAAGGCATCCGCACAGCAGACGGCAATGTTCGAGCAGACCACTGCCACGCTCAAGGACACCTTCAGCTCGCTGGCCGGCAATGCGCTGAAGGACAACACCACGCAGTTCCTGCAGCTGGCCAACGAAAACATGCAACAGCACCGCATCCGCGCCGCGGATGAACTCGCGCAGCGCGAACAGGCCATAGAAAGCCTGGTCAAGCCGATCCGCGAGGCGCTCGGCAAG
This sequence comes from Gammaproteobacteria bacterium, assembly GCA_035527955.1. Taxonomy (GTDB): domain Bacteria; phylum Pseudomonadota; class Gammaproteobacteria; order UBA9214; family UBA9214; genus UBA9214. The sequence continues at coordinate 5,115 of DATKZN010000215.1, forward strand.
ACCGAGGCGGAAATCCGCCGCATGGAAAACGAGCGCAAGCAGGCACAGGGCTCGTTGACCGCCCATCTCGAGACCATGGCCGAATCCCACCGCCTGCTGCAGAACGAGACCCGCAACCTGGTGCAGGCACTGCGCCGGCCCGAGGTGCGCGGCCAGTGGGGCGAGCTGACGCTGAAACGACTGGCCGAGCTGGCCGGCATGGTCGAGCACTGCGATTTCGTCGAGCAGGAAACCCTGCAAAGCGACAAGGGCCCGCAGCGACCGGACATGGTGATCCGCATGCCCGACAAGCGCGAGGTCGTGGTCGATGCCAAAACGCCGCTCGACGCCTACCTGTCCGCCATCGAGACCACCGATGACAGCGAGCGCAAGGCGCACCTGACCCGGCATGCCCGTAACGTGCGCGCGCGCATCAAGGAACTGTCGAACAAGGCCTACTGGCAGCAACTCCGCTACAGCCCGGAGTTCGTGGTGCTGTTCATTCCCGGTGACCAGTTCCTCAGTGCGGCGCTGGAAATCGACCGCAGCCTGATCGAGGACGCACTGGCCCAGCATGTCATACTCGCCACACCGACCAGCTTTGTCGCGCTGCTGCGCGCCATCGCCTACGGCTGGCGCCAGGAGGCACTGGCCGAGAATGCGGACATCATTCGCGAGGTCGGCCAGGAGATGTTCATGCGCCTGAGCACCTTTGCCGAACACCTGGCAAAACTCGGCCGCAACCTGGACAGCAGCGTGCACGCCTTCAACAAGGCGGTTGCCTCCTATGACTCGCGGGTCATGCCCGGCGCGCGCAAGTTCACCGAACTCGGCGTCACGGCCAGGAAGGAACCGCCCCGGGTGGACCAGATCGAGCGCATGGCACGCAGTGTCGCATCATGCGAGGAAACCGATAAAGAGACGAGCCTGGCGGACACATGACCGATACCTCACCCATGCCGGCCGGCTGGCAGCCGGCCGCCGACCTGCTGCGGGATCGCATCATCCTGCTGACCGGCGCCGCCAACGGCATCGGCCGCGCGCTGGCGGATGCACTGGCCGCGCACGGCGCCACGCTGGTGCTGCTCGACAAGGACGTCCACGGCCTGGAACTGGCCTATGACGAGATCGTGGCTGCCGGCCACCCGGAACCCGCGCTCTATCCCATGGACCTGGCGGGTGCCGGACCGGACGACTACACCGCGCTGGCGGCAACGCTGCAGCAGGAATTCGGGCGGCTCGACGGGCTCATTCACAATGCCGCCGAACTCGGCGCGCTGGTTCCGCTCAGCAATTTCGAAACAGAGCTGTGGTTCAGGACACTGCAAGCCGATCTCAATGCCCCGTGCCTGCTCACCATGGCCTGCCTGGGCCTGCTGAATGCGAGCGCCGACGCCTCGGTGATCTTCACCAGCGACAGCGTCGGCCGGCACGGCAAGGCCTACTGGGGCGCCTACGGCGTGGCCAAGGCCGGGCTCGAGGGTTTCATGCAGATCCTCGCCGACGAGCTGGAGGCCAACACGCCGGTGCGCGCCAACAGCATCGATCCCGGTCCGGTGCTCACCGGCCTGCGGCGGATCGCCTACCCGGGTGAAAACGGCGCCGACCTGAACAAGCCGGCGGACGTGGTGAAGCCGTTCCTGTTCCTCGCCAGCACGGCAAGCAAGGGCATCACCGGACAGCAGCTGAGTGTGGCCGCGCTGCTGGCCACCTGACGCCTCTCTGCCGCGCCACGGGCCGTCGCGCGGCCCGCCTATACCCTACCAGTAGGCCTGCAGGGTATCCCCTTCAATCCTGTGTTCGAACTCGGTCAGCGGACGGTTGCCGATGTCGACACACGCCCCCGTTGACACATCGAAGGCCCAGTGGTGCTTGGGGCAGGTCAGGCGCGTACCCTCCAGCGCCAGGTGTGGGATGTTGGTCACCTGGTGCGGACAGCGGCTGTCGTAGACACGCAGGGTATCAGTGTCCCGGTAGACAAACAGGCTGCGCCCGTCACAGTCCAGGTAGGTCACATCGCCCGACGCCAGCTGGTCGAGTTTCGCGACGTCGTGCCAGCGCGATTCAGCGAACAGGTTTTCGGGCCGGAACTCGGGAATATCCATGTCCAGCAGGATGTCGATGGCCCAGACGATCTTGGCCAGGCCCAGCGTCGGAAAGGCCATCAACAGCGCATCCAGCACCTCGTTCGGTGTCGCGCCGTTGCGCAGCGCACGGGTCAGGTACTGGCGGAAGCCACCCTCGGTCTGGGCGTCCACCTTGGTGATCACCGAAATCAGGTCGCGCGTGCGGACATCGAGATGCTTGCCGGCCTCCTTCAAAAACTTGAAATAGTGCGTAATGGCATCGGGGCGCGCGCCCACCAGGTAATTCAGTGCGTCACTCATGGGTAACTCCGGATCAGGAATTCAACAGGGGTGTAATACTAGTGATTGTTGACCCATCCGCCAACAACCCTGCCCTGACAGATCCGGTATGCGCCTGGCCCGGGCTACCGGCTTCCGGAGGGCTGATATTGCCTGTGTCCATTCGGACAGCAGGCCTCACACCCACAGACAGGAACTGTTCTGGATGGCATGGGGGCCTGACGCAGCACCGGAGGAATCAGCCGCTATTCGCAAGACTTCAGGTTTGCCGGATCAGAACAGCTGGGTAAAGCGGGCATAGACGGCATTGTCGTCGACCTCCGGCAGGCCCTTGTGCGCCAGCGGACGCGCCCAGTCCAGCCGCAGCTTGCTGGTCAGCTTATGGGAATGCCGGTAGTTGAACTCGGCGCCGAGACCCGCGCTCCAGAGATTGTTCTCGAGCGTCGAGCCCTGAACACGGTTGTGAACGATGCCGTAATCCACGAACGGCCCGGCCTGCGCGTACCAGCGGTCCGGCATGTCGAACTGACGGTACAGGTCGATATTCACCGCGGCACCGCTGTCGCCGGCGGACTGGGCCGGCTCATAACCGCGCACATTGCCATATCCCCCGATCGTGAACAGGTCCGAGGACAGCACGACGCTGTCTGACTTCTGGCCCTGCAGCACGACCTGGGCAAAGTCCCGGTCCGTCAGCCTCAGGTTTGCGTACACCAGCGACTCCAGGACCCAGGCACGCAGATACCCGCTCAGCCGAGAGGAATCCGCCTCGCGCCTGCCATCGGCGCAAAGCGCGCTGATGCACCGGCCACCCTCTTGACGCGCACAAAATGGCGGTACAGGTATGCTAAAATCCAGGCCACATTATCCTGGTGCCCGGCACACACTGTGATCTCACGGGATTATCTGTGCGCAGCCCAGACATACTTCCTCCACAGCAGGGTTCCAGCATTCTTTAAGCAACCGGGTATTTTTATGGAGTGCGGCGTGGTTAAAAAAATCCCGATCCTGCTACTGCTCACTGGCATCTTTATATTATCCGGTTGTGGTGGAGGAGGCTCCTCCTCAACTGCTGTGAATATACAGCCACTCAAAGAAGACCTGGGTGGTCGTATCTTTGCTGATACCAACCTTTCCGAACCCGCCGGCCAGTCCTGCGCCAGCTGTCATGTAGCCCAGGCGGGGTTTGCTGACCCGGATACGGACAGTACCCGTCCTGCTTCGGAAGGGGCGGTTAGCGGCAGATTTGGTAATCGCAATGCCCCCACGGCTGCCTATACGTCCCTGATACCCGTGTTCGGCACCAATAATGCAGGCGCATTTATCGGCGGTCAGTTTGACGATGGCCGGGCTGCCACGCTTGTTGAGCAGGCCAGGGCGCCGTTCCTGAATCCACTGGAAATGTCCAATCCTGACATGGCCAGCGTCATCGACAAGATCCGCAATTCAACATACGCAACACTGTTCGAGCAGGTCTATGGTGCCGGCAGCTTGAATAACACGGTAACCGCC
>DATKZN010000216.1:0-3896 GCA_035527955.1 Gammaproteobacteria bacterium
TCCCGATATTCAGGGACAGCACGATCTTCGACCTGCTCGATTATTTGACCGCCAACATCATGCTGCCACTGGGCGGCTTGCTGATCGCGATCTTCGCTGCCTGGATCATGTCACGCGAATCGAGCATGGATGAACTGAATATGGGCGACCGTTTCTTCTACCCGCTGTGGCGCTTCCTGGTTCGTTATATCACCCCGGTTGCCGTCGGTATCGTGTTCGTACGTGCCCTGGGAATCATATAAAGACTTGACGAATGCAGGTACAGGACTTGGAACACATTATACGCTCGGCGCTGGTGCCCTACACGCAGCAGGAAATGTTCGCACTGGTCAGTGACGTCGATACCTACCCGCAGTTCCTGCCCTGGTGCAGCGCCGCGCGGACATTGTCGCAGGTGGATGGCGAGGTGCAGGCACGCATCGCTTTTTCGGTGAGCGGGGTATCGAAATCATTTACCACCCGCAACCGCCTGGTCGGGAACGAGGCCATCCTCATGCAACTGGTGGATGGGCCGTTCAGTCAGCTGGAGGGCAGCTGGCGTTTCGAGCCGCTGGGCGATGCCGGCTGCAAGATTTCCCTTGACCTGGAATACGACTTTTCCAGCAGGCTGGTGAGCATGGTGACCGGGCCGGTGTTCAACAAGATTGCCAATTCCCTGGTCGATGCATTCCGGCAGCGTGCGGTAGACGTGTATGGAAAACGCTGACAGGATTCCCGTCGAGGTCGCCTATGCGCTGCCGGAGAAACAGGTCATCCTGAAGCTGATGGTGGCGCCGGACGCGACGCTTGAACGCACGATTCGTGCATCCGGTATCCTCGAGCAGTTCCCGGATATCGATCTCGCCACAAACAAGGTGGGTGTGTTCGGCAAGCCGGGCAGGCTGGGCGATACCCTGCATCCGGGGGATCGGGTGGAAATCTACCGGCCGTTAATCGCCGATCCCAAGGAAGTCAGGAAAAAGCGTGCCGCCGAGGGCAAGGTGATGAAGAAGGGCGCCGCTGCTGCAGACAGCGAATGAGCCGCGATTCGCGCGGGCTACTTGATCTTGCTGTCGTCAAGCTTGCTGAAGGTGATCCAGTGCCAGAAGCGATTCAGCAGGCCGGGCGGAATGCGTTCCTCGGGTGGAACGACCAGCGTTACCTGTTCGCGGGCCGGCACCGTGCCGTCACCGGCAGGTGCTTCCGGGTGCAGGGTGCCGCTGATACGCGTCAGTGTATCGTTCTCGAAGTACAGCGTGACGTACTCTTCAGAGACTTTGCCCGCGCCGGGTTGCATGCGGTAAATGTAGTCCCAGCGGTCCTGGTGGAAGGCGTCCGCGACCATGGGTGAGCCTATAACGAATTGCACCTGCCGGCGCGTCATGCCGGGATGCAGCTGGTTGAGTGCGTCCTGATCGATCACATTTCCCTGTTGCACGTCGATACGGTGCACCAGTCTCCAGTCGGCGATGGAGCAGGCAGTCAGCCACAGGCAGGCAAAGGGGGCTATAATAATAAGCAGCTTTTTCATCCGGGGACCAGTGAACTTGCTCGGCACCGGCCGCATGATACCCCAAGTCCAGGCTCGTTGGCATCATCAGAGGAGATTACATATTGGAATCCAGTGAATTACGCAAGGCCGGCCTGAAAGTCACCCTGCCCAGGATGAAGATACTGGATATCCTGGAGGCCAGCAGCAGCCGGCACCACAGTGCCGAGGATGTCTACAAGGCGCTGCTCGAGGAAGGCGAGGATATCGGGCTGGCGACGGTCTACCGGGTGCTGACCCAGTTCGAATCGGCCGGCATCGTCAAGCGTCACCACTTCGAGGGTGGGCATTCCGTGTTCGAGCTCGACGAGGGCGGCCACCATGACCATATCGTCTGCCTTAAATGCGGTCGTGTTGACGAGTTTGTCGACGAGACCATCGAAAAACGCCAGCGCGCGATAGCCAGTGAACTCGGCTATGAAATGACCGACCATTGCCTGTACATGTACGGTATCTGCAAGGCTTGCCAGGATAAGTAGCCTGCTCGCAGGCTACCTGGCTTGCGTGTTGGGCGTGTGCTGTTCGCTGAGTCAGGTCGCCAGCTTACCGTAACCACGCAACAACAGTTCCGCAATTTCGTTCCTGATCCCGTATTCTGCATTGAGGAAAGCAACGCGCTCCCATACCGAGGGATAATACGGCGGTGCCAGCTGATCGAGCAGCAGCATATGCAAACCGTGAGATTCCATGTTCGGTTCCCGGGCGGCCGGGTAGGAAATCAGACCCGAGACGGCGGCATTTTCGCCTGGCAGGTCCTGTCAATAGGCGCGGTGATAGTTGAGTTCCGCGAATGCCCCCGATCTGCAGTTTCCGGCGATGGCGCGCAACGCGTCTGTCGCATGCGCATGCCAGTCATAGTCGGTGTCGGTGCAGGCGGCGTGTTCGTCGCCGCTGCAGGTTCCGTCTGCTGCCAGCCACAGTGCCAGTATGAATCACGGTTTTCCCGTCATGCCCTGTCTCCCGTGGCGTGGGTTGTGCGGGGAATTCGGCCCTGTCCGGATATACGGCATAGGCGGCGGCTTTCTAGAGCGTAACTTGCCGGGAGCGACGGCGTGCCTCGCGCGGCAAGTAATAAGAAAGGTGTTTTTCAGGATTCCCGGTCGTCCTTGCGTCGCGCATAGAGTGGCTTGTGGCAATGCGGGCACTCGCCACTCTTGTGCAGTTCCTCCCGGGTAATGCGGCTGAAGATCTGCTCGGCATCTTCCTCGCTGAGGCCGAGCTTGATGCGTGTGGTCTCCATGGTTTGCCGTTCCTGAGGCGTGATCAGGCCGTCCTCCAGGACTGTTGCGGCGAGGTCCTGGTATTCGATACGCCGCTGGCGCAGTTCATCGGAAAAGGCCGAGGCCAGGATGCCGGCCGGAAGCGCGACCATGCCGATGCCGATGATCATGATGACAATGCCGAAAATCTTGCCGCCGATTGTGACCGGTGTGACGTCGCCATAGCCCACCGTGGTCAGTGTCGCCACCGACCACCAGGCTGCTTCCGGAATGTTGCTGAAGGCCTCGGGCTGTGCCTTGTGCTCGAACAGGTAAACCCCGCTGGAGGCGATGATCATGATGACGAACAGTATCAGGAAGGCTGCACCGAATGACTGTGCCTCGTCACGCAGTACCTTCAGCAGCGACGACATGGCGGTCGAATAGCGGGTGAGCTTGAAAATACGCAGCAGGCGCAGCGCGCGCAGGAAACGCAGGTCGAGTGAAAAGAACACGCTGAGGTAGAAGGGCAGGATGGCGCACAGGTCCACCAGGGCCATTGGCGTCAGTGCGAAGCGCAGGCGTCCTGCCAGCGCTTCCCGGAAACGCGGGTCTCTGGATTCGACGCAGGACCATATCCGCAACAGGTACTCGATGCTGAAGACGATAACCGAGAAGATCTCGAACCAGTAGAACCATTCGAAGTACTGGACCCTGATTTCGTCGACGGATTCCAGTACCAGCGCCAGGATGTTGAGCGAGATCAGCAGGATGATGAAAATATCGAAGCGGCGACTGGCCTGGTCATCGGCCCGGGCAATTTCGAGAATCTGGTATATTCGACTGCGCACTTGTCAGCTTCCCTGCCGTTTGTCAGAACCCCTGGTGAGTTAATTCGGCCAGTTTACGGCCAGCTTCACTTTTCGGGGTCGACCTCGCGATTCGGCCCGGTGTTGTCCCGCGCCTTCCGCGGCCGGTTTTTTTCGGGCATTGGGGCGGGAAGCGACTTGCATCATCCCCTGTACTGACGGGTCAATCCGCGCTGCGCGCCTTTGGTCTGCGTCCGCGTGTGTTGCGGCGCGGTGGCGGCGCCTGCTGCGCCTGGTCGATCATTTCGCGGGCGTGCTCGCGGGTCTGGCGGGTGATGGTTACGCCACCCAGCATGCGTG
>DATKZN010000217.1:0-8994 GCA_035527955.1 Gammaproteobacteria bacterium
CGTCTATTGGAGTAGGAGCTCATCTCATGCGCGATAATAATGGCCACGGAATCCACGGAAGAACACGGAAAAATATGAATTCATGGCGGGGCGTAGGGTGCGTTTTACGCACCGACGACGGTGCACGGAGTGCACCCTACACCGTCTATTAGGGTAGGAGCGCATCTCATGCGCGATAATAACGACCACGGAATCCACGGAAGAACACGGAAATATCAATTGTCGGCATGCACGAACAACCGCGGATGAAACAGGCGAAATTCAGTCATGGTTACGGGACAGCATTTACCAAATGTTTATTTTTCCGTGTTCTTCCGTGGATTCCGTGGCCATCATGTTTTTTCACGCTTCACGCTTCACGCTTCACGCTTCACGCTTCACGCTTCACGCTTCACGTCTCACGTCCCTCTGCCCAGACGATTAACTGATCCGGATGCCGTCCTCTGATAGCAAGCAATGCCCCGAATGCGGTGCGCATAACCGTCCGCATGCGCGGGTGTGCGCGCAGTGCGGTGTGCCGTTTACCGCCGACTGGCAGGCGCACCGGCTGCTGCGCAACAAGGTGCTGCGGCGCACCGATTTTCTCGCCGCGGCACGCGCCAACCAGCGCGCGACCCTGCGGCTGCTGGGTGCGCTGTTGCTGATACTCGGCGTGCTGGGCTACCTGATGGGCTGGAGCCTGCAGCTCGCCATGCAGGGCCTGCCCGAAGGTGTCGGGAACGTCTGGTTCGTGAGTCGCTGGGGTGTGTGGTGGTCGCTGGTGCTGTTCGCAATCGGTGCGCTGTGGTCGTGGATCGCGTTCCATGTCGGAGACCGTATTATCCTGCGTCTGACCGGCGCCCGGGAAGTCACGGTCGACGAGGCTCCCGTGCTGCACAATGTGGTCGAGGAGATGGCGATCGCGGCCGGCATCGTCAAGCCGCGCGTGTTCGTCATCGACACGCCGGCGCTGAATGCCTTTGCCACCGGCATGTCGCCGGCACGTTCCGCCATCGGCGTCACGCATGGCTTGCTGGATACACTGAATCGCGAGGAACTGCAGGGGGTGATCGGTCACGAGATGGGCCACATCGTGAACTGGGATATCCGTTATGCCACGGCCGTGGGCGTCATTGTCGGCCTGGTCGCGCTGGTCAGCGACGCGGCACTGCGTGCGCTGTACTTCTCCGACCGTTCGCGCAGCTCCGGAAAGGGTGGCGCCAATGCCGCGTTCGTCATGCTGGCGCTGGTGGCCTTCGCTGCGCTCGCGCCGGTGTTCGCCCTGCTGGTGCAGCTGGCCGTGTCACGTCAGCGTGAATTCCTGGCCGATGCCACCAGCGTGCGCCTGACCCGGCACCCCGAGGGACTGATATCCGCGCTCGGGAAGCTGGCGAGCAGTGCACAGCCATTCCGCGGTGCAAACCGCGCCACGCAGCACATGTTCATCGTAAACCCGTTCCGGAACTTCCGGGAAAAGACCAATCGCCTGTATGCCACCCATCCGCCGCTCGAACTGCGCATCAATCGCCTGCGCAACCTGGGCAACGACGGGTGAGACGTGAGACGTTATCGTGAACCGTGAGACGTGAAGCGTGAAGCGTGAAGCGTGAAAAGATAAATGGCCACGGAATCCACGGAAGAACACGGAAAAAAGATGAATTCATAACGGGACGTAGGGTGCGTTTTACGCAACGCGACGGTGCACGGAGTGCACCCTACACAAAACCGTCTATTGGGTGTAGGAGCGCATCTCATGCGCGATGAAATGGCCACGGAACCACACGGAAAAATTAATGCATAACGGGGTGCGGGGTGCGTTTTACGCACCGGCGACGGTGCACGGAGTGCACCCTGCACCGTCTATTGGGGTAGGAGCGCATCTCGTGCGCGATGATAATGGCCACGGAATCCGCGCGGAAGAACACGGAAAAATAACAACAAATAACTTCTTATTCTGTTTGCGGCATGCATACCGGTGAAACACGCGATTCCGGTGCCTGATTTGTTCGCGGACCGCGTCCGCTCCTACGGGATCTGTTGCAGTGCACACGTTCTGCGCCCCTCATGGAGCATAAAACGCACCCAGTGCCTGTATTGATTTTATTTTTCCGTGTTCTTCCGTGTTCTTCCGCGTGGTTCCGTGGCCGTTTATTCACGTTACACGTAAATCGCAGGATCTATCCTGCGTAGCGTTTCCGGTGCGTAAAACGCACCCTACACTGTGTTTTTTATTTTTCCGTGTTCTTCCGTGGCCATTATGTTTTTTCACGTCTCACGTTAGCGCTTCATCGACTCGAAGAACTCGTTGTTGTTCTTGGTTGCCTTGAGCTTGTCGAGCAGGAATTCCATGGCGGCCAGTTCGTCCATCGGGTGCAGCAGCTTGCGCAGGATCCACATCTTCTGCAGTTCTTTCGGGTCGGTGAGTAGTTCTTCGCGGCGCGTGCCGGAGCGGTTCAGGTTGATCGCCGGGTAGACACGCTTCTCGGCGATACGGCGCTCCAGGTGGATTTCGTGGTTACCGGTGCCCTTGAATTCCTCGTAGATGACGTCGTCCATGCGCGAGCCGGTGTCGATCAGCGCCGTGGCCAGGATGGTCAGGCTGCCGCCTTCCTCGATATTGCGCGCCGCGCCGAAGAAACGCTTGGGGCGTTGCAGGGCGTTGGCGTCGACGCCGCCGGTCAGTACCTTGCCGGAAGAGGGCACCACCGTGTTGTAGGCGCGTCCCAGGCGGGTGATCGAGTCCAGCAGGATCACCACGTCGCGCTTGTGCTCGACCAGGCGTTTGGCCTTTTCGATCACCATCTCGGCGACCTGCACGTGGCGGCTGGCCGGTTCATCGAAGGTGCTGGATACCACCTCGCCCTGCACCGAACGCGCCATCTCGGTCACTTCCTCCGGGCGCTCGTCGATGAGCAGCACGATCAGGTAGCATTCCGGGTGGTTCATGGCGATGGACTGCGCGACGTTCTGCAGCAGCATGGTCTTGCCGGCCTTTGGCGGCGATACGATCAGGCCTCGCTGTCCCTTGCCCAGTGGTGCCACCAGGTCGATGATGCGCGCGGTAATGTCCTCGGTGCTGCCGTTGCCGCGTTCCAGTATCAGGCGCTCGTTCGGATGCAGCGGCGTCAGGTTTTCGAAGGCGACCTTGTGCTTGGCGTTTTCCGGTTTTTCAAAATTGATTTCACTGACCTTGAGCAGCGCGAAGTAACGTTCGCTGTCCTTCGGCGGCCGGATCTTGCCATCCACGGTGTCGCCGGTGCGGAGGCTGAAGCGGCGGATCTGGCTGGGAGAGACGTAGATATCGTCCGGCCCGGCGAGATAGGAGCTGTCCGCGGAGCGCAGGAATCCGAAACCGTCCTGGAGGATCTCCAGTACCCCGTTGCCGAAAATATCCTCGCCTTTCTTGGCGTGTGACTTGAGGATGGAGAAGATGATGTCCTGCTTGCGCTGGCGGGCAACGTCCTGGATTCCCATCTCCTGGGCGATTTCCAACAGTTCAGATGCAGGCTTGAGCTTGAGTTCCGACAGGTTCATAGGTGGCCTTTGCTGGGTGTCATGGTTTGATTTGTTTTGAATGGCCCGGGGGCCGGGGAAAGAACAGGGAATGCTGAACTGCCTTGCCGGTAAAGCAGCGGGTGTACAGTTGTGCGGCGCACGGGCACAGGCCCGTATATTCAGTTATCCCCGGTATGTCAGTTTGTTTGTGTTCAGATGTTGCTGTCGATGAATGCAGTCAGTTGTGATTTCGACAGGGCGCCGACCTTGGTGGCTTCCACATTGCCGTCCTTGAACAGCATCAGGGTCGGGATGCCGCGGATGCCGTACTTGGGCGGTGTTTGCGGATTGTCGTCGATGTTCAGCTTGGCGACCTTGATCCTGCCGTTGTATTCGCTGGCGATCTCTTCCAGGATAGGTGCGATCATCTTGCAGGGACCACACCACTCGGCCCAATAATCCACGAGTACAGGGTGAGACGACTTGATGACGTCCTGTTCGAATGTGTCGTCAGTCAGCTGGAGGATGTGGTCACTCACTGTTGAATTTCTCCTTGAATGAAAAAGGCTGTCGGCTTGCCGCAGTGCAGGTGTCCGGGCCTGGCCCGCAATGGTTGTGAAAATGGAATTCCGTTGTGTGACACGTCAAGGTCTGTTCCGGGAGGTGCAACCTTGGCAGGAGTCGTAATGGTGTGTCAGAGTCCATGTGGGTGGGGTGACACCGTGATACGCGCTATTTCAGCCTAATTCCACAAGATTTACAAGCCCGGTTCGTCACAGTCTGCCAAATGATCTGCCGCGCATGCCCCGCATGCGCACACCCGGGCCCTTTTCGCGATGCCATCCGTGCAGGCGATTGTAGCATCGGGTGACGGGGTCGGCGCTACCACGGCGGGTGGCGAATCTGTCGCGCGGGCCGCGTTTTTCAACAATCATTGGCATATAAACAAGCATTTGAAATATAATACGAAATTCGATGACATTTCTGTGCCCGTGCACGCCGCAGCGACCCTGACCATGGCCGAAACACATTTGACCGAAATTACCTGGAGCAGCTTTTCCCTGCCGGAAAAGCTGATGCAAGGTATTGAAGATGCAGGATTTACTAAATGCACCCCGATTCAGGCCGAGACCCTGCCGGTCGCCCTGCAGGGGCGCGATGTCGCTGGCCAGGCGCAGACCGGCACTGGCAAGACGGCCGCCTTCCTGGTCGCGGTCTACCACCACCTGATGACCCGACCGGCCAGTGAGCAGCGCCAGGTGAACCAGCCGCGCGCCCTGATCCTGGCGCCGACCCGTGAACTGGCTATCCAGATCTACGATGACGCCAGGGTGCTGGGACGGCACACCGGATTGCAGCTGGGACTGGCCTACGGCGGCACCGGCTATGACGAGCAGCGCGATGCCATCGCCGCCGGTGTGGACATCCTGATCGGCACGCCGGGCCGCCTGATCGATTATTTCAAGCAGCACGTCTTCAACCTGAAGATGGCCCAGGCCATCGTGCTGGACGAGGCGGACCGCATGTTCGACCTCGGCTTTATAAAGGACATTCGCTTCCTGTTGCGCCGCTGCCCGCCACCGGAGGAGCGTCTCGGGATGCTGTTCTCGGCGACCCTGTCGCACCGGGTGCAGGAACTGGCCTACGAGCACATGAACAACCCGACCCATGTGGATGTCGTTCCCGAGATAATCACTGCCGAGCGGGTCCGGCAGCTGCTCTACCACACGGCGAACGAGGAAAAAATTCCCCTGCTGATCGGCCTGCTTAACCATACCGATCCGCACCGCAGCATCGTGTTCGTCAACACCAAGCGCAATGCGGACCGGGTCTGGTCCTACCTGGAGGGGAACGGTTTCAAGTGTGCGGTGCTGTCGGGGGATGTCCCGCAAACGAAACGCCAGCGCCTGCTGAAAGAATTCCAGAAGGGGGAGCTGCCGATCCTGATTGCCACCGATGTGGCGGCCCGCGGTCTGCACATACCCGACGTCAGCCACGTATTCAATTATGATCTGCCGCAGGATGCCGAAGATTACGTACACCGGATCGGGCGCACGGCGCGGGTCGGCAAGGACGGGGATGCGATCAGTTTCGCCTGCGAGAATTTCGTCTACTCGCTCCCGGAAATCGAGGCCTACATCGGTCACAAGCTGCCGGTGGCAACGGTGCCGGAAAACTATATCGGTAAACTCAAGCCGCCGGTCAAGATCGACCGGCCGCCGCCGCGGCCGGGCGGCAAGGGCCGGCCGGCAAAAGGGTCGGGCGGAGGACGCCATGGTGGCGGAGGTCGCGGTCGACAACAGACGCGGCAGGGGTAAACTTCACGGCAGGTTGAAGGGTCACAGGTCAGTTGATGAATGCAGCAACATTACAACCGGCGGAACTGGGCAGGCTACTGCAGGGCAAGACCGCGAAGCGTGTCATCCTCGCCGTCAACCTGTTGCTGATTATCTGGATCGCGTCCCGGCTCGCCGCCCTGACCTGGGGCCTGCTGCCGCAGCAGGAAGAGCCGGCGCAACCGGTAATCGCGGCAACCGGCAGTATTCCTGCCAAGCCGGATCCCGACCGGATGCTGGTCCGGCAGCTGCCCGGCTGGCACCTGATGGGCGAGGTGACGGTCGCGGCGGAGCCGGTCAAGACCAGCACGCCGGTCGATGCGCCGGAAACCCAGCTGAAACTGACCCTGAAAGGCTCGTTGGCGTCGGATGACAAGGTCAATGCGCGCGCAATCATTGCCGACCAGCGCGGGCAGGACGAGCATTATGCGATCGGCGATACCCTGCCGGGCAATGCCGAGCTGAGCGCGATCTATCCGGATCGCGTGATCCTGCAGCGCAGCGGGCGTTACGAGACCCTGCGGCTGCCGACGGATATCAAGCCCGGCAACAATGTATATTCCGCCGTTGCGGCACCGGCCGCGGTTCGCTCGGGACAGAGCCCGGCAGAGCGTCTGCGGGCGGTGCGGCAGCAGATCCAGCAGCAGCCGGCCAGCCTGGCCCGTATGCTGAGCATCGCGCCGGCGAACGACCCGGAGGGCAACCTGATCGGCTATTCACTGGCGCCCGGCAAGGATCCGCAATTGTTCGAGCAGGTGGGCCTGCAGGCCGGCGACGTGGTCACGGAGGTCAATGGCCTTGCCCTGACCGACCCGCAAAACAGTGCCACGGCACTGCAGAGCCTGCAGAGCGGCGAACCGGTCACCCTGAAGTTGCTGCGGGACGGCGAGGAACAGAGCTTGTCGCTGGATGGTTATGAATAATCAGGTAATTTTCGCCTGATTCAGGCAAGATAGGCGGTGCGGCTGTCGATGTGTCAACCGGCAGCCCAAACCCAACAGGACAGGTGTTGAGGAAACAGGCAATGAAAATCCCGGGAATGATTGCTGCGGTGGCGCTGGCATGGCTGGTTTATGCATTACCGCTGAGAGCCGAGACCGTCACCCTTAACCTCAAAGATGCCGATATCGGCGCCCTGATCAGTACTGTCGCCGAGGTGTCCAACAAGAACTTCATCGTCGACCCGCGCGTCAAGGGCAAGGTCACGGTCATCTCGTCGCGCCCGATGAACAGCGACGAGGTCTACCAGGTTTTCCTCTCCATCCTCAAGGTGCACGGCTTCGCCGCAGTGCCGAGCGGCGAGGTCATCAAGATCATCCCGGATGTGAATGCCAAGCAGGACAGCATTCCGACGACCACCGACCGGGAGCCCGGCAGGGGTGACGAGATGGTCACGCGCGTGATCCAGGTCGACAACGTCACCGCCGCGCAGCTGGTACCGATCCTGCGGCCGCTGGTGCCACAGCAGGGACACCTCGCGGCCTATCCGGCAACCAACGTGCTGATCATTTCGGACCGGGCCAATAACGTGGAGCGCCTGGTCAGCATCATCCGCCGTATCGACCAGGTCAGCGACAGCGAGATCGAGGTCATCCCGCTGGCGCACGCCTCGGCCAACGAGGTGGTGCGCGTGCTGACCAGCCTCACCCGTGCATCGGCCGCCGGCAACGCGCCGGGTGGTGCCAGCGCGCAGGTGCTGGTCGCCGACGAGCGGACCAACAGCGTGTTGCTGGGCGGCGAGCGCGCCGAGCGCCTGCGGCTGCGGGCAATTATATCGCATCTCGACACCCCGCTGGATTCCGGCGGCAACACCGACGTTATCTACCTGCGCTACGCCGATGCCAAGGACATCGTCAGCGTGCTAATGGGGGTGGGCAAGATCGGGGAGCAGGATGCCGCCCAGGGCAAGGCCGTCTCCGCGGCGCGCGGTTCGTTCGACATCCAGGCGGATGAGTCCACCAACGCACTGGTCATCAGCGCGCCGCCCGACATCATGCGCACCCTGCGGCGCGTGATCAGCCAGCTGGATATCCGCAAGGCGCAGGTGCTGGTCGAGGCGGTCATCGCGGAGGTCTCGGACACCGCGGCACGCGAACTCGGTGTGCAGTGGTTGTTTGCGGATCCCCAGGGCGGGCAGACTCCGGTGGGCGTGGTGAACTTCACCAATTCCGGCTCACCCATTACCGACGTCGCCAATGCCGTGGTGGACGTCGCCAACGGCGGGTCACTCCCGAGTGTCGCGGGTAATGTGTTGCTTGGTTTCGGTGATGTCGCGAAGAACCAGTTCAGCTACGCCGCTGTGATCAACGCCCTGGCCTCCGATACGGGCAGCAATATCCTCTCCACGCCGACGCTGGTCACGCTGGACAACGAGGAGGCCGAGATCGTCATCGGTGAGAATGTACCGTTTCTCACCGGTTCGTTCACCAGTACCGGTACCAGCGACGGTGCCACCAACCCGTTCCAGACCATCCAGCGCGAGGACGTCGGTATAACACTCAAGATCAAGCCCAAGATCAACGAGGGCGATGCGTTGCGGCTGGATATCGAGCAGGAGGTCTCCAGCATCGCGGACAGTGTTGCGGGCGCCGCCGATCTCATTACCAAAAAGCGCTCCATCAAGACCAACGTCATGGTGGATGACGGACAGATCGTGGTGCTGGGCGGCCTGATCGACGAGCGTATCGGCGAGAGCGTGCAGAAGGTCCCGCTGCTGGGTGATATCCCGTTACTCGGTCTGCTGTTCAAGTCCAGGACCGCGGATGTGACCCGGCAAAACCTGATGGTGTTTATCCATCCGGTGATCCTGCGTGACAGCAGTGTGGCGAGCCAGTACACCAACAGCAAGTACAACTATATCCGGACCCTGCAGCAGGGACTGGATGCGGATGGCGTCAACCTGATGCCCGGCAAGGCGCAACCGGTGCTGCCCGAGATCGGCACGTTTACCGCAGTACCATCCGCCGCCGCGCCGGTTGTCGAGGCGCCGCCAGAGGAAACCACAGCGTCGCCAGAGGAAACCACGGCGCCGCAGTTCTTCATGACGGATGAATGAATTCCAGTTACAGGGCGTTGATCAACCCGCGGACCAGCCCTCCGCGGTAGTGCCGCGCCGCCCGCCGTTCCTGTTCGCCAAGCGCAACGGCGTGCTGGTCACCGGCTATGCCGATGACCGGGCACTGGT
>DATKZN010000218.1:0-10067 GCA_035527955.1 Gammaproteobacteria bacterium
ACACTATCACACCACAACTGGTCTACCGCAGCGGCAGTTTCCGGCCGAAATCACTGGCCGACCTGAACGGTACGCTGGAGGTGCTCGCCGGCAGCAGCCATGAGGAACACCTGGAGGAACTGAAAGTGAAGTACCCGGACCTGAAATGGCAGAGCAATTCCGAGCAGGACAGCGAGGAACTGCTGGCCATGGTCTGGCAACAGCTGATCGACTACACCGTGGCCGATTCCACCGAATTGTCCGTCAACCGTCATTTCTACCCGGAACTCAAGCCCGCCTTCGATATCGCCGAGCCGCAATCGCTGGCATGGGCGTTTCCGAAATCCACCGACAAGAGCCTGTACATGGCGGCGATCACCTTCTTTAAAAAGATCAAGCAAAACGGCACGCTGACGCAGCTGATCGAACGCTATTTCGGCCATGTCGAGGATTTCGACTATGTCGGCACGCGCCGTTACCAGGCCCACATCGAGCAGCGCCTGCCGGCCTACCGGGATCTGTTTATCGATGCCGGTGCAGAGGTCGGCATGGACTGGCGCCTGCTCGCGGCCATCGGTTACCAGGAATCGCACTGGGACCCGGATGCCATATCACCGACCGGGGTACGCGGCCTGATGATGCTGACGCTGGACGCCGCCGAGGACCTGGATATCGAAAACCGCCTCGACCCCGTACAGAGCATCCGTGGCGGCGCGGAGTACCTGATGCGCATGCGCGAACGCATCCCGGAGCGCATCCCCGAACCCGACCGCACCTGGTTCGCGCTGGCGGCCTACAATGTCGGACTCGGTCACCTGGAGGATGCACGCATCCTGACCGTGAAAAACAAGGGCGATGCCGACAAATGGGTGGATGTGAAAAAGAACCTGCCGCTGCTCAGCAAGAAGAAATGGTTCCAGCAGACCCGTTACGGGTATGCGCGCGGCCGCGAGCCGGTGCGCTACGTGGAGAATATCCGCACCTATTACGACATCCTGGTATGGCTGACCGAGCAGGACAATTCCGCCGATAGTGTGCGGCGCGAACCGCTACAGTTCGGATTACCGGCGCTGTAGGCGACGGTGATTCAATCGTGGACAACGTCCGCTCTTACGCCGGCGCAACTATTGGGTGTAGGAGCGCATCTCATGCGCGATGCGGTATTTGAAATGATCGCGGATGGGATCCGCTCCTACAGGAGCATCGATTGGGCGCGGAAGCGCAGGCATGCGCGAATTACAGGCAACAATTATTCGCGGACCACGTCCGCGCCTACTGGCCCAGCAGTTCGGCTTCCATGGAGAGGTAGACCTGGTAGGCGTTGCGCCGGTTGGCCTCTGAAAATGCCGGCAGGTCGCTGAATTCGCGCCAGTCGATATCGCGATAGGCTTCGTCGAACGGCACCAGTTCGTTGACGGCCTGTCCCATCTGTTCGCGCAGGAACGCCAGGTAACGCAGCGTCAGCCTGATGGCATCGTTCGGCTTTTCCGCCACGCCGCCATGCCCGGGTACCAGCGCGACCAGTTTCTCGCGTTCCATGCGTTCCAGCACCTGGACCCAGCGCCTGGTGTTGGCATCGCCGAGAAACGGCACCCTGCCCTCGAAAATGATGTCGCCCGAAAACAGCACCCGGTCCGGTTCCACATACAGGGTGAGGTCACCGTCGGAGTGTGCGTTACCGACCACGGTCACGATGAAGTCAACATCCCCGAGACGGAACCGTGTCCCCTCTTTCAACTGCTGGTTTGGCCGCACCAGCCGCGTCGCGCTGTTCACCCACGGGTCCAGGGTGAAACGACGCTCCTCGAGGCGTTCCCTGGCAGCGGGCGAATCCAGGTACAGGTCGGCGCCCTCTGGCGCGATGATCTCGGCATCGAGATCGGAAAACACCTGCAGGCCGTAGATATGGTCGGCATGGTAGTGGCTGACGATCACGCGCACGATGGGCTGGTGGGTAATCTCGCGGATCTTCTCCAGCAGCAGCTGCCCCAGCGCAGGCGTGCCCAGCGCGTCGAACACCACCACCCCGGCACCGGTTATCACCACGCCGGCATTGGAAATAAAGCCCTGGTTATCGGTCGCCACCCCCGCGGCACCCTGCGCGAACCAGACATGTTCGGAAACCTGCCTGAGGTCCATCTCGACCGTCGCCGGCGGGTATTCCGCAGCGTCGCCCGACGCGGCGGCCGGCAGAGAGAACGGGAAACACAACAGCGAAATTGCGAGAATACAGCCGAAAAACCGCATGTTTTTACCTTGTTAAAGCATTCGGGATCACATCACAACGATACTACTCCGGAACACTCCCGGCAAATTTACGCGCGCCGCGCGCGAAAAAACTCTTTGAGCAACGCACCGCACTGTGTCTCCAGCACCCCGCCCTCTGCTGCCACGCGGTGATTGAGGCCGGGCAACTCGAAGCCACGGCACACGCTGCTTACCGCGCCGCTTTTCGGGTCATGCGCACCGAACACCACGCGTGCCACGCGCGCGTGCACGATGGCGCCAACGCACATCAGGCACGGTTCCAGCGTCACGTACAGCGTGGTGTCGGTCATCCGGTAATTGCGTAGCGCCAGGCCGGCCGCGCGCAGGCAGTCGATCTCCGCATGGGCGCTCGGATCGTGCGCACCGATGGGCCGGTTGCGGCCACTGGCAACCCGTTCGTCACCCGCGACCAGCACCGCCCCCACCGGCACTTCGCCCGCCCGTGCGGCGCGTACCGCGCATTCCAGCGCCTGCTTCATCCAGTGTTCGTCCGGGTGTTGTGTCATCACTGTGCGCAGATGGATTTAACCGGAACAGGTAAACAGGGCAGCCCCTGATGGCACTTGTTCCCGGAGTGTCGTGTTATTCGATGTCCCGCTGACCACAGGTTCACAAGCAAGAGACAGGCATTCAGTACGGATATTCCGTGTTTTTCCGCGTGCTTCCGTGGCTGTTTACATTGATACCCAGCCAGGCAACGTGTCATCAAGAAAAGGAATCAATACCCTCACCCACTGCCACCGGATCACTCCCACTCGATGGTGGCCGGTGGCTTGCCGGAGATGTCGTAGGCAACGCGCGATATATGCGGCACCTCGTTGATGATGCGGCGCGACACCGTGTCGAGGAATTCATAGGGCAGGTGTGCCCAGCGCGCGGTCATGAAATCGATGGTCTCGACGGCGCGCAGCGCCACCACCCAGGAATAGCGCCGCCCGTCGCCGGTCACGCCGACCGAGCGCACCGGCAGGAATACGGTAAAGGCCTGGCTCACCGTGTCGTACAGGTCGTGCCGGCGCAGCTCCTCGATGAAGATGTGATCGGCAAGCCGCAGGGTGTCGGCGTATTCTTTCTTCACCTCGCCCAGGATGCGCACCCCCAGCCCCGGGCCCGGGAACGGGTGACGGTAGACCATGTCGTAGGGCAGCCCGAGTTCGACGCCGAGCTTGCGCACCTCGTCCTTGAACAGCTCGCGCAGTGGCTCGAGCAGCTTCAGCTTCATGTCTTCCGGCAGGCCACCGACGTTGTGGTGTGACTTGATCAGGTGCGCCTTGCCGGTCCTGGCACCGGCGGACTCGATCACGTCCGGGTAGATCGTGCCCTGCGCCAGCCACTGCGTGTCGCCGCTCAGCCTCGCGGCCTCCTCCTCGAACACCTCGATGAACAGGTTGCCGATGACCTTGCGCTTGCGTTCCGGGTCCTGCACGCCGTCCAGCGCAGCGAGGAAGCGCGCCTCGGCATCGACGCGGATGACGCGCACGCCCATGTGCTCGGCGAAGGTCGCCATCACCTGGTCACCCTCGCGGTGGCGCAGCAGGCCGTTGTCGACGAACACACACACCAGCTGCTCGCCGATTGCCTTGTGCAGCAGGGCCGCCACCACCGAGGAATCGACGCCGCCGGACAGACCCAGCAGCACCTTGTCGCTGCCGACCTGTGCACGAATGTCGCGGATACTGCTGTCGACGATGTGGTCCGGTGTCCACAGCGCGTCACAGGCGCAGATATCGATGACAAAACGCTGCAGGATGCGCCCGCCCTGGCGGGTATGGGTCACTTCCGGGTGAAACTGGATGCCGTAGTAACCGCGCGCATCATCGGCCATGCCGGCGATGGGCGCGCTGTCGGTGCTGGCGTTCACCTTGAAACCGTCCGGTAATTGCATCACACGGTCGCCGTGACTCATCCATACGTCGAGCAGGCCGTAGCCTTCGTCCGAGGTATGATCCTCGATATCGGTCAGCAGGCGGGAATGGCCACGGGCGCGCACCTGGGCATAGCCGTATTCATGATGGTCGGCATTTTCCACCTTGCCGCCGAGCTGCGCCGCCATGGTCTGCATGCCGTAGCAGATACCCAGCACCGGCACGCCGGACTCGAACACCACGGACGGCGCGCGTGGCGAGGTGTCGGCGGTGACCGTCTCGGGCCCCCCGGACAGGATGACGCCGCGCGCGCCGAATCCGGTGATCTCGTCCGGTTCCGCGTCCCAGGGAAATATCTCGCAGTACACGCCCGTTTCGCGCACGCGGCGTGCGATCAGCTGGGTGTACTGGGAACCGAAATCCAGGATCAGGATCCGGTGAGCGTGGATGTTGTCTGTCATGCCGTGTGAGAAAGTGAGGCGACGGGCGCCGGCCTCAGGTATCCAGCCGGTAGTTGGGTGCTTCCTTGGTGATGGTCACATCATGCACGTGACTCTCGCGCATGCCGGCGTTGGTCACGCGGATGAATTCCGGCCGGGTGCGCATCTCCTCGATACTGGCACAACCGGTATAGCCCATGCTGGAACGCAAGCCACCCATCAGCTGATGCAGGATCGCGATCATCGAACCCTTGTAGGGCACGCGACCCTCGATGCCTTCGGGAACCAGCTTGTCCGGCTCGCCGCCTTCCTGGAAGTAGCGGTCGCTGGAGCCTTCTTTCATCGCACCCAGCGAGCCCATGCCGCGATAGGCCTTGTAGGAACGTCCCTGGTACAGCTCCACCTCGCCCGGGGCCTCCTCGGTACCGGCCAGCATGCTGCCGATCATTACCGACCAGGCACCGGCGGCCAGCGCCTTGGCCAGATCGCCGGAATAGCGGATACCGCCGTCGGCGATCAGGGGAATGCCGTCTTTCTTCAGCTCCTCGGCCACGTTCGCCACGGCGGTGATCTGCGGTACGCCGATCCCGGAAACAATGCGCGTGGTGCAGATGGAACCGGGACCGATACCGACCTTGACACCGTCCGCGCCCGCCTCGACCAGCGCGCGCGCCGCCGCGGCGGTGGCGATGTTGCCGCCGATCACCTGCAGGTCCGGATAGTGCTGCTTCACCCAGCGCACGCGATCGAGCACGCCCTGCGAATGGCCGTGCGCGGTATCGACCACGACCACGTCGACCTCGGCCGCGGCCAGCGCCGCGATACGCGCCTCGCTGTCACCGCCGGTGCCGACCGCCGCGCCGACGCGCAGGCGGCCGTACTCGTCCTTGCAGGCGTTCGGGAAGTCCGTGGACTTCTGGATGTCCTTCACCGTAATCATGCCGCGCAGCTTGAAGTCGTCGTTGATGACCAGCACGCGCTCGATGCGGTGCTTGTGCAGCAGCCCTATCACTTCTTCCTTGGCGGCCCCTTCCTGCACCGTCACCAGCTTCTCTTTCGGTGTCATGACGCTGGACACCGGCTTGTCGAGGTTGGTCTCGAAGCGGCGGTCGCGACTGGTCACGATGCCCACCAGGTCATCGCCGTCGACCACCGGCACGCCGGAGATGTTGTTGGCGCGGGTCAGCGCGATCACGTCACGGATGCTGGTATCGGGTGAGACCGTGATCGGATCCTTGATCACGCCACTCTCGAATTTCTTGACCGTGCGCACCTCGGCGGCCTGGCGGTCGATGGACAGGTTCTTGTGGATGATGCCGATGCCGCCTTCCTGGGCCAGGGCGATGGCCAGGCGTGACTCGGTAACCGTATCCATGGCCGCCGACAGCAGCGGCACCTGCAGCCGTATCTCGCGGGTCAGCTGGCTTTGCAGACTGACATCGCGTGGCAGGACGGTCGAATGCGCGGGCAGCAGCAGGACATCATCGAAGGTAAGGGCTTCCTGCACAATGCGCATGGGAGTTCGGTTTCCGCGGGTGAATGAATGGGCGCCAATTATAGGGACTGGGGCTGGTCCGGTAAACCGCGCCACCCGGCTTTCCGGCCCGATTACCGCGAAATAAATCCGGCCTTTGGCTCCGCAAACCCGGCCCGTTTCGGGTATCCTTCCCGGTCATGCCGGCCACGCCCACAGACCCGGACAACCCGCCCCCGGAACGCGACGTCTTCAGTGTGTCGCGCCTCAACCAGGCGGCGCGCACCCTGCTGGAACAGGGTTTCCCGCGCATCTGGATCGAGGGCGAGCTGTCCAACGTCTCGCGCCCCTCCTCCGGTCACCTGTATTTCACACTCAAGGACAGCCAGGCCCAGGTGCGTGGCGCCATGTTCCGCAACCGCAACCAGCTGCTGCGCTTCCGCCCCGCGGAAGGCATGCAGGTGCTGGTGCGGGCGAAAATCAGCCTCTACGAGCCGCGCGGCGACTACCAGCTCATCGCCGAATCCATGCAGGAGGCCGGCGATGGCGTGTTGCAACACGCCTTCGAGGCATTGAAGCGCAAACTGGACAGCGAGGGCCTGTTCGACCCGGCGGGCAAACGGGAACTGCCGCCGTTGCCGCGGCGTATCGGCGTGATCACCTCGCCGACCGGTGCCGCGCTGCGCGATGTGCTGAGCGTGCTGCGGCGGCGCTTTCCGGCCATCCCGGTGCTGGTCTACCCGGTGCCGGTACAGGGCAAGGACGCCGGCCGGAAGATCGCCGCCATGCTGCATACAGCCGCCACCCGCAACGAGTGCGACGTACTGATCCTCACCCGCGGCGGCGGCTCGCTGGAGGACCTGTGGGCGTTCAACGAGGAAATCGTGGCGCGCGCCATCCATGCCTGCCGCATCCCGCTGGTCAGCGCCGTTGGTCACGAGGTCGATTTCACCATTGCCGACTTCGTGGCCGACCGCCGCGCCCCGACCCCGTCGGCGGCGGCCGAGCTGGCCAGCCCGGATCAGGCGGACTGGCTGGCGCAGTTCGCCTCCCTGCAAACCCGCCTCACCCGGCGCCTGCAGCAGCGGCTGGCGCAGGATCGCCAGCACCTTGGCTGGTTGGAGCAACGCCTTGCCCGGTGTCACCCGGGCCAGTTTCTGCGCCAGCGCGCCCAGCGCCTGGACGAGCTGGAGAACCGCAGCCGGCTTGCCATGCGCTCACATTTCAATAACCTGCATGCTTCTCTTCACGCGCTACATGCGAAATTGCAGCAACTCACGCCGCAGCATCGCATCCATCGCACCGAGCTGCAGCGCCAGGCCATTGACTCGCGACTGCGCACGGCCATGAACACGCTGCTCGCGATACGGCAACGGCGCCTGGCACTGGCCTGCAAGGCGCTGGACACCGTCAGCCCGCTGGCCACGCTGGAACGCGGCTATGCCATCGTCAGCCGCGCCGGTGAACGCGAGATCCTGCGCCAGGCATCGGCGGTCAAGCCGGGCGAACAGGTCGCCGCACGCCTCGCGCAGGGCACGCTGCTGTGCACGGTCGACGATGTCGACACGGAATAGCCGCTTGGCGGCATCCGCCGGGCACGGTAAATTGATACACAGCACGTCCCGCCCTGTACATCCGTGCAACGGCGCCGGCGAGACATCCCATGCAAATCAACAGGACCCGACCGACCATGCTTAAACACCGCCTTTTCGCCCTGTGTCTCTGCCTGGGCTGTGCAGGCAGCGTGCATGCCCTGCCACTCGACGCCACGCCCGTACCCGGTGGCATTGCCGTCATTCGCCTGCCCGACGACATCGACACCGGTTCGTTGCGCTACAACGGCCGCAAGGTGCTGGTCACGCAGGAGGACGATGCCGACTATGCCGTGATCGGCCTGTCACTCGGTACGAAACCCGGTCGTTATCAGCTGCAGGGCAAGACGGCAGCGGGCAAGTCTCTCAGCCTCGCATTCAGCGTCGAGGCCAAGCAGTACGAGGAACAGCGCATCACCATCACGGACAAACGCAAGGTCAACCCGGAACAACGTGACCTGAAACGGATCGGCCGCGAGAAGCAACAGATCGACGCGGCACTGGAACACTGGTCCGACCGGGACCGGGTCGTCACCGATTTCCAGCTGCCCGTCGAGGGTCCGACCAGCAGCCCGTTCGGCCTGCGTCGTTTCTTCAATGACCAGCCGCGCAACCCGCACAGCGGACTGGACATCGCCGCCGACGAGGGTACACCCATCCGCGCGCCCGCCCCCGGCACCATCATCGAAACGGGCGATTTCTTCTTCAACGGCAACACCGTGCTGATCGATCACGGCCAGGGTCTGGTCACCATGTACTGCCACATGAGCGCCATCGATGTGCAACCCGGCACCACCGTCGCGACCGGCGACATTATCGGCAAGGTCGGCATGACGGGCCGCGTAACCGGCCCGCACCTGCACTGGGGCGTCAGCCTGAACGATGCCCGGATCGACCCGACCCTGCTCCTCCCGCCTGTACAGGAGACGGCAGGAGCACCGCATAAGCACTGATTACGCACGGATATCCACAGCTGCCAGCGCAGCCTGCCCTGATTGCGTCCTGGCATGCAGCAAGTTTTGTGTATTAAACATGCGTTTATAAATGGCCACGGAAGCGCACGGAATAACACGGAAATGGCCAGGCATTCTTGCGCTTCGTTCCGTGGCCATTATTTTCGCAGGGAGCACTCTGCGCACTGTTCACGGTGCGTAAAACGCACCCTACGGCCGCGTTGTTATTTTTCCGTGTCATTCCGCGTGCTTCCGTGGCTATTATTTCGTTGTTTAGCGTATTACCTTGCGCGAACGGCATGCCTCCCGAACTTGACTACGATCAAGTGACTTCAACGGGCGCAAGCTTAAGCTTGGATATCAGGCACATGATCATGATTATCAGCATTAGCTCAGCATGAAACGCTACGGACTCCCGGTTCTGGCACTGGCCGCACTGATGGTGCTACTGGCAGGCAGCGGCAATGCAGCCGAGCCCTGCGCGCCCTTCGAGGGTGGCCGTGTCGACGCGAAACTGCTGGAGGAAATGCGCAAGGCCGCACACGACGGTCGCCTGTACCGCGTGCTGCCCGGCAACTCGAAGGTCGGCTTCTGCGTACGCTATTTCCCGTTTCAGGAATTCCGCGGTGAATTCACCAATCTCGTCGGCGGACTGACCCTGCCACCGGACATGGAGCGGCATGGCCATGCACTGTTGCTGATCCACACCACCGGCATGGTATCCAGTAACCCGGACCTCGACCCGCTGGTAGAGGGTCACGAGTTCATGGACATCGAGCGCT
The DNA here is from genome assembly GCA_035527955.1 of Gammaproteobacteria bacterium. Taxonomy (GTDB): domain Bacteria; phylum Pseudomonadota; class Gammaproteobacteria; order UBA9214; family UBA9214; genus UBA9214. The sequence goes on from DATKZN010000218.1 coordinate 9,354, forward strand.
ATCCCGAAATCCTGTTCGTGGGTCGCGCCTTCCAGTGGTACAACCCGCTGCAGGCCTATATCTACGGCGACCTGACCCTGCGCGGCATCACGCAGCCGGTGGTGTTCGATATCGAGGTCGATGTGCTCGAACGGGACGAGAACGAAAAGCCGGAAAACATTTTCCTGCGCGGCACCACCCAGGTAGACCGCACGGAATTCGACATGCGCACCCACCAGATCATAATCAGTCAGACCGTAAAGCTGTGCCTGTCCGTTGAACTGACGCGCTGGGAATGACCGGTCGGGGCACATTGCTGTCCCGCTTACAATTCATGGTCACGGAATCACACGGAACTACCTGGCGGGCGTAGGGTGCGTTAAATGCACCGGTAATGGTCAGCGAAGTGAGCCCTGCCAGGCTTCGCAGGAAGTCAGGAATAGCCATGGTAGAACACGGAAATATATCAACCGGGAACCCAAGACGCGTCGACATTCCGGCCTGTGCCGGGATAACGGAGGATGTATACCTGTAACTGGATGATTCGCTGTGTTCAGGAGGCCTACAGAAATTTGCGTTTCATTGCGTTTCGTTCCGTGCAATCACGACATATCAGAGATTCCTTGATTTATCTTTCTATGTGATCCTGTGTGCTTCCGTGGCTATTTTATGTTCACGTCAAACGCAATGGTGCGCACGGCGCACCCTGTATTTTTCCGTGTTCTTCCGTGGATT
>DATKZN010000219.1:0-4551 GCA_035527955.1 Gammaproteobacteria bacterium
TGGACAGTTTGGTGATCGGGTTGGCACTGTTGATAAAGACGGCCAGTGCGTCGTAGCCCACGATGAATTCCACCGGCTTGTGGCCATGCTCCTCGGCCAGTTTTATCTCCTTGTCTTTCATCTTGCGGCTGGCATTGGCAATATCGACAGTGCCGTTGATGAGGGCGGCGATGCCCGTTCCGGAACCGCCGCCGGATACCGCAATCGCCACGTCGGGGGCGACCTTCTGGTAGGCTTCCGCCCACGCCTGGGCGACATTGACCAGCGTATCCGAGCCCTTGTTCTGGATTTCGGTGCGTGCGTGTGCGGCGGTCGCAACCAGCAAGGTACCGGCCAGCAGTGCGATGAAAGATGACTTGAGAAGCATGAATTCCTCCGGGTGGTTTAATGTAAGCGTCCGGCACTGATAGCTCCACCGGGGCCGACGCTCATTTATACAAAAAATACAGATGGTTGCACAATTATTCGGTAGTAAACTACTGCATCTGACAGCACACTGGATATGATATACGTCAACTGAACGAGAATCATTCCCGGTGATGTCGAAAATCCAGCGACCCATTTCAATAGCTACCGGACACAAGAGATCTTATGCATGGCTGAACTGCTCGCCCTGTTATTACTGCTGATCCTGTCGGGCGTCTTTTCGGGTTCCGAAACGGCCCTGGTGAGCCTGTCCATCGGGCGGGTCGAGGGCCTGGTCCGGGAAGGCCGGCGCGGCGCAGTTGCGCTGTACCGGTTGAAGAAAGACCCCTCACGCATGCTGACCACCATCCTGATCGGTAACAATCTCGTCAACATCGCAGCCTCCGTACTGGCTACCGTGGTGGCCACGCGCTGGCTCGGCAGCGCCGGCCCGGGCGTGGCGGTCGGGGTACTGACCATCCTGGTGCTGGTGTTTGGCGAGATCACGCCGAAAAGCCTCGCCACGCGCTACTCCGAGCGGGTTTCACTGTTTATCGCCATGCCGCTGCTGGGTTTCATGCGCCTGATCTACCCGCTGGTATGGATTTTTGGCAAGTTCACAACCTGGATCCATGGCATGAGCAGCCACGAGGGGGATCCGATCGTGACCGAGTCGGAATTCATCAGCATGCTGCAGCATGGCGAACGGGAAGGCACCATCGAGCACAGCGAACGGGAACTCATCGAACGCGTGTTCGGCTTCAATGACCTGAAGGTGCGGGATGTGATGACACCCCATACCGCCATCTTTTCGCTGGAAGGCAGCCAGACCGTTCGTGATGTGCTGTCCGCCGTGGTGGAGGCACCCTATTCCCGCATCCCAATCTATGAGCAGCACCGGGACCGGCTGTACAAGGTGCTGCACCTGCGCGACCTGCTGGGTGCGATCGCCGAGGGCCGGGTCGACGCCCCGTTGCGCGAACTGGCCCATGAGCCGCTGTTCGCACAACAGTATCAGCCAATCGACGAGCTGTTCGCGAAATTCCGGCGCAGCAAACAGATGTTCGCCATCGTCGTCGACGAGCATGGCGTGGTCAGGGGGCTGGTGACACTGGAAGACCTGATGGAGGAACTGGTCGGAGAGATCTACGACGAAAGCGACGAGGGGCCCGCCGGCGCAACCTGCGTCTCGGAAAACGAAATCCTGGTGCAGGGTGCCACCGAGCTACGGGTGGTCGAGGACTATTTCGGGATCGATCTGCCGGGAAAACCGACAGACCGGGTGAATCTCTGGATATTGACCCATTCCGAGAACATCCCCGCCCCGGACGACAGGTTCATGATCGACGGGCTCGAGGTCACGATACGTACGGCCACCCCGCGCCGCATCGAGCAGGTCAGCATCAGGCGCATCACCGGGGACGAGGCTGCCGCGCCGGCGGATAACCCGCCGCCGGAAGCCGGGGATTGACGCTCAGGCGGCCGCCTCCGCCTCCTCCGCGTGCTCCTCGGCATCCACGTCGAGGGTCTTGGCCATGCGCTTGGCAAAGTAATAGGTGCGCTTCAGTTTCTCGATAATGTCCATCTCGATGGTGTAGGCCGCGAGCCGGTTCGGCTCCTCAGCGACCAGGCGCTTGATCTGGTGCATGGCCGCGGATTGCGCCATCTCACTGATAGCCTCTTTCATGCCGATCACTTCGCGCGCCGCATCCGCGTTGTTTTCGGCAACGGCCCTGATTGCCAGGTCCGTCGCCGCCGTAACTGCCTTGTGCACCTCGGTCAGCACCTGCCGCGTCGACGGGCTGATCGAAACCCCTTCACTGATGCGCTGGTTACCCAGGTGCACCAGGTCGGTTTCAACCACGTCCCCGATGTTCTCCAGGTCATTGGCTGCCGCCATCAGGTTGACGAATTGATGCGTCTGGTCTTCGGTCAGTTCCTTGCGACTGATCTTCCCCAGGTAGGTGACGACATGTCCGTGCAGCACATCGACATCATCATCGATCCTGGCCACGTCGCGCAGCGCGGAACGGTCACCGCCGAGGATCGCCGGCATGATCAGGTCCAGCATCTCCCGCACCCGGTCCCCGATATGACCGATCTCCAGGCGCACCCGGTCGAGCGCGAGCGATGGCGTCTCGAACAGCGAATCATCGAGGTAGCGCGGCTCGGCAACAGCCCCCTCCACGAGCGGCTTGTCCGGAACCAGCCATTCGACCAGCCGCGCCAGCTGGCCGGTGAAACCGATGAACAGCAAGGTATTCGCAATATTGAAGAAGGTATGCGCGTTGGCGATCTGCCGCGGCGTTTCGGCGGCCAGGCGCGCGGTTCCCGACAGTTCCGGATGGACCGGCGAGAACGCGGTGACAAACTGCGCCAGCCAGCCGATCAGGCCGATCCAGGCCAGCACCCCGAAGACATTGAACAGCACATGTACGACAGCGGCACGGATCGCCTCCCGGGGCTTGCCGATCGAGGCCAGCAGCGCCGTCACGCAGGTGCCGATGTTGGCACCGAAGGCCAGCGCGATACCCGCGGGCAGCGTGATGAAGCCCTGGCTGGCCATGACGATCACGATACCCGTGGTGGCCGAGGACGACTGCACCAGGGCGGTGAACAGGGCCGCGACCAGGATGCCGATCAGCGGATTCGCCATCTGCGTCATCAGGTCCAGGAACGGCTGGTAGGCGCGCAACGGGTACATGGCGTCGCTCATCACGCTCATACCGAAAAAAATCAGACCCAGCCCCATGAGCATGCCGCCGTAGTGCTTGATCTTCTCGTTGGAGGAGAAGAACAGCATGGCAAAGCCGGCGGCAACCATCAGCAGCGCGGCCTTGGTAACCTTGAAGGCAACGATCTGGGCGGTGATGGTGGTGCCGATGTTGGCGCCCATGATGACCCCGATGGACTGGGCCATGGACATCAGTCCGGCCGAGATGAAGCCGACGACCAGTACCATGGTGACTGACGAGGACTGAATGATCGCGGTGACGAAGGCGCCGGTCAGCGCTCCCATGAAACGGTTGGTGGTCAACCGGGCCAGCACGATCTTCATGCGCTCGCCGGCGACGGCCTTGAGGGCATCGGCCATCTGTTCCATGCCGAACAGGAACAGCGCCAGCCCCCCCAACAGGTTCATGGCCATGCCGCCCCAGTGCATTTCGAGCGCCGCCTCGTCCGCAGCCCACGACGGCGCTGCCGCCAGCAGGATTGCAGCAGCGAGCAGCAGCATCCCGGTCTGACGCCATGCCCGTGCAAGCTGACTGCGACTGTGCATTTCCGGCATATCGGTCTCCTTTCCCTGCTTCCCTAGTCGTGCTTTTCGTCAGACTTGACGATCGTCACCGGGATATGCGCCAGGCGCACGACCGACTCGGCCTTGGAACCCAGCAGCGCACGTGCCAGCCCGGTGCGCCCCTGGCTGCCCATCACGATCATGCGCGCCGCGGACTTGTCGGCGAGTTCGAGGATACGGTTGACCGGCAGACCGGTGATCAGGGTGGTTTCAGCCGTACTGATGGCGGCAAGGTCGGGGTGCGCCTCGGAAAACGACTGCATGAATTCCTTGAGCATGCCGGCGGCGACGTCCTCGAGTTTCTGCAGGTGCTTGTTGTGACCCTTGACCGCGTAGTAACCGGGTGCGTCGCCCGGATCATGCACGATGTGTACAACCAGCAAGGGGGCCTTGAACAGCGTGGAAAGTTCGGCGGCACAGACAAGTGCCGCTTCCGAATCCGGCGAAAAGTCGACGGGCACGAGAATCGGGTTTGTTGATGGCGCCGTTGCCATGGATTGTCCCCTTGAACTGCCGGTCATAACAGCGGATGCGGCTGACCGGGCTGATTGTTTTTTCGTATAGCGGTCGATTCTATACCGATTCACGGGAGATTAAAGCCGTGCGCGGTGATTTTAGCGGCACAGTTGTCCTGTACAAGTCCCGACTAACTTTCCCAGTCGAGATCGTTGAGCTTCGGCGGGTAGCGTTTCATGACCTTGGCCATGACCAGGTTCAGCACTTCGCGCACAGTGGTCTCGATGTGCCAGTTGGTGATGATGGGGACACCGGCGTTGTCGGCCTCGCTCAACAGGTAGGACTGCAGCTCCCAGATATCATCGATGTGTTTCAGGTAACGCGATGCCCGC
>DATKZN010000220.1:0-2657 GCA_035527955.1 Gammaproteobacteria bacterium
TTTCGCTGCCACAACAGTCACTAACAGACCCACATGACAGCACAATTCTCCCGCGTCGGACTGATCGGCAAGGCCAATGACCATCAGGTCGCCCTGACCCTGCAGACGCTGGCCGACTACCTCGACCGCCGGCAGATCGAGTACCTGCTGGATGCCGACGTCACATCGCTGGTGTCCTGCCCCGGCCATCGCGTGGTGGAACGGGATGCGCTGGCCGGCCAATGCGATCTCGCCATCGTGGTCGGAGGCGACGGTACCCTGCTGAATGCGGCACGCAGCCTCGCCGAACCGGGCGTATCCGTGCTCGGTGTAAACCTGGGCCGGCTCGGCTTCCTGGTCGACGTGTCACCGGATGAAATGACCGCCCAGCTGGATCGCATCCTGTCCGGCGAATACCTGCAGGAAGAGCGCACCCTGCTGCACGCCAGCATGAGCCGGGGCGAGGAAATCCTCAGCGAAAGCACCGCGCTTAACGATGTGATCGTGCACAAGCGCGACATTGCACGCATGATCGAGCTGGATACCTGGATCGACGGACATTTCCTGAATACCACCCGCTCCGACGGCCTGATCGTGGCCACCCCGACCGGCTCGACTGCCTACGCACTGTCCGGCGGCGGACCGGTGCTGCGCCCGAAACTGAATGCCATCGTCCTGGTACCGATCTGCCCGCACACGCTGAGCAACCGGCCCATCGTGGTCGATGATGATGCCGTGATCGAAATCGTGCTGCACGACGGCACACTGGAGGCCACGGTGTCTTGCGATGGCCAGGTCAGCCAGCCGCTGGAGGCCGGCGATCATGTACGCATGCAACGACACGCGCACACCCTGCGGCTGCTGCATCCGCCCGATCATGACTACTTCGCCGTACTGCGCAGAAAGCTGCGCTGGAGCGAGCAGCCGTGACGGCCGACCGGACATGCTGACCCACATCCACGTCCGCAACCTGGCCATCGTCGAAGAGCTCGATGTGGAGCTGGCGGCCGGCATGACAGCTTTGACCGGCGAGACGGGTGCCGGCAAATCCATCCTGATCGATGCCCTCGGCCTGGTGCTCGGCGACCGCGCCGACAGCAAGGTGGTCCGTCACGGCGCCGAGCGCGCGGAGATTTCCGCCATCTTCGACATCGGCACCAACAGCACCGTGGGCACCTGGCTGCAGGAGCATGACATGGACAGCGACGGCGAATGCCAGCTACGGCGCGTCATCAGCCGCGACGGGCGCACGCGCGGCTATATCAACGGCCAACCGGTCCCGATGCAGTCCCTGCGCGAACTCGGCGAACAGCTGGTCGACATCCACGGGCAACATGAGCACCAGTCGCTGCTGCGCCCGGCCGTGCAGCGCCAGTTGCTGGATGCCTGCGGCGGGCACTCCGCCCTGCTGGCCGGGGTCGCCGGTCTGCACCGCGACTGGCAGGCGGCACGTACCGCGCTGGACGCCGCGATTGCCGATGAAACCGACCGCGATGCACGCCTCGATCTGCTGCGCTACCAGCTGAACGAACTCGAGGCCCTCGGCCTCGACAGTGCCGAAATCGAATCCATCGACGAAGAACACGCCCGGCAGGCCAACGCAGGAAGGCTGCTGGAAACCGCTCAGCGCGGGCTGGCCCGGCTCGACAGCGAGGAAGGCAACAGTGCCGCAAGCCTCCTGTCGCGGACACACGACGAGATCTGCGAATTGAGCCGGCTGGATCCCGCGCTGGAGGAATCCGCCAGACTGCTCGGCGATGCCATGGTGCTGCTGCGGGAAGGTATCGACGCCCTGAATCATTACGCCGAACGGCTGGAGATCGATCCGCAACGGCTGCAATGGCTCGAGGAACGTATCGGCGTGCTGCATGACCTCTCGCGCAAGCATCGTTGCCAGCCGCAGGAACTGCCCGCTGTCGAGGAACGGCTGCGCACTGAACTCGAGGCCATCGAACATGCCGACCAGCACCGCGAACAACTCGCTGTACAGCTCGAGCGGCTCGAGCGGGACTACCTGTCAAGTGCAAGGAAGCTCACCGCGCAACGCAAGCAGGCCGCCAGCGCATTCAGCGGCGAGATCACCTCGGCGATGCAATCACTGGGCATGGCCGGCGGCCTGTTCGAGGTGCACATCGGCACGCGCAAGGATGCACAGTACTCGCAGCACGGCGTGGACACGGTCGAGTTCCAGGTCAGTGCCAACAAGGGTCAGCCGGCACAAGCGCTTGCCAGGGTGGCATCCGGCGGCGAACTTTCGCGTATCAGCCTGTCCATCCAGACCATTTCGGCGGACGGCGGGACCATTCCCACGCTGATCTTCGACGAGGTCGACAGTGGCATCGGCGGCGGGGTCGCCGAAATCGTCGGACGCAAGTTGCGCAGCCTTGCCACCGGCCGCCAGGTACTGTGCGTCACCCACCTGCCGCAGGTCGCGGCGCTTGCCCACCACCAGCTGCAGGTCAGCAAGCTGGCCGGTGACGATACCACCATCACACGCATTCGCCCGCTCACCGAGGCGGAGCGCATCGATGAACTGGCACGCATGCTGGGTGGCGTAACCATCACCCGCCAGACCCGCGAGCACGCCCGCGAAATGATCGACCAGGCGCAGCAGGCGCCGCCACCGCGCCGCAACACACGCGGACGCAGACCAAAGGCGCGCAGCGCGGATTGACCCG
>DATKZN010000221.1:0-5735 GCA_035527955.1 Gammaproteobacteria bacterium
CAAAGTTGTTGAAGTGCAGGTGTATGGATTCCTGTGTGTTTCGGCAATGGTTTATCTGCGTACTCTGCGTCTCTGCGCGAGAGAATTAAGCTCATTTATTTTCACCGTGGTCTCGGTTGCTGATTTCGTTCTCCACTACCACGAATCATGAGCAAACGTTCCCGCAAGCAGCGCCTGCCAGGTCCGGTCGATCAGGTCACGATCGAATCGCTGACACACGATGGCCGGGGCGTGACGCATGTCGATGGCAAGGCCGTGTTCATCGAGGGGGCGCTGCCCGGCGAGCTGATCGGATTCGAGTACCTGGCTACACACAGTAAATTCGATGAAGGCAGGGCCACCGACATACACCAGGCCTCGGCTGACCGCGTCACACCGCGTTGTCCGCATTTCGGTATCTGCGGCGGCTGCAGCCTGCAGCACCTGGAGGCCGGCGCGCAGATCCGCGCCAAGCAGCAGGTGCTGCAGGACAACCTGCAGCGTATCGGCGGCGTTGTCCCGGAAGATATCCTGCAGCCCCTGACCGGGCCGGTCTGGGGTTACCGCAACAAGGCCCGCCTGGGTGTCAAGTTCGTCATCAAGAAGGGCAGGGTGCTGGTCGGTTTCCGGGAACGGCGTGCCCCCTACGTCGCCGACCTGGCGCGCTGCGAGGTCCTGCACCCGTCAGTCGGTGAGCGTATCGATCAGCTGGCCGCACTGCTGGGCGAGCTGGAAGGCCGTGCCCGCATTCCGCAGATAGAGGTCGCCGTGAGTGATGCAGCGACAGCACTGGTATTTCGTCACCTCGATCCACTGAGCACGGCCGACCAGGTGCGCCTGCAGGAGTTCGCGGACGCGCTGCAGATGCATGTCTACCTGCAGCCGGCGGGGCCGGACACTGTGCACGCCCTCATGCCGGTCGACTCGATACTGTCCTACAGCCTGCCGGAACAGCAGGTGGAGCTGCGTTTCAGGCCCAACGATTTCATCCAGGTCAACAGCGTCATCAATCGTCAGATGGTCGCGCGCGTACTGGAGATGCTGGCGCTGGACCGGTCCGATACCGTGCTTGACCTGTTTTGCGGTCTGGGTAATTTCACGCTGCCGATGGCGCGCCTGGCCGGGTCGGTGACCGGCGTGGAAGGGGAGGCCGGGCTGGTTGACCGCGCGCGTGATAACGCCAGGCTGAACGGGCTGGACAATATCGCATTGCATGTCGCCGACCTGGCTGCAGACCAGCGCCATGCGGCGTGGGCCGGCGGCGGCTATAACAAGGTACTGCTCGATCCGCCGCGCAGCGGCGCGGCCGGGGTGCTGGATGTGCTGGGCAACATCCATCCCCAGCGCCTGGTCTACGTGTCCTGTCACCCCGGTTCACTGGCGCGCGATGCGGGTATGCTGGTCAGCACATACGGTTACCGGTTGCGGGCTGCAGGTGTGATGGACATGTTCCCGCATACCGCGCACGTGGAATCGATTGCGCTGTTCGAGTCTTCCTGAAAGGGAGGAGGCGACACCTCGGCCGGGCATCCTGCATACGGCACCGGCTGCTGTCTTGCCAGCACCTGGCACCGAATACCTGAGGCTGTGGCGCGGTCATGGCCACCCTGTCATCGCGACGTTGTTCATTCCGTCGCCGGATGCCGGTGCCCCGGCCCGTGTCCGCTATTGGTGATACCAGGTTTTTCTGAGCGCCCTGAACACCCGTTGCGGGTACCAGTGCTTGCCCACGCTGCCGTTATAACGGGCCAGCGCCTTGTGCAGGTTGCCTCGCTCGCGTTTCAGGTAGATGCTGAGGATGGTGCAGCCAAAGCGCAGGTTGGTGGCGATGTCGAACAGGTTGTCTTCCGGATGCCCGATCTCGTCCAGCCAGAACGGCATGATCTGCATCATGCCCTGTGCGCCGGCGGTGGAGATTGCGAAGCGATCGAAATTGCTTTCCACAGTGATCAGTGCCAGCACCAGCTCCGGGTCCAGGCTGGCGCGCCGGGCCTCGTAATGTACCTGCTTGAGCAAGTGCAGACGCTCCTGCGGATCCTCGATGAGGGGTGCCAGACGGTTGGACATGTCGGTGAGCCAGACCTCGGCATCGAAGCGGTCGATGAAGCTGTCGCTGGAGTTGATCGCCTCGATCAGTACCTGGCGCATTTCGGCATCCGGACGTTCCAGGGTGGCGGAGCGGACCTGCGGTGCGAGCAGCAGCAGGCCGGCCAGGCAAGCGGCAGGCAGGTAACGGCTTGTTTGCGGCGTGTGTGACGGCATACCCGGTGTAACGGCTCAGTTCAGCAGCAGTTGATCCTGCAGGAAGGTAACGATTTCGCTACGCGGAATTTCCCGGTTCTCGCTGTCGCGCCGGGATTTGTATTCCAGAATGTCGTGATCGAGGTTTTTCTCGCCCACCACGATACGGTGCGGAATGCCGATCAGCTCCATGTCGGAGAACATCACGCCGGGGCGCACCGGGCGGTCATCGAGCAGGACCTCGAAACCGGCCGCCAGCAACTCCTCGTAGAGCGCTTCGGACGCCTCGCGCACACGCTGGGATTTCTTCATGTTCATCGGCAGCAGCGCGACCTGAAAGGGTGCGATCGCATCCGGCCATATGATGCCCTGCTCGTCATGATTCTGCTCGATGGCGGCCGCTACGATGCGCGAGACGCCGATGCCGTAGCAGCCCATGACCATGGGGATTTCCCGGCCCTGTTCATCCAGCACGGTGGCCTTCATCGCCTCGCTGTACCGCGTACCGAGCTGGAAGATATGGCCGACCTCGATGCCGCGTGCGATGACGAGCATGCCCTTGCCGTCGGGGCTGGGGTCGCCGTCCACCACGTTACGCAGGTCGACGCTGTCCGGTGCAGGCAGGTCCCGCCCCCAGTTCACGCCACGCAGGTGCTGTCCATCCGTATTGGCGCCGCAGATAAAATCTGCCAGCTGTGCGGCTGCGTGGTCGACGATGACCGGGATCTGCAGCCCGACCGGCCCCAGCGAACCGCTCGGGCAGCCGGTCGATGCGATGATCTGGGCATCAGAGGCAAATTCCAGCGGCGCGTGGACGGCCGGGTGTTTTTCTGCCTTGATGGCATTCAGATCGTGGTCACCGCGCAGCACCAGTGCGACCATGCCGTCTTCACTGCCCCTGACCACCAGGGTCTTGACGCACTGGTCAGCCCTGGCGTTCAGGTACGCACACACCTCGGCAATACTGTGCGCTCCGGGCGTCGCCACGGTTTCCAGCTGCGCCTGCGGTGCCGGTGGCGTATCTGTTGCGGGTGGCACCGGGACGGTCTCGACGTTACCGGCGAAGTCGCTGTCGGTGGAGAACGCGATGGCGTCCTCACCGGAATCAGCCAGGACATGGAATTCCTGTGACATGCTGCCGCCGATGGCGCCGCTGTCCGCGCGCACGGCCCTGAATTTCAGACCGGTGCGGCTGAAGATGCGCGAGTAGGTCTCGTACATGACCTGGTAGGTCGCTTCCAGCGAGGCCTGGTCGGCATGGAAGGAGTAGGCGTCCTTCATGAGAAATTCACGCGCCCGCATGACGCCGAAGCGCGGGCGTATCTCGTCGCGGAACTTGGTCTGGATCTGGTAATAGTTTACCGGCAGCTGCTTGTAGCTGCGCAGCTCGCGGCGGGCGATGTCGGTGATGATTTCCTCGTGCGTCGGCCCGAAGCAGAATTCACGCGAGTGACGGTCATTGATGCGCAGCAACTCCGGCCCGTACTTGTCCCAGCGACCGGATTCCTGCCAGAGCTCGGCCGGCTGGATGGCCGGCATCAGCAGTTCCAGGGCGCCGGAACTGTCCATCTCCTCGCGCACGATGGCTTCGACCTTGCGTAGTACGCGCAGACCGAGCGGCAGCCAGCTGTAGATGCCGGCGGCCTGCTTGCGCAGCATGCCGGCACGCATCATAAGCTGGTGGCTAATGACCTCGGCATCGGCCGGGGTCTCTTTCAGGGTGGAGAGCGGGAACTGGGACAGGCGCATGATAACCGGGATGTATGGTTTGACAGGTTGCAGATTGTAGCGGTCCTGCCGGTATTGTACAGGCTAGCGCGCGTTGCCGAGCTGGGGCGGTACCGGCAGCACATTGACGTCCTCGCGGTAGTCAAGCGTCTCAAAGGGGGTGCCCGCCGGGGGCAGGGTATCGGTCATCTGCCATTCACCGCGGTCGTTGCGCCATTTGTAGAGACGATCGGTCCCCGGGGTCGAAATGGCGTGTGGCAGGAGATCTTTCAGGTCCTTGGCGGCGTCCGGGTTGGTGTAGAACCAGAGTCCAGCGCCAACGGCCAGGATCACCAGCAACCAGACCAGCCGCATCAGAATGTGCCGCTGTTCCAGCCCCACATCTTGCGGGGTGCGTCGCTGAACTCGATGTAGATGCGCTCCGGGTCGACACCGGCTTCCCCGGCAACCAGCTGGCAGAGGACGCGGGACGCGTCTGCCGTAGCCGATTCCGGCAAGCCGATACTTTTGAGTTCCAGGTAAGCCAGCGGGGCATCGGTGCCGGCAAACAGCATGGCGGGATTGTGTTCCACGGAGGTCATGACATAGCGCTCCGGTTTGCCCAGTTGCTCTGCCACCAGCGCGGAGGCCCTGGCGGCAAGATGCTTCGCCTGCTCGGGTGCCAGCCCGGTATTGACCTGGATCCTGAGGAACGGCATTACTTGGTTTCTTTTTTGCAGAACATCTCGATTTGCTTGTTGGCCTCGCCAATGCGTTTCTGGCGCTCTTCCTCGCCCATGGTGATGTATTCCCCCGCATCGTTTCGATAGCGCAGGTGTCCGCCCATGTTGAGCTGGGCGAGATTGTTGCGTGCGATGGTGCAGTTTTGCTTGGAAATCTTCGCTACTTCGGCCTCGTACTCGGCCCTGGCCTCCGCATCGCTCTGGGACGCTGATTTACCGGAATCTGCTTTCCCGGCGGGGGCTTCTTCTTCGGCATCGGCATCGCTCTGGGCCTGGAGTGTGCCCGGGTGCTCGTTTGTCTGGATACGGACATAGCTAATACCGGGCGGCGGCTGCATCTGGGTGTACTGAACCTCGTTGTTTTCATTGACCCATTTGTACACATCCGCGGTTGCCGTAGACTGCAGCAGCAACAGGCAGACCCCCAGGATGAGGGAAAACATCGGGTTACGTGGCACAGCAGGCAAGTGCGCGAGAATCATGGCTAAGTCCCTGTAATGTAAATCTGTACGGATACTATGGTTAATTCGGTGTCAGAACAAGTCGTCCGATCACACTATTCATGTCAGACAGTCTGACACCCGGGTTCTATCGGCAGGACCGGGAATCCCTTGACCTTTACCTTGGTTATCAGTACTTTTCTCGGTTTGAGCAGGTGACCGGATTGCCCGTCTAGCGGGCTTTTTTTTACGCAATCACAATGCACTAGGGCGGGTATCGGGAGTATCAGGTGGAATTGACAGGTGCGGAAATATTTGTGCGTTCACTGCAGGACGAGGGTGTCGAGTTTGTCTTCGGCTACCCGGGTGGTGCGGTGTTGCATATCTACGATGCACTGTATACACAGGACAAGGTCAAACACATCCTGGTGCGCCATGAGCAGGCGGCCACCCATGCCGCGGACGGTTATGCGCGTTCGACCGGCAAGCCGGGCGTGGTACTGGTAACGTCCGGTCCGGGTGCGACCAACGCCGTAACGGGTATCGCCACTGCGTATATGGACTCGATTCCACTGGTGGTGTTCACCGGCCAGGTGCCGACCCACCTGATCGGCAACGATGCCTT
>DATKZN010000222.1:0-11066 GCA_035527955.1 Gammaproteobacteria bacterium
TACCAGATCGGAGATGAGTCTGGGCGTACTGAGTTACAACTTAAACCATATGATAAATCGAGAAGGTGTTCCTGCACTCTTGGCCGCGTTGCGATAGCGGAGTCATTCGCCCAGAAGAATCTATCCTCGAAGATATAAAAACCCCCGCTCTTGCGAACGGGGCTCTTGAAAACTGGCCCTCGAAGAACTGGTTTTCACACAGTCTCTCCGGGAGCCGTTTTTTATTTAAGCTGCATACCCGGTATTCGAGATCAGAATCGGCAGGTTCAGCATACGTATTCATCAACCTTCATGCCGACATAGCCGGAATCACTGACCCGGTGTGGAGCCGGGCTGATCATTTATATGACTGTCGCGGCGGTCCGCTGGCAGCCGTTGTTACCTGCTAATGGCATCCCTGACCCGTTCCAGCCGGCTGCGCACTTCACTGGCCAGTTGCGCGACCCCTTCCGTGTCGACCAGGCCGAGCACGGCCGTCGGGTCCATGAAGCCGACGGTGATGGAACCGTCGTCTTCCTCGCGCAGCAGCACGTTACAGGGCAGCAGCAGGCCGATATCGGGATCGGCATTGATGGCCTGGTTGGCCAGCACCGGGTTGCAGGCACCGAGGATCAGGTAGGGCTTGCGGTCGACATCGAGTTTCTTTTTCAGCGTCGCCGCAACGTCGATCTCGGTCAGCACGCCGAAGCCCTCCTTTTGCAGTTCTGCCGTTACCTTCTCGCGCACGGACTGCATATCACCGCTTACCGAAACATTGAAACCATACATTGATCATTACCTCCGAATTTGATTGAGATACCGGGACTATAGACGATCCTGCAGGAGGGAATCTGTCCCCGGGTGATTCGCGCGCCAGGACGTGAAGCAAAAATGGCCACGGAGAACACCGTGCACACAGAGCCGGACTGCTGTCAGGTCAAGTCTGAATGACAATGCAGGTATCTCTGCACCGATGGCCGGCCTACCGATCACGTCTCACCTTTCACATCTCACGCAATGGTGCACGGAATGCACCCTGCATTATTTCCGTGTTCTTCCGTGGATTCCGTGGCCATTACCTATCGCGCATGAGATGCGCTCCTACAAAAAAACGTCCTGCATTGATATTTCCGTATTATTTGGTGGATTCCGTGGCCATTCTCCATTTCACGTCTCACGTCTCACATCTCACGCAATGGTGCACGGAGTGCACCCTACATTATTTCCGTGTTCTTCCGTGGATTCCGTGGCCATTCTCCATTTAACGTCTCACCTTTCACGTCTCACGCAATGGTGCACGGAGTGCACCCTGCATTATTTCCATGTTCTTCCGTGGATTCCGTGGCCATTACCTATCGCGCATGAGATGCGCTCCTACCCCGTCAGCCGCTGCTGCGCTTCGCGGTACTTCGTGGCGGTCTTCTCCAGGATCCCGGCCGGCAGGCGCGGACCGGGTGCGGTCTTGTCCCAGTCCAGCGTCTCCAGGTAATCGCGCACGAACTGCTTGTCGAAGCTGGCCGGACTGGTCCCGGGCCGGTAGCTGTCGGCCGGCCAGAAACGCGACGAATCCGGCGTCAGCACCTCGTCGATCAGCACCAGCCCACCCTGCTCGTCCACACCGAACTCGAACTTGGTGTCGGCAATAATGATGCCGCGTTCCAGCGCATAGGCCGCGCAAGCGGTATAAATCTTCAGACTCACCTCGCGCACCTGCGCGGCGAGTTCCGCACCCAGCAGTTCCCGGGTGCGTGCAAAATCGATATTGATGTCGTGCGCCCCGGCATCGGCCTTGGTTGATGGCGTGAAGATCGGCTCCGGCAGCCGGTCGGCCAGGCACAGGCCGGGCGGCAGGGGGATGCCGCAGACCGTACCGCCGGCCTGGTAATCCTTCCAGCCCGAGCCGATCAGGTAGCCGCGCACGATGGCCTCGACCGGCAATGCCGCGAGACGCCGCACGACAATGGCGCGCCCGTCCACCTGCTCGCGCTCCTGCGGGTCGGGCAGCACCTCCGCCAGTGGCAGATCGACCAGGTGGTTGGGGACGATGTCGCGCGTGAAAGCGAACCAGAAATTCGAGACCGCCGTCAGCACCGCGCCCTTGCCGGGCACCGGGTCAGGCATCACCACGTCGAAGGCCGACAGGCGATCGGTGGTGACGATCAGCAGATGATCGTCACCCACGGCGTAGACATCGCGCACCTTGCCACGCATCAGCAGCGGCAGGCTGGTAAGGTGGGATTCGTACAGGGTATCCAGCATTCCGGGCTCCGGCAGTCGATATGGGCGCATTGTACAGGCAGAATCCTGCAGCCGGGGCCAGGGCCCGCGAAAATTCACCCCGCCCTGGCTGTTTTAGCGACCGGTTTGGGTGCTAGAATGATTTGCTTTCTTTTTCACTACAGATGGATAGCGACATGAGCGAAGCAGCACGCGTGGGCCTGGTCATGGGCAGCAGCAGCGACTGGGGCACCATGCAACACGCCGCGGACGTGCTGACCCAGTTCCAGGTCACGTTCGAGCAGCGGGTCGTGTCGGCCCACCGCACCCCCGACCTGCTGTTCGAGTACGCGGCCACCGCGCGCACGCGCGGACTGGCCTGCATCATCGCCGGTGCCGGCGGTGCGGCGCATCTGCCGGGCATGCTGGCGGCCAAGTGCAGCATACCGGTGCTCGGCGTGCCGGTACCCTCGCGCTACCTGAAAGGCATGGACTCGCTGCTTTCCATTGTGCAGATGCCGCGCGGCGTGCCCGTGGCAACCTTCGCCATCGGCGAGGCCGGCGCGGCCAACGCGGCGTTGTCCGCCATCAGCATGCTCTCGATCGGTGACACCACGCTCGCCGCCCGGCTCGACCAGTATCGCAAGGACCTGGAAACCAGCGTCCTCGAAATGCAGTTGCCACCGCCGTCATGATCCTGCCTGGCGCAACACTGGGAGTACTGGGCGGCGGCCAGCTCGGCCGCATGTTCACGCTGGCCGCGCACAGCATGGGCTACCACGTGGTCGTACTCGATCCCGATCCGCACAGCCCGGCCGGGCGTATCGCCGGTCAACATATCCAGGCCGGCTATACCGACCACGCCGGCCTGCAGCTGCTGGGCAATGAATGCGCGGCCATTACCACCGAGTTCGAGAACGTCCCGGCCGACAGCCTGGAATACCTCGATCAATTCTGCCCGGTGCGGCCGGACGCCGGCGCGGTACGCATCGCCCAGGACCGCATTCGCGAAAAGAACCTGTTCCGCGAACACGATCTCGCCACCGCACCGTTTATCGCCATCTACGAGGCCGGTGATCTCGAGGACGCCTTCGGCGAGCTCACCCCGCCGTTACTGCTCAAGACGGCCACCCTGGGCTATGACGGCAAGGGACAGATACAGGTCGGCACGCTGGAACAGGCCGTGGCCGCCTTCGAGCAGCTCGGCAGCAGGAACTGCATCCTGGAAGAAGTCATCGATCTCGACTGCGAGATTTCCGTGATCGTGGCACGGGGCATTGACGGCCACATGGTCAGCTACCCGGTCGGCGAGAACCGCCACGTGCACGGCATCCTGGACACCACGCTGGTCCCGGCCCGCATCGATAACAGCATCAGCGAGCGCGCCGTCGACATGGCCCGCCGCCTGGCCACGGCGCTCGATTATTGCGGCGTGCTGGCCGTGGAATTCTTCCATACCCGCGATGGCGCGCTGCTCATCAACGAAATGGCGACGCGTCCGCACAACAGCGGCCATTACACCGTGGATGCCTGCGTCACGTCGCAATTCGCGCAGCAGGTACGCTGCATGTGCGGACTGCCACCGGGTGCCAGCGACCTGCTCACGCCGGTGGTCATGACCAACCTGCTCGGCGACATCTGGGACAACGGCCTGCCGGCATGGGAACACATACTCAACGAGCCGTACGCGCACCTGCACCTGTACGGCAAGCACGTGGCACGACCCGGCCGCAAGATGGGCCATTTCAACTGCCTCGCCGGTGACGTGGACGGTGCACTGCAACTGGCAACCAGGATACGCGAGCGACTCGGATTCTGAAGCAGACCGCGGCCCGGGACGCCCGGCCAGATAACGCATTGCTTGGGGAGGGGTCACCATGATCGGAAAATACCTGCTTGCCGGTATCGCGGTGTTCGCGCTCTGGAGCGGCGTGGACTTTCTGTTCCACGGCATGATTCTCGCCGACGACTACCGGGATACCGCGGAGCTGTGGCGCCCGGCGGGTGAGGCGAAAATGGGACTGCATACGCTGGTCGTGCTGCTCTGTGCGATGCTATTCAGCGCCATCTATGCCTTGCTCGTCAGCCCCCGCTCGATTCGCAACGCGGTCCTGTACGGTGCGCTGTTCGGCGCTGCGGCCGGCATATCGTCAGGTTACGGGATGTATGCCTTCATGCCGCTGCCGCACGACATGGCGGTGACGTGGCTTATCACCAGCCTGGTCGAGGGCGTGCTCGGCGGACTGGCGCTGGGCTTCATCATGGGAAAATAGCACCGACGGTGTCACTGCTCGCGCGCTTCCTCGACTTCACGCCCGGCTCGGTCAGTCACACCGAACGACTGGTGTCGACCCTGGGCGGCGGCGTGGCGATCCTTGCCATACTGACGGTGTCGGCGCATTACCTTGGCACGACGGACGCGCTGCTGATCATACCCTCGATGGGTGCCAGCGCCGTGCTGCTGTTCGCGGTGCCGCACGGCGCGCTGTCACAGCCCTGGAACGTGCTCGGCGGCCATCTCGTCTCCGCCCTGATCGGCGTCACGTGCTTCCTGCTGGTGCCGCACACCTTCGCCGCGGCCAGCCTGGCCGTCGGTCTCGCCATCGGTGCCATGTACTACCTGCGCTGCATCCACCCGCCGGGTGGCGCCACGGCGCTGGCCGCGGTGATCGGCGGCGAGACCACGCACGCACTGGGCTACCGGTTCGTACTCACACCGGTACTCGAAAACGTACTGGTCATCCTGCTGGTCGCGGTCGTCTTCAACTACCTGTTCAAATGGCGCCGCTACCCGGCATGGCTCGCGGCAAAGAAAGAGCCGGCACATGGCGGCAAGCCATCCATCGAACATGCGGACCTGGTGGCCGCGCTCGGACAGATCGATTCCTACATCGATGTGTCCGAGCATGACCTGCTGCGCATCTATGAACTGGCCACCGGGCAGGCCGACCAGCGCCAGCTGGCTGTCGACCAGGTCATGCTTTCCCATTACTACAGCAACGGCGCCTTTGGCGTCGAATGGTGCGTCCGCCAGATCGTCGATGCATCGCCGCACACCGACCCGGACAAGGACCTGGTGGTATTCAAGGTCGTTGCCGGCAAGGGCCTGCGCACATCCGGCGTCGTGACACGCGCCGATTTCGCACGCTGGGCAAGTTACGAGCTGGTGCGCGACGACGAGAACTGGAAGCGCGTGCCGTGATGCGCCTTCACGCCAGCCTTGTGTTGCAACCGGGCCGCTAGGGACGAGTCGTGCCCGGGTTGCCATACCGTATCGATCTGCCCCAGCTGGCATTGCTGCTGGCCAACCTGCTGCCGCTGATCGGTGTGCTCTGGTTCGACTGGGACGTGGGTTCGATCGTGGTGCTGTACTGGGCAGAAAACCTGATTGTCGGGGCCTATACCGTACTCAGAATGCTCACCACGGGCGGCGTCCACGCCCTGTTCCAGATCGCGTTCTTTTGTCTGCATTACGGCGGCTTCTGCGCCATCCACGGCCTGTTCGTGCTAAAACTCACGGGATTCGCCGACCTCGACCAGGCCGTTCCCGTGGCCTATCACTGGCCCGGCCCGCTGGTCGTGCTCGAAAAGTTCGTCACGCTGGCACAGCAGATACTGGCAGCCGCACCGGAACAGTTCCTCTGGGCCTGCCTGGCGTTGCTGATCAGCCACGGCGCCTCATTCCTGCTGCTGTTCATCGGACAGCAGGAATTCCGCCACACCACGGTGAACAAGCTGATGACCGCGCCCTACAAACGCATCGCACTGCTGCACATAGCGGTCATCGCCGGCGGCTTTCTGGTCAAGCAACTCGGCTCGCCGCTGGGCCTGTTGCTGGCACTGGTTGCGCTGAAAACCGGAATGGATATTATGCTGCATATCCGATCACACCAGGCGCCGAAGCCCGACGGGCAGGCCACCGCGCCTGGCGAGGAACACGCGGGAGAATAGCGCTGGAAACGGGGGGTATACTCGCACTACTGCCGCTGGCCGCGGATGTGTGGGCGATACTCAACATTTTCCAGAGTTCATCCAGCCCGCATTTCTCACCGGAATAGGCGCCACCCAGTAACACCGTGTTTGTTTATGAATTGCTGTAAGTTTCATGATTTCAGTTCATTATGTCAGTCAACTGCCGCCCGGTGAGAAATGCGGGCTAGTATAGTACCGGCCGCAAGGCATTGTGGATCGTCCTGGTGCTCGCGCTGCCACTGGCCGGTCTGGTCATCTGGTATTTTGCCGGCCCGCGCGAAAGCTGACACGGGCGGCCCGCAACAGTATTTCCGACACGGGGCGACCATGGTAGAGCAGAAATACAACACCATCGAAGAGCAGATCCTCAAGGAGAGCATCGTCAGTGCCGCGGGACTGAACGCGGAAACCCTGCAGATCGGTCTCAAGGGTGATCCCTCCATGCGCGAAACGGCGATGCATCGCAAGCGCTACCGCAACAGCATGGACGACATCATCGACACCATCGCCTCGAACCTCGAGGACATGATGCTCAACCGCGGCATCTATTGCGTGTACGTCGGTTTCAACAGCGGCGAGATCCGCACGCTTTCCGTGTTCGACCCGCTGCGCTCGGAAATCCACGTCGGCGAGAAACTCGCTGACCGGCATTACATCGAGCGCCAATTCCCGACCATTCCCTTCGAGGACAAGATCGAGCTGATGCGCGAACTCTACGGGGCGCTGCGTGCCACGCGCTTCTACCAGCGCCTGCCGGGCTACTGGCAAAGCATACTCGAACGGCGCTCCGGGGACTGGCAGCCACTGAGCCGCGACGAGATCAACGCGGTATTCAGCTCGCTCAGGGCACTGCGCGAAATGCAGGAATACTACCTGCGCAATGTCACCGTGTGCATGGTCCAGGGCATCGTGCATATGCAGTTCAACTGCGACGGAACCCAGATCATCAACGCCAGGAACGTGAAGCGCTTCGTCAGCGAGAACATACCGTGAGCGATGCCCCGGCAACCGACGAGTACGGCCCGGGTGTGCGCATCAACCCGACGCTGATAGCCTCGGCCGGCATGCTCGGCGGCATCGGCCTGGACCGGTTGCATCCGCTGCCGATGCCGCCCGGCCTGCCCGGCACTGCCATCGGCATCGTACTCATGTGCATCGCCGGCGCACTCACGCTCTGGACAATACTGCAGTACCACCGTGCCGGCACCGAGGTGCGACCGGACCGGCCTGACAGCGAACTGATCACCGGCGGGCCCTACCGCTACACGCGCAACCCCCAGTACATCGTGCTGGCACTGGTGCAGGCCACCGTCGCATTCTGGCTGAACAACCTGTGGGTGCTGGCGCTGACGCCGGTGACGATGATAGTCATCTCCCGCTATGCCATTCGCCGCGAAGAACGCTACCTGGAAAACAGGTTCGGCCAGGAATACCTCGACTACAAGCAGCACGTGCGGCGCTGGATCTGACGGACATGGGATTCTTCGACAAACTGTTCGCGAGAAAACCGCGCAAGCCCGACGCGACCGGGGAAATCAACGCCATCATCGGCCGCTTCACCACCGCCACCATCATGGGCATCGACCGCGAGGAGCTCGGCCGCTATCCCGCCAGGCAATACCAGGTCATGGCATTCCATTACGGCGCCATCGAGCACCTCGCCGGCCAGTACGGGCTGGATGAAACGCAGACGCTTGGCATCTTCGTCACGTTCATCGACAAGTACTTCAACATGCCGATCAGCGAGACCGGCAGCATCAGCGATCGCCTGCAGGGCTTTCACGACAACGCGGAAGAACGCCGCTTTCTCGAGGCCGGCGTCGACGTTTTCCGGCGCTGGCACGAACAGAACGAGCGCCGCGCCCCGCTGGAACTCGGCGCAATGCTGAAGCACGCCTGAGCAAGGCCGGCCGTTCACGACGCAGATGCCGACTTAAGGCACCAGAAGCAGGCACCCCGCTCAATATGGCATGGCGCTGACGGCACCCATATTCCGCTTTTTTTCTACTGTTATTGCGCGCGCCATGCACGCAACCCCCATGACCACAGCGCAGGGCTATGGCCCAAGCCATTTGCAGCTTTTTAAGGCCTCCCTTGCTAGAATTCCCTACGGATCCGTCATGCCACATACATACCAGCTTCTCAAAACCATCCGCTCACCAGCCGACCTGCGTGGCTTCAGCGACGCACAACTGGTGCAGCTGGCGGCCGAGGTGCGTGAATTCCTGCTGGAATCGGTCTCCGCTACCGGTGGCCATCTCGCGGCCGGGCTGGGCACGGTGGAACTGACCATTGCCCTGCACTACGTTTTCAACACGCCACATGACCGCCTGGTCTGGGACATCGGTCACCAGGCCTACCCGCACAAGATCCTCACCGGGCGGCGCGAGGCCATGCGCAGCCTGCGCCAGCGTGACGGCCTGAGCGGCTTCCTCTCGCGCGACGAAAGTGAATACGATGCATTCGGCGCCGGGCACTCGAGCACCTCCCTCAGCGCGGCGCTCGGTATGGCCGTCGCGGCGCAACAGCAGGGCAGCGGGCGCAAGACCGTGGCGGTGATCGGTGACGGGGCGATGACGGCGGGCATGGCCTTCGAGGCCCTCAACAATGCCGGCGACCAGGAATGCGATCTGCTGGTGGTGCTGAACGACAACGAGATGTCGATCTCGCCCAACCGCGGTGCGCTGCACAATCACCTCTCACAACTGCTGTCGGGCCGCATGTACACCGGCATCCGCAAGGGCAGCAAGCAGGCCCTTACGCGCCTGCCGGGCGCGCAGCACTTCCTGCGTCGCTGGGAAGAACATATCAAGGGCATGATCATGCCCGGCACCCTGTTCGAGGAACTCGGTTTCAACTACATCGGCCCGGTGGACGGACACGACCTGCCCACCCTGGTCGGCACCCTGCGCAACATGCACAAGCTGGAAGGCCGCAATTTTCTACACGTGGTGACACGCAAGGGCAAGGGCTATCATCATGCCGAGCAGGACCCGTGCGTCTATCACGGCGTTACCTCATTCGACCGTGCGACCGGCGAGCAGAAGGCCGCATCCGGCAAAACCTACACGCGCGTGTTCGGCGACTGGCTGTGTGACATGGCCGGCAACGACACGCGCCTGAACGGCATCACGCCCGCCATGTGCGAAGGCTCCGGCATGGTGGAATTCTCGCGGCGCTTCCACAGCCGCTATTTCGACGTCGGCATCGCCGAGCAGCATGCGCTGACCTTTGCCGCCGGCATGGCCTGCGAAGGGCTGAAACCGGTGGTCGCCATCTACTCGACCTTCCTGCAGCGCGCCTACGACCAGCTGATACATGACATTGCATTGCAGAATCTCGACGTCACCTTCGCCATCGACCGTGCCGGGCTGGTGGGTGCCGATGGCGCCACGCACGCGGGCGTATTCGATCTCAGCTTCCTGCGCTGCGTCCCGAACATGGTCGTGATGGCGCCGGCCGACGAGCAGGAATGCCGGCAGATGCTGAGCACTGCCTACCACTACGCGGGTCCGGCCGCGGTGCGCTACCCGCGCGGCACCGGACCCGGCGTCGTCCCGACGGACAACCTGGAAACACTGCCGATCGGCAAGGCCGAGCTGCGCCGGCGCGGCAGCCGGGTCGCCATCCTCGCCTTTGGCAGCCGCGTGGCGGCCGCGCTGCAGGCAGCTGGACACATCGACGCCAGCGTGGTCAACATGCGCTTCGTCAAGCCGCTGGACACCGAGATGATCGCCGCCATGGCGCACGAGCACGAGATCATCGTGACTGTGGAGGAAAACGTACTGCAGGGCGGCGCCGGCTCGGCGGTGAACGAGGTATTGCTGACCCTGGGCACGGGCAACCGCGTCATCAACCTCGGTATTCCTGATGCCTTCATCGGTCACGGCGACCACCAGCAGCAGCTGGTCGGGTGCGGCCTGGACGCGGCTGGCATCCAGTCCGCCATCGAGGCCGTCATCGCCCCCGGAACGGCAGACTCCGCCCCCGGCTTGCTGGCCGGCAGCTGATGCTACGCCTTGTGACACGACCCCGGGCGTGCCGCCCGCTCGTCTGTCAGCCTCAAGGCGCCGGCTTTGCCGGCTTTTGGCCTTTCCTGAAACTCGCAATCAACTCCAGCGACATCCCGGCCGGTGGATAGAGCCGGGTAAAGCGAAAGATCAGGCCGCGCGCGGTCAGCCGGCGAACGCGCCGCAGTTCGCGCAGCTGGCGCAGGCCGATGACGGCCACCAGCAGACGCATCAGGGCCGAGCAGGCGAACACGCCATAGAGGGCGTAATCCAGCGCCAGTTCGCGCCCGAACACCGGAATACTGGCAGGCCAGTGCTGCGCCAGCCAGCCGCCGGCCAGCGCACCGAGAAAGATCCCTACCGACGTGAACACCGCACTGATCGCCATGAAGGCGGCCAGCCGCCGGCCCGGCAACAGCTCGTAGAGGTAGTTACCGCTGGACAGGCTGAAACCTGCCCACACCAGGCCACCCAGGCATTGCACGGACAACAGGTACCAGAAATCCGTCGACACCAGCCACAGTACGGGAACGACGGGGATGATCAGGCCGGTGATGCGTTGCACCAGGCGACTGCCGTAGGCATCGGCCACCCGGCCCCAGGCCGCCAGCGAGAAGAACTTCAGCATGACCGAGGCGGCGGTCAGCACCATGAATTGCAGGTAACTGAAGTGCAGGTTGTTCAGCATGTGCACGGTGAAAAACGGCGAGGCTATCGCGGTCGTGCCCTGGAACAGCGCCATGAAGATCACGAAACGCAGATAACCGGTACCGCGCAGCTCGGACAGCCACGCGCGAAACGGCCGGGGCGGCGTCTCGTCCTCACGCGCGATGCCGGCCTGCGGGTCGTGCATGCGGGCCAGGTGGTAGACCGAGACCATGCGCGCCA
>DATKZN010000223.1:0-11463 GCA_035527955.1 Gammaproteobacteria bacterium
GCTGTTCCACTATACCAATGCCGGCAGCACCACCTGGCACGGTTTCGCACAGGCCATCCTCGACCAGGCCGCCGCCGCGGGATATGAACTGAAGACAACCGCGGTCGAACCGATACCGACAGCAGCCTGGCCGACACCGGCCGTGCGCCCGGCCTGCTCCGTGCTGGGTACGGGTAAAATAACGCGTCTGCTGGCGCTGGCCATCCCCGGCTGGCGCGACAGCCTGGATCAAATGCTGAGGGAGCTGAAGACGTGCGCAGACTGCTTGTAACCGGCGGGGCGGGATTTATCGGTTCGAACTTCATCCGCTACTGGCTGGCCCGGCACCCGGATGACCGTGTCGTCAACCTGGACCTGCTGACCTACGCCGGCAATCTCGAGAACCTGGCGGACATCGAGGCGCTGCCTGGGTACCGCTTCGTGCAGGGCGATATCGGCGACCGGGCGCTGGTCGAGTCCCTGCTGTCCGGGGAGCGAATCGACATCCTCGTCAATTTCGCCGCCGAGTCGCACGTCGATCGCTCGATACTCGGCCCGGAAGCCTTCATCGGTACCAATATCACGGGCACCTTTGCGTTGCTGGAGGCCGCCAGGGCGGTGTGGGGTGATGACGCGCGGGAGCAGCGTTTCCTGCATGTATCGACCGACGAGGTGTACGGCAGTCTCGCCCCGGACGAGCCGCCCTTCGACGAACGGCATCGCTATGCGCCAAACAGTCCGTACTCGGCGTCGAAGGCCGCATCCGACCACCTGGTGCGCGCCTACCACAAGACCTATGGCCTGCCGGTGCTCACCACCAACTGCTCCAACAACTACGGGCCGTACCAGTTTCCCGAAAAGCTCATCCCGTTGACGATCCTCAACGCGCTCGAGGGCAAGCCGATCCCGGTATACGGCGACGGCAACTACGTCCGCGACTGGCTGTTCGTCGAGGATCACTGCAGCGGCATCGAGGCCGTGCTGGAGGGCGGCGAGCCGGGCGAGGTATTCAACATCGGCGGCATCAACGAATGGCGCAATATCGATATCGTGCAGCTCATCTGCGACCGGCTGGACGCGCTGCAGCCGGGCCGTGCGTCATATCGGGAGCAGATTGCCTTTGTCACGGACCGGCCGGGCCATGACCGCCGCTATGCCATCGATGCCACGCGCATGCGCTCGCGGCTCGACTGGCGGCCGGCGCATGATTTCGAATCGGGCATTACGGCCACGATCCGCTGGTATCTCGAGCACCGTGACTGGTGCGACCGGGTGCGCAGCGGCGCCTACCGGGATTATTACCAGCGCCAGTACGGCGCGGGCTGAGTCGTCATGCCGGCCGCCATCTGCCCTGTAAACAGGTACTTGGCTACGGGTATCTTGACTCCGGACGGCGCAGCCGCTTTAATACGCCGCTCGCCTCAAGACACGGCCAGGTAGCTCAGTTGGTAGAGCAGGGGATTGAAAATCCCCGTGTCGGCAGTTCGATTCTGTCCCTGGCCACCATTTCTCAAGTCACTCGCCGCCCCGGGCTTTCTTGCCGAACTTGCCTTGCAGACGTTTTGCGCGCAGGTGTCGGCGACTACCACAAGCTGCATCGGGCGTGAATCCGCGAGGAACACCTGGTGCCCGGTGAGCCACCTTCTTGTCTACCCGCTGTTCGCCCGGTCGCTGCTGCACGCCGCCAGCGGGATGTGGCAATCGTCAGGGCAGGAGGGTCAGGAAATCTTGACAATAATATCCCGCAGGCGGTCCGCCGCCCACGCCAGCTGGTCACCGCCGTTGGACAGATGGCGATAGACCTCGCGGCGTTTGAATATTTCCACCACCGCTAATATTGCCCTGACCTTCGAGCCCTCGGTGTCGGCATCCAGTTTTCTGATAATCGCATCGGTGTCGAATAATGCCGTGAGGGCGCGCCGGTAGATTTTCTCGATGTGACGTTCCGCCTTGCCTGCGAGTTTTGCGTCCTGCTCTGCGCTGGCCGGGTTGGTGGACAGCTTGCTGAACCCTCGTTGCAGCGCCTCGGCAGAATGCTTGTACTCAACCGCCATCTCCAGCATGAACGGATCGGGTGCGAGTTTCAGGGCTTCCATCTCGCGCGTGGTGGTCTTGGCATAATTGATGCCCATGTCCAGGGCGATGATGGCCCGGTAGATATCCTCGCGGTCCATGGGGGTGGCGAACGCGCGATTGAGAATATCCATGTTGCGTGTCTTGAGTGTGTCACCACGCTTTTCGATATCACGTACGGTCTGAGCCTTCTCGGCGCTGCCGTCCTCCATGTAGGCGATGAAGGCCTCCATCGCCTCAACCAGGGCGTCGCACTGGTCGTTCATCAGGCTATAGAAGTCAGGCATTCGGGGGAATACCCGGTCGACCAGCCGGGTGACCAGTGAATCCGGTTTCTCGCTCATATTCTCGTCTCCATTGAAATCCAGTATCGCCTGCAAGCTGAGGCCTGCCTGGCCGATGCTCTGCCTACATCACCCCGAACACGGAGTGGATCAGCAGGTAGACAACGGCCGCAACCGCGCCCGCGCCGGGTATGGTGATGATCCAGGTGCTGACAATCTCCTTGGCCTTGGCCCAGCGTACCGCCCTGGGCCGCTCGGATGCGCCGATGCCCATGATGGACGAACCCACCACGTGGGTGGTGGACACCGGTGCGCCGAGCATGGACGCACCGAAGATCACCACGGACGAGGTGAGCTGGGCGTCCAGCGCATGCAGCGGGCGTACCTTGTAGATGCCGAAGCCCACCGTGCGCACGATGCGCCAGCCGCCGGACATGATGCCGAGGGTGATGGCCGAGGCGCAGGTGAGGATCACCCAGAACGGCACCTCGAATGTGGGGATAAATCCACCGAGCAGCAGCACCAGGGTGACGATGCCCATGCTTTTCTGGGCATCGTTGGCGCCGTGCGAAAATGCGAGGCCCGCAGAGGTGAGAAACTGTAGACGTCGCAGGTACTTGTTGACGACCGGCCGGGCGGCGCGTAGCAGAAAACTCATCAGCCTGTGAATGGCGAACCCGGCCCAGAAGCCGATGACGGGCGAGATAACCAGCGCCAGGAGGACCTTGGTCAC
Organism: Gammaproteobacteria bacterium; assembly: GCA_035527955.1. Lineage (GTDB taxonomy): Bacteria > Pseudomonadota > Gammaproteobacteria > UBA9214 > UBA9214 > UBA9214. The sequence goes on from DATKZN010000223.1 coordinate 3,070, forward strand.
GCCCGTGACGTGGCCGTGGCCCAGTTCCCGGAAGCCCCAGACCACGTGGTCCGCGCCGGCGGAGACCACCACCGCCGCAGCCAGTCCGCCCACCAGCGCGTGCGAGGATGAGGACGGGATACCGAACCACCAGGTAACGAGGTTCCAGGCAATGGCGCCGGTGATGCCGCACAGGATAATGACCATCGACGGCAAGGCGGCGAGGTCGCTGATATCGATAAATTTACCAATGGTGTCGGCGACAGCCGTGCCGCCCAGGAGCGGACCAAGGAACTCGAAGGTAGCGACGACGACCACGGCCTGCACCGGGGTCATGGCGCGCGAGGCAATGACGGTGGCGATGATATTCGAGGCGTCGTGGAATCCGTTGGTGTAGTCGAAAATCACCACGAGGATGACTGTCGCGATAATGAGAACTGAAAGGATATCCATCGTGAGTGCGGCCTGGGTCTGGACCGGTGCGGGCGGGTAACACGCGCGGGTCGCTGATTTTGTAGTAGTTCGAACTGCTGGTCAATACGCTGTGGCGGCTGCCTGAGGCCAGGCAGACACGGGACTATCGATAGTCATGACCGGGTGCGCTGAATCCGGTTGCAGCACCGGGGTATATCATGTGGCGTGGAGCGATACGCCTGCGGGTCGCGTGCTACCCGGCGATGGTATTCATCCGGCTGGTCACATGATCGCGACGACTATACACTTCATGTGCACATCCAGTCGAACGGCATCGTCACTCTGACCAAAGGAAATCATGCTCCAGGGAAACCTTCTTCATGTTTTCATCCAGTTCGGCCTTGCCGGCCTGCTGGGTTTCCTCATTGGTCTGGAACGGGAAATGCGGTCCAAGGGGAATATCACCCTGGGAATTCGTGATTTCGTCCTGTTCAGCCTGATCGGTGCGGTAAGCGCCTTCGCCGGCGCACAGTACGATAACACCTGGTTCGTCGTGGCAGGATTTACGGGTTTTTTGATGCTGCTGGCTTCCAGCTACTGGGCGGACAGGGCCCATGGGGCAGGCATAACCACCGAGCTCGCGGCAATACTGACCTTCTTTCTGGGTGTGCTGATCATGAAAGAGGCGAACGAGCTGGCCATAGCGCTGGCCATTGTCGTGCTCGCGGTGCTGTTTCCAAAACAGGCTATCAAGCAGTTCCGTGCAAAAATCCAGGCTCGCGAACTGCAGGCAGTCGTACTGTTCCTGACCATTACCTTTATCGTCCTGCCGATACTTCCACGCCAGTCGCTGGATACCTACATCACGTTTCCGGCTGGTCGCGTCGCATCGGTTTCGGCCGAGGAAGAACGCGTCGAAATCAGGCCGGTGACCGACCTGCGTTTCAAGTCGGGCGAGCAACTGGAAATATTCGCGCCCGGCTGGCAGTACCTTGGGTCCGTGAAACTGACAGAGATCGGTCGCGACGTGGTGTCAGGTCATTACACGGGTGAGGCATTTTCCGAGGTCACGCAGGGGCTTGATGTCCGCCGCAAGCCGGGCATCGAGTTTGTCGACGTCATGCTGTCGTCGGTCAAGCCCTACAAGGTCTGGCTGATCGTGGTGCTGGTTTCGTTCATCAGCTTCGTCGGTTACGTCCTGATCAAGATCATCGGCCCCCGCGGGGGTATAAGCCTGACCGGCATGATCGGTGGCCTGGTCTCCAGTACGGTGACCACGCTGAGCTTTGCCCGTCGCAGCAAGGAGCATCCGGCGGGCAACCGGCATTTCACGGTCGCGATACTGCTCGCTGCATCCATTATGTTCCCGAGGCTGATCGTCGAAATCGCCGTGGTGAACCAGGCGCTGGTGAAGAACATTGCGCTACCGCTCGGAATCATGGGTCTGACCGGGCTGCTCCTGGCTGGCTATCACCTGTTGAAGTCGCGTGAACCTGAAACCGAGCAGGTCCAGCTCAGCCTGGACAACCCATTCAGCCTGTCTTCGGCGGTCTCTTTTGCCCTGATCTTCGCCGCCATTCTCATGATCACACGATTGGCGACCCACTACCTGGGCGAAGCCTGGCTGCCGCTGGTGGCGATAGTCAGCGGATTGACAGATGCGGACGCCATCGCCTTCTCGCTAAGCAGCCTGCAGAAGGCGGAGCTGATCAATATCGACTGGGCGAGCATTAACCTGGTCCTGGGCGCTATATCCAACACGTTCATGAAACTTTTTCTCGTGCTGGGGCTGGGCCATCGCATCCTGTTCAGGAACCTGCTGGCCTCGTTCCTGATCGTCGGCGCAGTCGGGATTGTCACGATGTTCCTGTACTACGATCTGCACGGGATGTTTGCCTGAATATCGACGGCCCGGGCGATGACGCCCTGAAGGCCACGGTCTGCAGGCTGTGCCGTGTCTCAGGGTGAATACGTGATACGTCGAAGCAAGCACATCGTGCAGGAGAGCGTCAGCGCGGCGCAGGTATGAACTGTGTATACTGAGGCTGCGCAGCAACGCTCGCCTCGACAGGTGCCCTGCATCCGGGAAGCATCGACACCATGTGCCTGGCTGTAAAATAACGGCTCGACTGTACATCACTTGCATTGAAAAAATATATCCAGAAACAGCAACGCTTCATCAGCCTGCTGACCAGGAATACCATGGCCCTGGTGCTGGCCGGTGGCCGCGGTTCGCGCCTGCACGAACTCACCCTGTGGCGGGCCAAGCCCGCAGTTCATTTCGGCGGTAGTTTCCGCATTATCGATTTCGCCCTGTCGAATGCGATCAATTCCGGTATACGCCGCATCGGCGTGCTCACCCAGTACAAGGCACATTCGCTGGTCAGGCACTTGCGCGACGGCTGGTGCGGATTCAAGCGCGTGCTGGGTGAATTCGTCGATGTATTGCCGGCGTCGCAACGCATCGATGCCGGCTGGTACCGCGGCACTGCAGACGCGGTCTACCAGAACCTCGATATCATTCGTGACCACGATCCCGAATATGTGCTGATCCTGTCGGGAGACCACATCTACAAGATGGACTTTGGTCCCATGCTGGCATTCCATGCGGAAAGGAAGGCAGACATCACCATCTCCTGCGTGGAGATACGGGTTGAAGAAGCGGCCGGTGCCTACGGTGTGTTGCAGGTAGATGACAGCGGCCGCGTCATCGCGTTCGAGGAAAAGCCGGCGCGGCCAAGCGAAATACCCGGACAGCCCGGTTTCTGCCTGGCATCCATGGGAAACTACGTGTTCGGTACGGACCTGCTTTACGACCTGCTCATAAAGGATGCGGACACCGAGGCATCAGAGCATGACTTCGCCGGAAACATCATCCCCGGGGCGGTGCGCGATCACAGGGTATATGCCTATCCCTTCCGCGATGCGGAAACGGGGAAATGTGCCTACTGGCGTGATGTCGGTACGCTGGATGCCTACTGGGATGCCAATATCGAGTTGCTGGATGTCACGCCGGAACTGAACCTGTACGACAGCGAGTGGCCGATCCAGACCAACCAGCTTCAGTTGCCGCCGGCCAAGTTTGTATTCAACAATGATAACCGCCGCGGGATGGCGGTGGATTCCATGGTGTCGGGGGGTTGCATCATCTCCGGAGCAATGCTGGACCGGGCGCTGTTATATTCCAGCGTCAAGGTCCATTCGTACACCCGTATAGAACAAAGCGTAGTGCTGCCGGAAGTCACGGTCGGACGCCACGCCGTCATTACTCGTGCCATCATCGACCGCGGCTGCGTGATTCCCAAGCGCATGGTGATTGGCGAAGACCATGATGAAGACCGCCGGCGCGGTTTCCGCGTGACCGGGAAGGGCATCGTACTGGTCACGCCGGACATGCTAAACCAGTCGACCCATACCATACGCTGATGGCTGCTTTGGTTGCGCGAGCGGGGATGGCCTCGCTGCCGCGGCCAGTGCGGGTCCCAATCCATGGGTAGTTGACATGCCGTCCGTGGCGAGTCCTTGCCGCGCGCTGGCAGGGCAATGCGGCAAGTCCAATAGCTGAAAAAAGTGATTATGCCTGTGTTCCTGCATGGCATGGAGGTGCAGACCGTGTGCCGCGCCGGTACAGGGGTGTTACAGCCCCCGGGCCCAGGCGATGGTCGAAGCTGTCTGGGCGTTCGCCATGTCAATCGATATCGTCGCCGTGAGCCTGCTGGAAGTTGTCGACACCCTCTGCCACATCCGACAGGTCATCCTTGAAACGCGCGATATGGAATAGCGCATCCCCTTCGTGTACCGCCGGCTTCATGATCGAACCGATGACGACGCCACGGAAAGGCGCTTCCACTACCATATGCTTGTCGCTGTAGACATCATTGATGTAACCCAGTGTTTCGCCGCTCCTGACGCGTGCCCCGAGCTGGATGGTGGTGCGCAGCATGCCGCTTTCCGGTGCCCTGATCCAGGAGGAGGTGCGGGCCACGAACGGGTCGACCACCAGCTTTTTGCGCCTGCTGGGCTGAGGCAGCATTTCGAGCGCGCGCATCACCTGGATGACGCCATGCACACCGGCGCGAATCGAAAGCGCGTCATAGCGCAGCGCCTCCCCGGCCTCGTATAGCAGCATGGGAATCCCGCAGGCCGCGGCGGCCTGCCGCAGCGAGTTGTCCCGGAGTGCGGAGTTGAGCATTACCGGAACCTCGAATGCCCGTGCGAGCCGCTCCGTTTCGGGATCATCCAGATTGGCACGAATCTGCGGCAGGTTAGCCCGGTGAATCGCGCCGGTATGCAAATCGATGCCATGTGTGCAGCGCCCGACGATCTCGATCATGAACTGATGCGCCAGGCGTGCTGCCAGCGACCCGCTTTCGGAGCCGGGAAAAGACCTGTTAAGGTCGCGGCGGTCCGGAAGATAGCGGGATTCGTGGATCAGGCCGTACACATTGACCACCGGTACTGCGAGCAGCGTCCCCCTGACATTGCGCAAGCTCTTGTGCGCGAGCAGCTGCCGGATAATTTCCACGCCGTTTACCTCGTCGCCATGCACTGCCGCCGAGACGAACATGCGTGGTCCGTCGCGCTTGCCATGAATGACATGGACAGGCATTGACAGGTCCGTGTGCGAGTACAGCTTTGGCAGCGGCAGGTCCACCATGGCGCGTGAGCCGGGAGCCACCTGGATACCGGCGATGGTAAAATCCGCGCGTGCCATGTGTTATCCCTTGCCGCGAGTGCTGGTCCGGCCGCTACTGGCATTTTTCTCGATGAACTGGATAATCATGTCGGCGATATCCTTCTCGGTTGCAGCTTCGATACCCTCGAGTCCCGGTGAAGAGTTCACCTCCATCACTACCGGACCGTGGTTCGACCGCAGCAGGTCAACGCCGGCCACGTTCAGGCCCATGATATTGGCTGCACGCGCGGCCGTTGAGCGTTCTTCCGGTGTGATCCTGATCAGGTTTGCCGTTCCGCCGCGGTGCAGGTTCGAACGGAATTCCCCTTCCTTGCCCTGGCGCTTCATGGCGGCAACCACCTTGTCGCCGATAACAAAGCAGCGGATATCCGCCCCGCCGGCTTCCTTGATGAATTCCTGGGTCAGGATATTTGCCTTCAGGCCCATGAAGGCCTCGATAACGCTTTCCGCGGCCTGGCTGGTTTCGGCCAGCACGACGCCGATGCCCTGGGTGCCTTCCAGCAACTTGATCACCAGCGGCGCCCCGCCGACCATGTGGATCAGGTCCTGTATGTCGTCAGGCGAATGGGCGAACCCGGTAACCGGCAGGCCGATGCCCTTGCGGGCGAGCAGTTGCAGGGAGCGCAGCTTGTCGCGCGACCGGGTAATTGCCACGGACTCATTCAGCGGGTAGACGCCCATCATCTCGAACTGGCGCAGTACCGCAGCGCCATAGAAGGTGACCGATGCGCCGATACGGGGTATTACCGCATCGAATCCCTCGAGCTTGTCGCCCCTGTAATGAATGCTGGGACGATTTGAAACAATATTCATGTAACAGCGCAATGCATCCAGCACATGTACCTCGTGCCCCCGATCCTCGGCAGCTGCCTTCAGTCTACGGGTCGAGTAAAGTTTTGAGTTGCGGGATAGAATCGCAATTTTCATTTGTGTTCCTCCTGTGAGTCGTTTCCTTCGACTTGTTGTCCAGTGTTGGCGCTGCGCAATTGCGATGCATGCTTCATGTGCCGCTGCTTAACATGCCCCGCACGGTCCGGGCGCGCGCTCAAGGCCGTGAGTGTAGCACTCGGGTGACGGGTGCGGTGGCCCGTACCGTTCGCCTAGCCATGCACCGGTCACCGGTAACCGTCCCGGGCCAGCTAGCCGGCATCCGGGTCATCGCGGATCCTCTCCGCCAGCGGGTCCGGCGGGTCCGGCAGGCAAATCCTTTTCGGTGATATCCAGGGCGGCCCAGCCGTTATCCTCAACAGCCTGGTTCTCGATCAGCACCTTGCCCACCCGGTTTTCATCCCTGCTGAGCACGCGCAGCCGGAAGCCGGATTCCGTGATTTCATCATCGGGCTCGGGCATGCGTGCCAGGCGCTGCATGAACAGACCGCTCAGTGTGTTGGCATCGAGTTCATCGGCGATCTTCATGCCGGTCACGCGTTCGATATCACTCAGCGACGCCAGGCCGTCGGCCTCCCAGCTGTGATCGCCGAGTGCCGTGATATCGAAGTCCGGCAGGGCAGCATCGGTCTCGTCGTGTATTTCGCCGACGATCTCCTCGATGAGGTCTTCCAGGGTGATGATGCCGATAAATGTGCCGTATTCGTCTACCACGCAGGCCATGTGGGCGCGCCGGATGCGCATCAGGTCGAACAGCTTGGCGATGCGTTGCGATTCAGGGACGATCAGTGCCTCGCGGCAGAACTGTCCAAGATCGCGCCACGGGTCTGTCTCGCCCAGCAGCATGGCGCGATGGATGTCCTTGGTGAGCACGATCCCGATCAGGGCATCGTCTTTACTGCTGTCAATCAGCGGAAATCGCGAATGCCCGGTCTCGGCGAGGGTGCGCAGGTTGGTTTCGGCCGGCGCGGCGATATCCAGGCTTTGCACGGTATTGCCGGGTATCATGATGCGTCCAACCAGGCGCTGGTCGAATTCAAACAGGTTGTGCAGCATGCTCGCCTGCCTTTCATGGATCCCGCCATGCGCTTGCGAGGTTGCCACCATGCCCTTGATCTCGTCACTGCTGAACACATCGGCGTGGCTGGCTTCCTCCACATTAAACAGGTTGAGGATCGCGTTGGTGGCGCGGTTGAGCAGCCAGTTCAGTGGCCAGGCCATCATGTAGGAAACGTGCAGGGGATAGGCGACCCACAGGGAAACAGGCTCGGCCTTGCGGATGGCGAAGGTCTTCGGCACCTGCTCGCCAATCACGATATGCAAGGCGGAAAAAATCAGGAAGCCGAGCAGAAAGGCGCTGCTGTGCACTGCCGCCCCGGACAGGCCTATGCGCGTAAACAGTGGTTCGAGCAGCGCAGATACCGCCGGTTCGCCAATCCAGCCCAGGCCGAGCGAAGCCATGGTGATGCCGAGCTGGCAGGCCGCGAGATAGGACTCGAGATTGCCCTGGATGCGAACCGTGAGGCGGGCCGTCGCACTGCCCCCGGCGGCGAGCGACTCGATGCGGAATCCGCGTGCCTTGACCAGGGCGAACTCGGCCGCCACGTAGAAGCCGTTGGCCGCGAGCAGCAGCACGATACCCAAAAGACTGGGGAGTGTATCCATGATTCATCATCCGTTTTACAAGCGCAGTTGCAGGGATTAGACCTTGCGCATTCATGCCAGGTCACACACCGGGACATGATTCCGGAGCAAGGTGACTTATGGTATACCGGGACAGTCTATAGGCTATAGCCTGCAAACCGGAATGGAAGAAACGTCATGCTGAGAGTCCAGCTCTATCACCAGGATCATCACACCCGGGCCATCGGCGGTATCGAGCTGCTCGATCACTGGGTCGACGACAGCCGGACCCGGCTCTGGATGGATATCGAGGGGCCACTGGACGAATCCCTGCAGCAGCTGCTGCAGGAGCGCCTGGGGCTGCATCCACTGGCGCTGTCCGATGCCGCGCGCGATCGCCATCCCCCCAAGATCGAGGACTTCGATACCCATACCTTCATGATTTTCAAGGGGCTGGCGGCCGATGCGCAGACCATAGACTGCAGCACCATCCAGGTTGCCCTGTTTGTCGGCGAGCGTTTTCTCGTCACCCGTCATTCGGGCGAGTCGCGCAGTATTGCCCGGCTCCGCGAGACGCTCGACGAAGACCTGGAGTTGTTCGACCTGGGCCCCGGCGCCATGGCTGTCCGGCTGGCACGGCAGATCGTCGATCGCTATCTCAAGATCCTGCTGGAGCTCGAGCCGCGCCTGGAATACCTGGAGGATTCACTGCTGGGCGAGACGGCGGACGAGATTCTCGGCGAGCTGGTCGTGCACAAATCCAACCTGACGCGACTGCAGCGCTTCTTTCATTA
>DATKZN010000224.1:0-3145 GCA_035527955.1 Gammaproteobacteria bacterium
AGACAACTACCGCGAGTAGCGTTATCCAGTACAGGGTTCCCAGCATTGCCGGTGTCGGAACGAGCGTCATGGTTGCGATAGTATACCCAAGGTCCGAAAGAAGGGGACGGAGGCGTTATCTTTCGACTTTCTTGCCTGGCCTGCCCCGCCGCATCCGGGCAGGCCGGATACCATAACGTTACTCAATCTGTCGCCGGAACCGGTCGTCTCCGACCGGCTGGCAATAGCGAATAAAAACCGGGTACAGACCACGGCTTCACCAACCATAATGGTCGAATACATTTTCGACACTGGATGATATACCAGGGGATACCCGCCACAGCCAGGTGCGCACGTCACGACAGACGAAACCTCCCTGTTCACGTAGCACCCAAATTGCCACCGGCAGAATGACACACACTAACAGGGAGGTCAGTCAGACAATTTACCCGGAAATCGTGGTCTGCCCCCTATTTACCTGCCTGCCGCGCTTCCAGTTGTTCGCAGGCCTCCAGCCAGTCACGTTCCAGGGCTTCACTCTCCCGATCGACGTCCGCCTTCTCCCGCAGCAGTTCATTCAGCCGGGTCTTGTTCTCCGTGCGATAGAGTCCGGGTTCAGCGAGGCACTTCTCGAGTTCATGCTGCCGCGCGTGCAGGCCGGCAAGCGCGGCTTCCGCCTTCGATATTTTCTCGCGCAGCGGCTGCGACTGTCGGCGCTGTTCGGCCTCCTGGCGCTTTTTCTCCTTGCGCCGGGCCGCGCCACTCGGGCCATCGGCGTTTACGGGCTCAACCCGGTTCTGGCGGTTCTGCGCGGTCAGCCACTGTGGGTAATCATCCAGGCTGTCCGGAAATTCCTCCACCCTGCCGGCGTAGACCAGCACCAGCCGGTCGCTGGTAACACGCAGCAGATGGCGGTCGTGCGAAACCAGCACCATGGCGCCGGCGAAGTCCTGCAGGGCCGTGGCCAGCGCCTGACGCATTTCCAGGTCCAGATGGTTGGTGGGCTCATCGAGCAGCAGCAGGTTCGGCCGTTGATAGACCAGCAGCGCCAGCACCAGTCGCGATTTCTCCCCGCCCGAAAACGGACCGGTCGGTGCCAGCGCCTGGTCGGCAGGAAAGCCGAAGCCGCCGAGATAATCGCGCAGTTCCTGCTCACGTGCCTTCGGATCGATCCGCAGCAGGTGCTGCAACGGCGAGGCCTCCGCATCGAGCTGCTCGACCTGGTGCTGGGCGAAATAGCCGATCCGCAGGTCCTGCGCCGGCTCGCGCCTGCCCTGCTGCGGCTCGATCACGCCGGCCAGCAGCTTGATCAGCGTGGATTTGCCGGCGCCGTTGTGACCCAGCAGGCCGATGCGTTCGCCCGGGGAGAGGCTGAGTTCAACGCCGCCGATGACGGTTGTCTCGCCGTAGCCGGCGGCCACCGCGCGCAGGCGCAGCAGCGGGTCCGGCAATTTCGCAGGCTCGCGCAGGCTGAAGTGGAACGGTGAGTCTACGTGCGCCGGGGCAATCAGTTCCATGCGCTGCAGGGCCTTCAGACGACTCTGGGCCTGGCGCGCCTTGGTGGCTTTGGCACGGAAGCGCTCGACAAAGGAATGCATGTGAGCGATCTCGCGCTGCTGTTTCTCGTATTGCGCCTGCTGGCCGGCCAGGTATTCCGCGCGCCGGCGTTCGAACGCTGAATAGTTGCCGCTGTAGAGCGTGAGTCGCTGGCGCTCGATGTGGGCGATATGGCTGGCCACGCTGTCGAGGAAATCCCGGTCGTGCGAGATCAGCAGCAGCGTGCCGGCATAGGCGCACAGCCAGCTTTCCAGCCAGATGACTGCATCAAGGTCCAGATGGTTGGTGGGCTCGTCAAGCAGCAGCAGGTCCGAGCGGCACATGAGCGCGCGGGCGAGGTTCAGCCGCATGCGCCAGCCGCCCGAGAAATCGCTGACCGGACGGTCCTCGTCGGCGCTGCAGAAACCAAGGCCATGCAGCAACTGCGCGGCGCGGCTACGTGCCGTGTAGCCGCCGATGGCATCAAACTGCGCGTGCAGTGTGCCGAGCTTCTCGCCATCATGCCGGTCTGCCGCTGCGGCGAGCGCGGCCTCGACCGCACGCAGCCCCTCGTCCCCGTCGAGCACGTACTCGATGGCCGCACGCGCCTCGGCCAGCATCTCCTGCGCCACATGGGCGATCACCCAGTCGGCCGGATACCGGCACGCGCCGGCATCGGCATGCAGTTCGTCGCGGATCAGGGCGAATAGGCTCGATTTGCCGGTGCCGTTCGTGCCGGTGACGCCGACCTTCCATCCCGGGTGGATCTGCAGGGTGGCGTTCTCGAACAGCAGCCGTGGCCCGCGTCTCAGGGCAAGATTGTCAAATTGCAGCATGGCCGCCATTGTAGCGCCCCGGACGACAAATGGCTGTCTCCGCCCGCCGCCGGTCATAAACTCATAGCCGGCAAATATTTCACTAAAAAAGATCGATAGTGGGAAATGTGGGGCAGAGATATCGGTCAGACAACTGCGCCAGCCAGACCAAAAAACGTGGTCTGTCCCCTATTGTTTCAATCAGGGTGGGACAGGGAAAACGAGTCAGACAGATGAAAACCCAGACCTAAAGAATATGTATCTGATCTTCCCCCGGTTTACCGGACCACTAACTAGCGGCCAGCAGCCGCCTTCTCGAATGCCAGCGGCGCCATCTGTCCCAGATGGGAGTGGCGCCGCTGGCGATTATAAAACACCTCAATGTACTCGAAGATACTGGCCTTCGCCTCAAGGCGACTGCGGTAGTCCTCGTGATGCACCAGCTCCGTCTTCAGCGTGTGGAAGAAACTCTCTGCCACCGCGTTGTCCCAACAGCACCCTTTGCGGCTCATCGAACACTCAATGCCGTGCATGGCGAGCATCGCACGGTAATCGGCTGCGGCATACTGACTGCCCTGGTCTGAATGCAACAGCAGTGGACTGCGAACCTTCCGGCGCATTAGCGCCATCCTCAGCGCATCCGTCACCAATTCCGTCTTCATGCGCTTGTGCATCGACGTCACCCCCAATTTGAGTAGCACGATGATTTAGAGTCCAATCCCATAACTGGAAGGAGATTGGACATGAAGAAGCGGTATTCAGACGAGCAGATCATCGGGTTTCTGCGCGAGGCGGACGCCGGAGTTACGGTCAAG
>DATKZN010000225.1:0-2567 GCA_035527955.1 Gammaproteobacteria bacterium
TAGGATATGTAGAGGTATCGGATGTTTTTCACTGTGACCAAGGTCCGGTTTTCAGTTGCCTGCAGCAGGTTCGCTGCGCTGGCCACTGCACAAGAATGTGTAATATTGCATTAATAAACAGCCCGTTGAGTGATGCTACCGCAAATCCGACAGGCGCATCCAGCAACCGCGGGTGACTGGACTTGACAGCCCTGTCACCATTGTTTCGTCCTATTTGGATGATACTTTAACCTTTGCATTCGGTAGCTTAGCCTACTGACAGCCAAACTGCCACGACCGTCGACAGGACGCCGAGTGGCGTCATTCAGGCGGCGTTTTCGCCAGTATTTTGTCGCACGTCCGAGTGACCGATGACGTCGAGGTAGCGCCGTGCAATCAGCGACCAGGCATTACTGTCAATGGTGTGCTTGCTGGCGCATGCGCCGAACGACTGCATGCCGTGACGGTCAGTCAGCAGCGCAGTGATCCGGTCGCGGTATGCCACGGGATCACCCGGGCTGACGAGATAGCCGTTCTTGCCGTCCGTGATCGCATCGCACAGGCCTTCCAGCGCCGAGGCGATGACCACGAGGCCGTGTGCGGCCGCTTCCAGTACCACCAGGCCGAATCCCTCGATATCACCGCGGACCGGGATATTGGGCTGGACGAAGATATCGGCGCTGTGCAATAGCAGTTCCTTTTCCGCATCGCTTACCCGGCCGAGCATGATGACGCGGTCCGCCACACCCTGGTCTGCAATTGCGGCACTGATGCGGGCATGTTCCGGGCCTGCGCCGGCGATGATGTAGGTGATGTCACTGTCCAGGCGCGGGATGACATTTTCCACAAACCAGGCCACGCCTTTCCTGCGGACCAGGCGTCCCAGCGTGAGCAGTACCGTGCTGCGCGGTTCCCTGCCGATAATTGCCGCGAGATCGGCCCGGGTGTAGTCGCGCGGGGGCGGGGCCGGCGCGGTGACGCCGTTCGGTATGAAGACAAAGCGTGCCGCCGGAATGCCGCGTGCCACGCCTTCCGACAGGGTCGCGTTGCCGACGGCAATCAATCTGTCCATGCGCGGCAGAAATAGCCGAACCCAGAGACGCTGGTACAGACGGCTGGCGTAGGTCAGATCGAGACCGTGGATGATGCAGACCACCGGCTTGCGGGTGAACAGTTTGAGAACGAAGCCGGTGATTCCCAGCACACCGTCGCCAAGCAGTACCGCGTCCTGCCGTGGCAGGAGCAGCAATGCCTTCAGCGTCGCCCAGGGCAGAAACAACGGTAACAGGTATTTCCCCTTGCGGTTCACGATGAGCCGAACATTGCAGATCTCGCCCAGTGCCCGGGCGATTTCGGCGTTCTGCTGCTCGATGCCCCCGACCACGGGGGGAAAGGATCTTGAAATGAAGAGCAGGTTCATCGCATGCGGGGTCTGGCGCCTTGCCGGCAACCTACTGTTTCTGCAGCAGCCAGATATAACCGGGAAAAGCCCAGTAGGCGAGGCTGAGGAGTGTGCCTGCGATCCTTGCCTTGGCACTGCCGGGCCTGAGCATGTAATCGGTGTGGAACTGCTCCGGTTCCACGACTAGCCGCCGGGTGTAGTCGGTGACGGCAAACCTGCGTACCAGGGTCTTCAGTCCCCAGTAGCTCAGGTGCTTCTCGTGATAGAATCGGGCCTTGCCCGCGAGCCGGATATAGACGTGCGCCAGCGGCCTGGGCAGGACTGACAGCAGGGGCAGGTTATAGTGCGGTTCGTTCCACATCAGCCGATTGCCGGCGGAAAAATAGCAAATGCCGTCCTTGCGCAGTACGCGGAATATTTCGTCGAACATGCGTTCCGGGTCCGGGACGTGCTCGTAGACATGTGAGCATATGACGACATCGAAGGATTCATCCCCGAACGGAAGATTGAGTGCATCCGCAACCTGGAATCGCAGGTTGTCGCGCTGGAAATGGCTCTGCGCATGCTCGATAGCGGGTTTGTCGATATCGATGCCGGCAACGCTTTTGAAATGATGGGCAAGGTAATTATCGATAATGCCGGCAGAGCCGCCGACGTTCAGCAGGTCGTAGCCGTCGAGCGGTCCGGGGAGAAAATCTTCCAGTACCGCGGCCATGGTGCGTGCCTTTCTTTCCCGGTTTTCCACGTCATAGACATAGGGGCTGCTTGCCGAGAAATCATATTGATAATCCCTACTCACGGCGACTGTCTCCTGACGTATTGATGCACCCGGGAGAGGTGCCGGCCGGTATCCGTGGCGCCCGGCGGGTACCGGCTGGACAATAGCGCATATTATGATGTGACAGGGTTTTGGGCAAACCCTGTAGCCCGGAGCTGCCGGATTGCATTATCATTCGCCCGTATTCCGTGGCGAGTTGTCAGCAAACGATCATTCACCCGCCAATCCAACCGAGTCTGCTATTCCATTGAAACTGCTGTTCCTTAGCAAGCGCAGTCCGATGGGGCGGGATCTGATTACTCGCCCGTACGGACGGTTCTATTACCTGCCGCGTTATCTTGCCGGGCGCGGCCACGACGTGACGATCCTGTTGCTGGATTACCGCAAAGGTACGCCGGTTGATATGCG
>DATKZN010000226.1:0-8230 GCA_035527955.1 Gammaproteobacteria bacterium
CTCGCACTTGCAAAGCGCGCCCTCAACAAAAAGGGCGCTGCAAGCAGCGCCCCCTTGCCGGTCCTGATGCTGTCGACTAGACCAGCCAGTACACGAATACGAACAGGCCCAGCCATACCACGTCGACGAAGTGCCAGTACCAGGCGACGGCCTCGAACGCGAAGTGATGCTCGTTGGTGAAATGCCCCTTCATGCTGCGGATCAGGATGATCAGCAGCATGGTGGCCCCCAGCGTCACGTGCAGACCGTGAAAGCCGGTCAGCATGAAGAAGGTGGTGCCGTAGATACCGGAATGCAGTGTCAGGTTCAGTTCGTGATAGGCGTGGCTGTACTCGTAGGCCTGCAACCCCAGGAACAGGAAGCCCAGTCCCACGGTAGCCATCAGGCCAAGGATCAGCTGTGTGCGATCGGCCTTTTTCAGTCCCCAGTGCGCCCAGGTAACGGTCACCCCGGAGGACAGCAGGATCATGGTGTTGATCGCCGGTATGCCCCAGGCACCCATGTACTCGTAGGCACCGCCGACATTGCCCGGTCCGTTGGTCGGCCAGGCGGCATCGAAGCCACGCCACAGCAGCTCGTTGGTCATGGCGTTGTTGCCTTCGCCGCCCAGCCACGGCACGGAGTACATGCGCGCGTAGAACAGGGCACCGAAGAAGGCCGCGAAGAACATCACCTCGGAGAAGATGAACCAGCCCATGCTCCAGCGGAAGGACATGTCGACCTGTTCGTTGTACTTGCCGCTCACGCTCTCGTTGATCACGGTACCGAACCAGCCGAACAGCATGAAGATGATCACCGCCGCACCGGCCGCCATCACGACCCAGGTTCCGCCATGCAGGAAATTCGCAAAACCACCCAGCAGCAGGAACATGCCGACGGAGCCAACGATGGGCCAGTGGCTCGGTTCCGGCAGGTAATAACCCCCTTTAGATGCTGACATTGGTAACTCCCTCTCTATTCAAGTTGTTAACTCTTATGGCGTCAGAGTCTATCGCTCTGCCCACCCCTGAAAAAAATCATACGCGGGATCATCCATTGCCGACCCCTGATCACATAATGGAATCGAGGTTGCCCTTTTCCATCGAAACGGTTGCTGCCGGGGCTGCATCCTTTGCCTGGTAGAAGGTGTAGGACAGCGACACCCTCACGACATCCTCCGGCAGCGCCGGGTCGACCACGAACCGGATCGGCATTTCTCTCGCCTCGCCCGCCTCCAGCACCTGCCGGGTAAAACAGAAGCACTCCGTCTTGTTGAAGTACTTCGCCGCCTGTCCCGGCGCCACGCTCGGCACGGCCTGCCCGGCGACCTGGCTGTCAGTCTTGTTCCTGGCGAAGTAATGGACCTCCGTCACCTCGCCCGGGTGAACCTTGACCTGCCGCACCACCGGCCTGAATTCCCAGGGCAGGTCGCTGTGTACCGTACCGAGGAATTCCACCGTTACCAGCCGGTCCTCGTCGACCTGCGCGGCCAGCGCCTGTTCCAGTTCGATGCGCCCGGTTTTGCCATTCAGGCCGGTGATGTCGCAAAACACGTCATACAGCGGCACCAGCGCAAAACCGAAACCGAACATCAGCAGCGCGACAATAACAAGCCGCTTTGCGATGCGCTGGTTGGCCTGCTTGCGATCGGCAGCTTGCATGGTCATTTCGTCAAGGCGAAGAAACTGGCAACAAAGAAACCCAGCGCCACCAGCACCAGCACCACGACGGTGATCACCATGCGGGTGCCGGACTGCTGCGTGTTATCTGTCTGTGCCATCGAATTTACCCTGCATAAACCGCGGGTGCACGGGCAGCAACCCGTGCACCCGGCGTATTACCTGACTTCCGGTGCCGTCTCGAAGGTGTGATACGGGGCCGGAGACGGAAGTGTCCACTCCAGGCCGTGCGCACCTTCCCAGACCTGTCCCGTGGCCTTTTCACCGCCACGGATAGTCTTGATCACGACATACACGAAGAACACCTGGGCCAGACCAAAGGCGAAACCACCGAGGCTGGAGATCATGTTCCAGTCGGCGAACTGCAGCGAGTAGTCCGGGATACGGCGCGGCATGCCGGCCAGGCCGATGAAGTGCTGCGGGAAGAACAGCACGTTCACGGAAATCACCGACCACCAGAAATGGATCTTGCCAAGGCGCTCGTCGATCATGTGGCCGGTCCACTTCGGCGCCCAGTAATAGAAGGCGGCGATGATGGCGAACAGCGCGCCGGTCACCAGCACGTAATGGAAGTGCGCCACGATGAAGTAGGTATCGTGGTACTGCATGTCCGCCGGAGCGATGCCCATCATCAGGCCGGTGAAGCCGCCGATCGTGAACAGGAACACGAACGCAATCGCCCAAAGCATCGGCGTCTCGAAGGTCATGGAGCCTTTCCACATGGTAGCGGTCCAGTTGAACACCTTGACTGCGGTTGGCACGGCGATCATGACGGTGGCGTACATGAAGTACAGCTCGCCGGCCACCGGCATGCCCGTAGTGAACATGTGGTGCGCGTACACGATGAACGACAGGAACGCGATGGAAGCGGTGGCGTACACCATGGAGCTGTAGCCGAACAGCTTCTTGCGCGCGAAGGTCGGGATGATTTCGGAGATCACGCCGAACGCCGGCAGGATCATGATGTACACCTCGGGGTGACCGAAGAACCAGAACACGTGCTGGAACAGCACCGGGTCACCGCCGCCGGCGGCGCTGAAGAAGCTGGTGCCGAAGTTGCGGTCGGTCAGCATCATGGTCACGGCACCGGCCAGTACCGGCATCACGGCGATCAGCAGGAAGGCGGTAATAAACCAGGTCCACACGAACAGCGGCATCTTCATCAGCGTCATGCCCGGTGCGCGCATGTTGAGCACGGTGGCGATGATGTTGATGGAGCCCATGATGGACGAGAAGCCCAGCATGTGTACCGCGAAGATGAAGAAGTCGGTGCTCTTCGGCGCGAAGGTGGTGGACAGCGGCGCGTAGAAGGTCCAGCCGAAGGCGGGGCCGCCGCCTTCCATGAACAGCGTGCTGAGCAGCATGGTGCCTGCGAACGGCAGGATCCAGAAGCTCCAGTTGTTCATACGCGGCAGCGCCATGTCAGGGGCGCCGATCATCATCGGTATCTGCCAGTTGGCCAGGCCGACCATGGCCGGCATGATGGCGCCGAACACCATGATCAGGCCGTGCATGGTGGTCATGGTGTTGAAGAAATGCGGATCGACGATCTGCAGTCCGGGCTGGAACAGCTCGGCCCGGATCACCATCGCCATCGCGCCGCCGACCAGCAGCATGATGAAGGAGAACCACAGGTACAGGGTACCGATGTCCTTGTGGTTGGTGGTCTTGACCCAGCGCATCAGGCCGCTCGGGGCGCCGTGATGGTGTTCGTCGTGCGTGGTTGCTGTGCTCATTTGAAATATACCTCCACTCTGTATCCTGAAATCCTTAACGGGCCGCCGCGATATCGGACGGCTGGACCATGTCACCGGTGCTGTTGCCGAGTGCGTTGCGCTCATAGGTGATCACGGCAGCGAGGTCGGCGTCGCCCAGCTGCTGCCCGAACGCCTGCATGGCCGGATTCTTCTTGCTGCCATGGACCACGATGTCGATGTGGCCGGCGACCGGACCGGTCGCGATCGCACCACCGGTGAGGGCCGGGAACACACCCGGAATACCCTGGCCGTTGGCCTGGTGACAGGATACGCAGGTACTGCCGTAGACCTGCTCACCCTTGGCCATCAGCTCATCCATGGTCCAGGTCTTGCCGGCAGCCTCGGCCTCGGCGGCCTTGGCGCCCTTCTGCTCTGCAACCCAGGCGGCGTAGTCTTCCTCGGTCTTGGCGATCAGCACGATCGGCATGAAGCCGTGGTCCTTGCCGCACAGCTCGGCGCACTTGCCGCGGTAGGTACCCGGCTCCTTCAGCTCGGTCCAGGCATCGTTGATGAAGCCCGGCACGGCATCCTGCTTCCAGCCCAGGTCCGGCACCCACCAGGAGTGGATCACGTCATTGGAGGTGATCAGGAAGCGGATTTTCTTGTTGATCGGCACCACGATCGGGTTGTCGACTTCCAGCAGGTAGTTTTCACCCTTCTCGGCGGCACCCTCGATCTGCTCGCGCGGGGTGGTCAGAGCGCTGAAGAAGCTGATGTCCTCGTCCAGGTAATCGTATTTCCACTTCCACTGGTAGCCGGTGACCTGGATGGACATGTCCGAGTCACGGGTATCTTCCAGCGCCAGCAGCGTGGTGGTGGCCGGAACGGCCATACCGACCAGTACCAGGAACGGGATGGTGGTCCAGATGATTTCCACGGTGGTACTTTCGTGGAACGTGGCGGGCACCGCACCCTTGGACTTGCGATGCGTCATGATGGAGTAGATCAGCACGGCGAAGACCGCGACACAGGCCACGACGCAGATCCAGAAGATCAGCATGTGCAGGTCATAGACCCTGTGGCTGATATCGGTGACGCCTTGCCGGAGATTCAGCGTATCGGAAAAGCCGGCGAAGGCATTGCCTGCCAGCAGCAGTATGGCCGCGCCCCAGAGACCGCACAGGGTGCGTCTTAGTGTATTAACGAACATGCATTCCTCTCCCTAAGACCAGGTTATCGATATTTCTAAAAAAACTCACACGTACGGACTGTCAGTTTTGTTTCCAGCAGCCCTGCCGTATCGTTCCCTGCAGCTCCGCTGCGAGACTTTGCCGATCCACTTCGTTGAGGAACCGTCCGATTTCGACCCGGTGCCCCTGGAATGCCACTGACAAGCGGCTTGGGTACCAGGCGAGCGGCGAGCGCTCCATGATGACCCTTGCCCAGGCGCGCGGACATTCCCAGTGCTGCTCCGGCTGCCTGCGTCCTTTTTCCACCGTGACACGATCTTTATTCACGGTTACGACCTCGCGTATCTGGCTGCGTGACAGACACCGGTGGAAGGCGACTCCCAGTACCGCAACCTCCAGTCCCGCAAACGGCAGCACCGGCCAGTAGCCATGCACTGCAAATACGATTCCGATACCGAGCAGGCAGGTGGTGATGACTGCATAAATCCGCACCGCCCCGCGCCATGACAGGGACTGGTTTGGCCGAATGACCCAGTGACAATCTCGGCCCGAGGGATCTAGTACCCGTTCAACCACTACCGTTTTATTTTGTGGAACCGCTGCCTGGCTCGAACGCGCACGCTGTTGCAGGAACCGGATATCCGCAAGGACTCATCCGTTCACGCGCGTTTTCACCTGCACAAAAGTGGAGGCATTTTAGATGAGAAGCCTGCGGGATTCAATTGACCGGGCCCGGGGTGCATTATCATTTCGCTTGCAGGTCGAGCGCTGCGGCCACGGCCCGGACGTCGGGCATCTCAAGGCCCGGTACGACACCCAGCAGCGGCACTGAAAGCCTTGTTTTCAATGTATTAATATTTTCATCCAGCGCCTCCGGCACGGGCGGCAGGCAATTCGCCACCCAGCCCGCCAGGTGCAGGCCGCTGCGCGCGATCGACTCGGCGCTGAGCAGGGCATGGTTCAGGCAACCCAGCCGCATCCCCACCACCAGGATGACATCGAGCCCCAGTGCTGCGGCCAGTTCAGCCACCGTATCGCGATCGTTGAGCGGTACGCGCCAGCCCCCGATGCCCTCCACCACGACACAGTCCACTCGCGTCACCAGTTCGTCAAAAGCCTGGCGAATAGCGTCGATCGAGATCGTGATCCCGGCCTGCTGCGCGGCAAGATGCGGCGCAATCGGCGCCGCCAGGGCGACCGGATTGACCAGGCCGTAATCCAGCCGGCATGAGGCCTGCTGCTGCAGCTGCACGGCATCGGCGTTGCGCAGGCCCGCTGCCGCCGCCTCGCAACCAGACGCGACCGGCTTCATGCCGGCAACCACAAGCCCCTGATCCTGAAAACATTGCATCAGGCCCAGCGCGATCACGGTCTTGCCCACGCCGGTGTCCGTGCCGGTCACGAAAAAGCCGCGGCGCTCAGTCACGGCCGGTCCTGTCCGTCTGCCGCTGCAGGCTGGCGAGCGGCACCTCGCGGCCAGACCGCTCGTGCTTGTTGACGGGCGACCAGGCATGCCCGTACACCACCTCGTAGCTCGCCGGCAGCACGCCGTCCTGGCGGTAGGCCTCGTAGGCCGCGGCGAAGCGCTGCCAGCGGCGCCTGCCGGTCAGCCCGCGCGCGCGGCCGCGGGTCACGTTATGCGCACCGATCTGCTTGAGGTCCTGCATGAGACGCGGTAACGCACGGTAGGTGACGGTGATGCGCTCGGAGTCCATGACCGGCTCGGCCCAGCGCGTGCGCACCAGGCTGTCGCCGACGTCGTGCAGGTCGACGAAACGGTTCACATGGGTATAGCCGTCCACGGCCTCCCAGCTGGCGCGCAGTTCCATCAGGGTGTCCGGGCCGAAGGTGGTAAACATGAGCAGCCCGCCCGGCGCCAGCACGCGGCGCAGTTCGCTGAACACGGACTCCAGGTCCGTGCACCACTGCAGCATCAGGTTGGAAAAGATGAACTCGAAACTGTCATCGGCAAACGGCAGCACCTCGCCATCCGCGCACACGCAGGCCGGACGGCGCAACCAGCCGCCGCGCGCCTGCGTCCGGGCCAGCATGGTCTGCGCGATATCCAGCGCGACCACGTCCGCCTTGCGATAGCGTTTCAGCAAGGCCGCGCTGAACATACCGGTGCCGGCGCCGAGGTCGAGGATGCGCCGCGGCTGCAGGCGGATGAAATCCATGCGCTCGATAAGCCGGCTGCCGATTTCGAACTGCAGTTCCGCCGCGTCGTCATAGGTGTCGGCCGCCGCCTCGAAGGCACGCCGCATCTGGCGCTTGTCCGGCAGTATGCGTGGATCCGGATCAGCCATGTCGCTCTCCCGCCTGCGCCGTCGTCAGCAGGAAATCCCGCAGGCGCACGGCGACCGCCTCCGGCGCGGTAATGAACGGGGCATGCCCGGCCGCCTCGATCAATGCCAGTCGCGCGCCGGACAGCAGCGCGGCAGTGGCACGTCCCGCTGCCAGCGGCACCAGTGTGTCGCGCTCTCCCATCAGCAGCAGTGCCGGACAACGCAGCCGGCCGGCGGCCGCGCGCAGATCAGCGTTGCGCAGCACGTCCAGCCCCGCGCGCAGCCCTTCCGGCTGCGGCTGGCCGCGCGCCAGCAGGGTCGCGCGCAGCTGTCTGAGGACGGCGCCGGCATTGGCGCTGCCACGCACCTGCAGGGCGAGAAAGCGGTTCAGTGTGCGCGCGTAATCCTGTTCCAGTTCGTCGGCAAAGCTGTCCAGCAGCTGCGGCAACATGGCGCTCTGCCAGTCCGGCTTGCGCACGAAGCACGGTGAACTGGCGATACAGACCAGCGCCGTGACGAGTGCCGGTTCCAGCAGCGCGGCACGCAGGGCGACCATGCCGCCCAGCGACCAGCCGGCCCAGAACGCAGGTGCCGGCGCCGCGGCCAGTACTGCCGCGGCCATGGCATCCAGGTCGCGTTCGCCCGACCAGGCACTGTAACCGTGTCCGGGCAGATCGATGCGCGTGACACGGAAGGCATCTTCGAGCAGCGGCACGAACGTGTCCCAGACACCGCCATGCAGCCCCCAGCCGTGCAGCAGCACGAGGTCGGGGCCGTGTCCGCTGGTCTGGGTGTAGAGGGTCATTGGAAATTTTCCAATGCGCATATTGGGAAAACCGCTCCCCGCGCAGAGCCGCAGAGCCGCAGAGATAATAATGCCGTTGTGTCTTCTTGTTGCTGCTTACTGAACATAATCGATTTGCTGTTGGTAGCTATTTGTCATGTATAGCGAATCACTGCTGTCCCATAAACTCCCTCTCCCTCCGGGAGAGGGTTGGGGAGACGACTGCAGGGATGCAGGAGGTAGAGCAACGCAGGAGCAGTTGCCGAGGGGATCAAATCATGCCAACTGCCTGATTTTCCATCCCCTCATCCTGTCCTTCTCCCGGAGCACCCAAACAGCGGGCATAAAGGAGAAGGGACGCACAGTTCGTACAGTGATGTATAGCTTTCATGTCCTGTCGCCATCAACTGCTCGGTGCAATGCGTTCATTCATGGATTTGCTGTACTTTCAATAATTGTATGTGGGACAGCAGTGAAAGTAATTACGATAAGTAAATAGGTGTCGGAGCACATTTTTCCTGATATAAGCGGTAAATGTGCTCTGACACCATATTTCCTCCTTGTTGAATTCCGCCGTGCCCGGACGGACAGCAGGTTGGCAACAGCCGGTGACCGC
>DATKZN010000227.1:0-3080 GCA_035527955.1 Gammaproteobacteria bacterium
CAATCCGCGTTATATAAGCCTGGACCCGAATGTAATTCCGGATAATATCCCGCTTGCCGGCATGCGCATCGGTATCAACGGTACCGAGGCGACGGTCGGGCAGGCCTATACGAACATCAATACCACTATCAGCAGTTCCCTGTATACGCCGGGTACGGGACAACCGCTGTCGCCGATGGGGACCGTCATTCCACTGCAAATCGGCGCGAACTTCGACGAGTTCTTCCTGACCTTCGAGCAGCTTGGTGGTAATACTCATGCGTTCAGCGAACCGCCGGTAGTGGCGCCGGCCTCACCCCCGAATTTACCGCCGGCCCCGGTTATCGGTCTGCGCACTTTCGACGAGATCAACGCCACCATGGCAGAGGTCACCAAAGTCAGCAAAGAGCAGGCGGATGTCGAAGATGTATACCTGACCGTCAAACAGCAGCTGCCGAGCGTGGAAAGCATCGAAGGCTTCCTGTCCGCGCACCAGATGGCAGTCTCACAAATGGCCATCGAGTACTGCAATGCACTGGTAGAGGACAACGGCAACACCCGTCGTGACGTCTATTTCCCGGGCTTCTTCCAGCCAGGTCTGCCACCGGAGGCCGCGGACACCGCGTTTAATACCGCAGGTAAGCGCGACATGATCATCGTGCCGCTGATGAACAATGTCATGAACACGAATCTGACAGATCAGCCCGCTACCGCCGATGTGACAGCTGAACTTGACAGCCTCATTACGCTCCTGACTGCGTGTGCGACGGGTCCGTCACCGACCTGCGCAACCACGCAACGGACCGAGGAAGTCGTCAAGGCGGCCTGTGCCGCGATACTTGGCAGTGCTGCCATGCTGATCCAATAAATCACGAGGAAACCACCATGGCCAGAAACCGTAAATTCCGCGACCTCAACGAGCCACTGTGCCTGAACGATCATGGCCGGCCACGGACCCGTCGTGAATTCCTTGGCCAGGGCCTGACCGCAGGCCTGGGGCTTCTGACCGGCCCGACGCTGTTCAGCCTGTTTGCCAATCCGCGCAGCGCCGCCGCTGCGCTGTCCCCGGATATTGAACTACTCAAGTCGGCATGCGGAATCAGTACACTGGGTGCCGGCAAGATCCCGTTCATCTGCTTTGACCTGGCCGGCGGTGCCAATATCTCGGGTTCCAACGTGCTGGTAGGCCAGCAGGGCGGGCAGCTGGATTTTCTCAGCACGCAGGGTTACAGCAAGCTCGGTCTGCCGGGTGACATGACTCCGGCTTCCATCGATCCGAATACGGGGCTCGGTTTCATCAATAACGATTTCGGGCTCGCGTTCCACACCACCAGCGCCATGTTGCAAGGCATTTCAGAGAAAGCTATTGCCCGCGCCGGCACTATCAACGGCGCAATCATCCCGGCCCGGTCAGACAACGATACCGGTAACAATCCGCATAACCCGATGTATGGCCTGGCCAAATATGTACTGTCAAACCCGACAATCAGCGCCTTTGGCAGCGTGGTGGATCTGATTGGTTCGCGCAGTTCGGAATCTGGCGGTAATTCAATGTCCCCGGCCATGATGGTCGACCCCACCCTGCGACCCACCAAGGTGGATCGGCCGAGCGATGTCACCGGCATGGTCGATACCGGCGACCTGATTGGCGTGCTGAGCCAGGCAGATGCCGTGGCTGTCATGGAATCCATTGAGCGCATCAGCAAGAAGAAACTCGATAACGTCAACACCCAGGTCACCGCTGATGCTGTTATTAAGGACCTGGTACAGTGCGGTTACGTGAAGTCCGCAGACATTGCCGATCGCTTCGGCGACCCTACCACGCTGGACCCGGCACAGGATCCGGATATTGTCGGTCCAGGTGGTATCTTCACGCAGAACGAATTCGATAATGACAGCGAATTCCGCAAGACCGCCTCAATCATGAAGATGGTCGTCAACGGCTTTGCCGGTGCCGGTACCATTACCATGGGCGGCTTCGATTACCACACCGGCGACCGTGCCACCGGCGAAGCACGTGATCTGCGCGCTGGACGCTGTATCGGTGCCTGCCTGGAATATGCGGCCCGTGCCAACAACGGCAATGGCGTACCGCTGATGGTGTATGTATTCAGTGACGGTTCGGTATTCAGTAACGGCATGACGGATGGCAACGCCGGCGGAAAAGGCGTCTGGACCGGCGACAACTCATCCACCGCGGCGTCGTTCTTTCTGGTCTACAACCCCGGCAGTCGTCCCGTCCTGCTGGGTACAGGAGCTGCCGAACAGGCCACGCACCAGCAAATCGGCTGGATGCGCCCCGACGCCTCGGTCGAGACCAATGCCACACCCGCTGCCCTGCAGGTCAACCTGCTGGTCGAAACCGTGATCCTTAACTACATGGCGTTGCACGGTGAGGCCGCGAGTTTCCCGACGCTGTTCCCCGGCCACGGCCTGGGCAACGCGTCACTGATGGACCGCTTGACTGCATTCAACCCGATAGTAAATGGTGTGATTTAACCGGCCATCCTTTCCCTGCAGCCCGGATGTGGGCAGGAATACCGTAACCCGGGGTTGTCATTGCAGCCATCCCCCTCGATACGGGGCTTTTCATCCGGGCTGCCTCCAGTCAATCAAACCTGCCACGTGCCGATAACGTCGGCTATGAGGCAACTGAAATATCCCGCGTTTGTTCTGACGGTGCTCTTGCTACCGGGCCTGGCATGTGCCGATTGGCTTCGCGACGAAGCCGCTATCATGGGCACAGCCGTGAACGTGGAACTGTGGCATGACGACGAACAACAGGGCAGGTTACTGATCGACGCAGCCATGGATGAAATGCGCCGTATTGATCAGCTGATGAGCAGCTACAAAGCCGAGAGCGAATTGTCACGTGTCAATGCCGAGGCTGCTACACAAGCTGTCATTGTCAGCAATGAACTATTCAGCCTGATCGAGCAGGCTCTTCGGTATTCTGACATAACCGAAGGTGCCTTCGATATCACCTATGCCAGTGCCGGACAATATTACGATTATCGCACCGGCAGGAAACCTGACGACCAGCAGCTTGCCGCGGCGCTTCCGGCAATCAGCTATCGTCACGTACTACTGAACAAGACATA
>DATKZN010000228.1:0-20268 GCA_035527955.1 Gammaproteobacteria bacterium
CGTGAAATGAAGATGTAGGGTGCGTTTTACGCACCGGCAGCGGTTGAACATCGCACGATAGATAATGGCCACGGAATCCACGGAAGAACACAGAATGAAATCAAGGCCATTCCGTGTAGTCCCTGTGCTTCCATAGCCAGGTTCCAGGCAATGTCCGCCTGCCGGTGTTTCAGCGTCGGAAAAACAGATTGAGGAGGATGCTCAGCACGATGCTGATCACAATCATCGAGGTGATCGGGATGAACACGGTCCCGTGCGGCCCTTCCCGGCGGATATCGCCAGGCAGATGTCCGAACCAGCCGAACAGGCCGGGCGCGTAGCTGAGTAGCAGGCCCAGCACGGCCAGCAGCACGCCAATGATAATCAGCAGCTTGCCGGCGCCCATTGCGTCAGGCCGTGAATTTACGCAGGAACGCCTGGAGGTGCAGCAATTCGAACAGGCCGCGGTCCCAGTATTCGTCCGTGAGTACCGCACGGTCCTCGGAGCGCACCACGTAGGTCCACGCCTGCAGCGGCCGTTCGTCCGCGCCGCTCACCACCACACGCCGGCGCTCGTAGAAATCGTTTTCGAAGGTATCCAGCCGCTCCAGCTGCGCCGTACCCATGCCGTTGTACACTATGCCGCGGGTATGCGCACCCGGTTCGGGGATGATGCCGGGAAAGACCTCACCGCGCACTGTGTAGCAGGCATAGTTCTCCAGCACGACTGGCAGGCCGGGATAGTGATTGCCACTTACCTGTTGCATGATTTCCGGGTATTGCAATGTCCCGTAGCAAAACAGCCGCATCGTCTTGTCCCTCCTTTGTGGCGGCCTTGCATCCGCCCGCCACGCCCTTGTCATACATAATCATCCAGCCTGAGGACGGCACGCGCATTGGCCGTCGTCACATTCGCCACATGCTGTGCCGGTTCCCCGCGCACCTCGGCCAGCGCGGCCAGGCAGTCCGGCAGGTACTCCGGGCTGTTGCGCTCGCCATGGTGCCGGGCGACAGTCATGTCCGGCGCATCGGTCTCCAGCACCAGCATCTCCAGCGGTAACGCCCCGGCCAGGCCACGCAGCTTGCTGGAGCGCTCATAGGTCAGCATGCCGCCGAAACCCAGCCGAAAACCCAGTTCAACGTACTGGCCGGCCTGCTGCAGGCTGCCGTTGAAGGCATGGCAGATACCGCCGCACACGCGCACCCGCTTCAGCGTGGACAGTACGACGTCGTGTGCCTTGCGCACGTGCAGGATCACCGGCAGGTCCGCCGCACGCGCGATGCTCAGCTGTGCCTCGAACAGCTGCTGCTGCCGGTCGCGGTCGAGACCGTCGACGAAGTAGTCGAGCCCGATTTCGCCGATCGCAACCGGACGCCGCGCGGCAATCCAGGCCTCCAGTTGCGCCGTGTCGGCAGCGGTATGTTGCTCGAGATAGACCGGGTGCATGCCCAGCGCCGGGTACAGGCCGGGATCGCCGGCGCACAACGCCCACAGGCTGTCCCAGGTCCGGGCCAGCACGCCGGGCACCACGATACCGCCCACCCCGGCGGCACGCGCCCGGGCCAGCACTGCGGCGCGGTCGGCGTCGAACTCCTCCACGTCGAGATGGCAATGGGTATCGATCAGTTCCATGTACAGATTATTGTAAGCCGGACACGCATTGTCGCGCAGCCGTTTTCTGGTATGTTGCCTGCATGACCGGCACGGATTTACTGCACAGGGACGGGAACGTGGACTTTGAGCGCCGCTTCGGCGGCATTCGTCGACTGTACGGCGCAGACGCGCTGGAGACGTTCCGCAATGCCCACGTGTGCGTACTGGGCATCGGCGGTGTCGGCTCCTGGGCGGCAGAGGCACTGGCGCGTTCGGCTATTGGCCGCATTACGCTGATCGATCCGGACCACGTTGCCGAGTCGAACATCAACCGCCAGCTGCCCGCGCTCGACAGCACGCTCGGCATGGCCAAGGCACAGGCGATGACGGAACGCATGCGCATGATCAACCCGCACTGCACGGTGTACGGCATCGAGGAGTTCGTCACGCTCGACAACATCGCGACGCTGGTTGCGCCCGGCTTCGACTATGTCATCGACTGCATCGACGGCTTTCGCACCAAGGCACACCTGATCGCGCATTGCCGGCGCAACAAGATCCGCATCATCACCGTCGGTGGCGCCGGCGGCCAGACCGACCCGACCCGCATCCGCGTGGTCGACCTGAGTCGCACCGAACACGACGCGCTGTTCGCCAAGACCCGCCGGCTGCTGCGCACCGACTACGGCTTTCCGAAGAATCTCAAGCGACGCTTCGACGTGCCCTGCGTGTACTCGGAGGAAAACCCGGTATTCCCCGCCGCGGACGGCTGTGTCAGCCCGGCCCGGCCGGACCACCTCAGCCTCGGCGGACTGACCTGCGCCGGCGGCCTGGGCTCGGCGATGCCGGTCACCGCCAGCTTCGGCCTGGCAGCCGCCGCCTACGTGCTGAAGAAACTGGCGACACACGTACCCGGCACATAGGCGCGGAGCGCGTGCGCGAACAGATCGTGCCACCGGCGTTCGCGCATGCCTCGGTAACTGCTCCATGCGTTACTCTACCTCCTACATCCATGTAGTTGTGCATATATGCAGTCGTGCGCGAGGGTAAATGTAGGGTGCGTTTTACGCACCGGAAACGGTGCACAAAGTGCACCCTACCTCTTCCGCCGGCTAGAAGAATTGCCAGCGCACACCGGCGTTGATGCCCAGGTTGTGCGTCCGGCTGCGTGGCTCGAACACCGTGCCCGCCGGCACGCCGTTCTGCGTCAATATGGCATTGGCACTGCGACCCAGTCGCCAGTATTCGAACCAGGGTGTCACGAACAGGGTCATGCCATGATCGGCGCGGCCCTCGAGGGTGAAGGCCGCGCGCGCGCCGTTGGCTTCGCCCAGCTCGAGCGTGATGTCATCGTGACCGCTCTTGAAGCGGACGTCGATTTGAGGGTCCAGCGTGCGCCGCAGCTGCAGGTCGGCCCGGAAGCTCACCCGCGGCGTGACAGCACTTTCGGCGCGCAGCCCCACGATTGCGTACCACCAGCGATAGGTCTCGTCCAGGCCGAATGCCGTGGGCGTTGACAGGATATCGCGCTGCCAGTGACGGTAGCCGAGCCCGGCATAGAGCCCGAGGCGCTGGTCCGCCTGCGCGAAGAGGTCACGCCCGGCCAGGATGTTCCAGTCGAGGATGTCCTCGTCCGTCGTCGTGATTTCGGTCGCCGAGGCGTAATCGACATCGCCCGTCCAGGCCTCCAGCGCCGTCTCGGCAAACATTCTGCCTTGCGCCAGCCGCAGGCCCGCGCTTACACCCGGCAGGTAGCCCTCCTCCCGGTCGAGGCTGGCGCCCTGGTCGAACTCCTCGTAGTCGAAGTCCATCACGCCGGCATCCAGCCAGGCATCCAGCCGCATTGCGCCGTCGTCCTCGGGAAAGGCCGACACGGGCATGGCGACCAGCATCCATGCAGCCATCACCAGGCCGGACAAACTGTTGCGTCTTAAGGTGGAGTTCATATTATGAAAACGGCGCGGGCTGGCATGCCCGCGCCGTGTAACGGGTTGCACAGGGCAGTTACAGTGCCGCCAGTTCTGCCCAGGTGCGCATGATGCCGGTAATCTCAAAACTGCCGTTCGCGTCGGCGTCCACCCGCAGTTCCACGTTGATGCCGTCCGGCTGGGCGATCAGCTTCACCTTGGTATTGTCCAGGTCGCTGACGGCGTCCAGCTCGCCCGCGGTCGCTTCAACCCCGGAATTCTCATCGCCGGTGAACGGTGTCACCGTGGTAAAAGTGACGGTGCCGTCGATGTCCCGGCTCTCCACGATGCCGTTGAAGTCAAAGCTGTAAAGACCGGTATTGACGTTGCCGGACAAGTCGAAAAAATACGGGGTAGTGGTAATGGGGTTGGCGGTAATCAGCTGGTCGTGATTGTTGTACGAGGTATCCAGCGCGTTGCCGGTCAGCGTCATACGTATGTCACCGGTGCCGGTGCTATCGTCGTCGATCGTCACCAGCATGTCACCGTCTGCGTAATAGTAGTCGACGCCATCGAGTGCCCGCAGCGCCGTGAATACCGTATTCAGATCGATCGTGTAGGGCGGCGTACCGTCATAGATCAGCGGAACCGGGTTTTCGACCACCAGATCAACGTCCCCATCCAGCAACACGCCGATTTCATTACACAGAAAATAGGACGCCGACAGGATATCGCCGTCTGTCAGTGTCATGAAATTCGGGTCGGCAATCACCCCCGAGAGCAGGACAGAGCCACTGATGGCACAGGACTGGTTCAGGCCCACGGCGGCACCGACGATGCCCGTGCTATTGGTCGAATACTGCAGATCGGGTAGCCGGGCGAGCTGGCCCAGCAGCAGCGCAGGCAGACTGAAACGGCTCCCTGACGGATTCACGACGACACCGGTAATCTGCGGCGTGGCCGAGGCTGCCCCCGCCGTGGCACCCGTGGCTGCGGCCAACGTGTTGAGTACGGCGGCCGCCACGTTGGGGGCATTCGCCGCGGTGATGCTTACTCCATTGGTCACAGTCCCGCCCAGCCCGGCATTGCCGGTGATGCCAGTGGCACCACCACCGCCGCCACAGGCGGTGAGCAACAGCAGCGTGAACAGGTTCGCCAGGACGGCATGAATGAACTTCAAATGAACTTCATATGGTCTCTCCTTGTTGTACTTCTCTGATCTGACTGCAAATGTGCACCCACCCCAGCCCGGAGCCGCTTGCCATGCAAGCACGCAGACCAGGAAATCCGTCATGGCTGCTGCAGGGCCCGGAACGGCCGGCAAACCAGCGACGACGCTAATACAATCGTATTAGCGACAGGCGCAAGGCAGCACTGGCACCCGGCGCGCCTGACCGGCACAATGTCCTGCAGCAACACCAGTTAAATCAGGGAGGCGACATGCCGCTCGACACGGCCACCGCAGACGCACAACGGCTGTCCTTCACCGGCGAGGGCCCTGAATACTTCCGTATCTGGATTGTCAATATCGCGCTGAGCATCCTCACCCTCGGCGTCTATTCCGCCTGGGCCAAGGTCCGGCGCCTGAAATACTTCTACCTGAATACCACCCTGGCGGACAGCAGCTTCGATTTTCACGGCAACCCGATGGCGATTCTGAAGGGCCGGATTATCGCGGTGGTACTGCTGCTAGCCTACCAGTTCTCCAGCGCGGCCTCGCCGCGCCTGGCATTGCTCGCCATGGCGCTGCTGGCGCTGGTCTTCCCCTGGCTGATCGTGCGCTCGCTGCGTTTCAAGCTGCACAACAGCAGCCACCGCGGCCTGCGTTTCTCGTTTCGCGGCAGCACCGGACAGGGTTATATCAACTTCCTGCTGTTCCCGCTGCTGGCGCTGGTCACCCTCTACCTGATGTCACCGCTGGCACATCAGCGCATCAAGCGCTTCCAGCACGGCAACAGCTGGTATGCCAATACAACGTTCGACTTCAGCGCCGGCAGCGGCCGGTTTTTCACCCTCTACCTGAAGCTGCTGGGCCTGGCTGTGCTGGTGATCGCGCTGGTCACGGGCGGTGCGGCGCTGCTGTTTCCCTTTGAACTCGCCAACCCGGACGAGCTGGGCGACGAAGCCCGCGCACACATGGCCACCTTCATCCTGGCGAGCCTGGCGGGTATCTACCTGATGCTGTTCCTGCTGCTGGGACCATGGTTTTCCGCCCGCGTGCAGAACCTGGTGTGGAATCACACCACGCTCGGCCCGCACCGCCTCGTCAGCGACGTGCAGGCCCGCGCATTGTTCTGGATCTACCTGACCAACTTCCTCGGCATCCTGGCGACGCTGGGTCTGTTCAAACCGTTCGCAGATATCCGCCTGGCGCGCTACCGGCTGGAGCACATCGGCCTGGTGCCGGCCGGCAGTCTCGACGATTTCATGGCCGACCAGCAGCAGGCGACCAGCGCCACCGGCGAGGAAGCGGCGGACCTGTTCGACTTCGACATTTCCTTCTAGGCGCAGTCCGCGTGCATCCGATTCCGGCAACCTTCTACGATGGACAGACGGCACAGCCGCAGCCGGTAACGATCTACCTGCACGGCAACCGCCTGATCGTGGACGGCGAGCAGGTGGCGCGCGACGAGCCGCTCGCCGGCCTGGAGATTTCCGAACCACTGGGCGCCGCACCACGCGTGGTGCGCTTTACCGACGGTGCGCATTGCGAGGTACGCGAGCATGCCGCGTTCGAGCAGCTGCTGCGCACGGCCGGCATCGAAGATGGCCTGGTGGTACGTCTGCAGGCGCGCTGGCGCTGGGCACTGGCCGCAGTGGTACTGACGGTCGCTGCGGCGCTCGCCGGCTATCACTGGGGACTGCCGGCCACCGCCGGCTGGGTCGCCGAACGCCTGCCGGAACGCCTGCTGGCCGGTATGGGCGAATCGACACTCGCATTCTTCGACGAACACCTGTTCGAGGCCAGCGAACTGCCGGCGACGCGCCAGGCACAGCTCAGCACCGACTTCGCCCGGCTGACACCGCCAACCGACACCACGCCCGCGCAGCGCATCGTGTTCCGTAACGGCGGCGCGATCGGCGCCAACGCCTTCGCCCTCCCCGACGGCACCATCGTGGTCACCGACCAGCTGGTGGCCCTGGCCGAACAGGACGACGAGATCCTCGGCGTGCTTGCGCACGAACTCGGCCACCTCGAGCGCCGCCACAGCCTGCGCATGCTCATCCAGGGATCCATCGTCGGTTTCATGGTGAGCTGGTACCTGGGCGACGTGAGCAGCGTCGCTGCCGGCCTGCCCGGCGCCCTGCTGCAGGCGCGCTACTCGCGCGACTTCGAACGCGAGGCCGACGATTACGCACTGGACATGCTGAAAGCGAACGACCTGCCGCCCGCGGCACTGGCAGACATACTGGCGCGCATGCAGGCGGAAACCGACTGCGCCTACGGGACAGGCAGCGACCCGTTCCGCGACTATCTCGGCAGCCATCCCGCGACCGGAGAGCGGATCGTACGGCTGGGCGGCGTCCCGCAGGTATCGACCTGCACCCGGTCCAGCGTCCCCGACACGTCACAGTGCAGCGGCACTGACAATGACTACCTGTCCAGCTTTCTCGATGTGCACGCCTGGCATTGCGCACAACCCTATACAGACAGGGCTTCGCTGGCCGAGGCACTCAAGCAGGACGCGAGACTGACCGCCTCGATGGAGTACGAGGGCATATTTGAAATCGTAGCGCATGGCGTCAGCTATGCCGTCAGCACGGAGGACTACGGCTGCACGACCGACGTCCTGCTGCAAGCTGATGGCATGGCCGAAGCGAACTTCACTCTCAACGAAATCAATGCCCGACTGCTGAAGCTCGGCTACCGGAGCACCGGCCAGGACACCGTGTTATCCGAGGAAGGACTGGATGGTTCAACGGTGCAGGTAACCGATATCGAGTATTTGACCGATACCGGCGAACGTGCGGTTTTATCCTACCCGCTCGACAAACCGGATAACTTCTACATGACGCTGACGGTATACAAGTTCTGAGAAACGCCAAGACACAGCGACTGGATAGCTGCGCATGACGTTCACAATATCCACGAACGCGCGATTGACGCGAAACCGGAACAGGTCGGCGCCCTGCCCGACTCCCTGGCCTCGCCCGCGGACCGGCTGTGGGACTGGCACACCTGGCCGCGCATGGCCGTGACCCGATCCGTTATATTGTCGAGGCGTATACGCCGGGCAGGTCGATCCACCGTGACCCCTGACCTTTGCCACGGCAGCCTGTCTCCTGGAATCGGCAGACCCGTGCATAAAAAAGCCACAAACTCATGGCGGTACTGAGCCAGTATCCGCAAGATGCCACGCTGCGTGATGGCACTGCAGTCCTGATCCGTGCCATCCGTCCGGATGACAAGCACCGCCTGCTCGAAGGATTACACCGCCTGACCGGCAAGTCGGTGTACTACCGCTTCCTCGGTGCCAGGCCGGAACTGACGGAACCCGAATTGAGGTATTTCACGGAAATCGACTTCGTGCACCATGTCGCACTGGTTGTCGCCATACCAGACAAGACAACAGAACGGCCTGTCGGCGTCGGCAGGTATATTGAGTTGAAAGACGATACAGCGGAACGTATTGCCGAGATTGCGTTTACCGTGGCTGACGAACATCAGCACATCGGCGTCGGCACGCTGCTGTTCGAGCACATCGTCACCCTTGCTCAACAAAACGGCATGACACGATTGCAGGCGGACGTACTGCCCGGCAACAGGACTATGCTCGACATCCTCCGGCGCAGCGGCTTCAAGCTCGAGACAACCACGCAGGGCGGCGTGATGCATATCGAGTTCGGGATCAGGGACCGGCACTTCAACCGGTATTCCACGGAAATCCCCCTGCCCGATGATGGAAAGTTCCACTGACCAGGGCGCTCGCAACCAAATAATGAGAATCTTCCCCTGATTGAGTGGGTAACACATCAATTTAGACGAGACGCATTGCTTCTGATGGCAAGGTTGTTGGCCGAATGAATTCGGCCCTACAACGGTAATCTACCCACTCAATCTGGGGAAGAGCCACCCTTTTACTGTGCGGGCACATTATACTCTGACGTATCAGCCCAACAGGGTACCGCCCCGTTTTGAAATCAATGACACGCCAATCCTTCATGGCAATGCTGCTGGGCCTGTACTGCCTGCTGCAGGCCAGTACAGCATCCGGTGACCACGACGGCGATATCAACATCGACGGCACGGTCAATGTCGTCGACCTGTTATGGGCACAGCAGACACTGCACGGCAGCCGCGCCCTGGATCCGGCGCAGACATTGCATGCTGATGTAGCGCCGCTGGTGGCCGGCATACCGGCGCCGGACGGCACATTCAATGCGGGTGACCTCTCGGTCATCCTGCGCATCGCGCTCGGTGACCTAGGGCTGCTGAAGCCCGCCTGGCCGGGCAACCAGTTCAACATCGGCGACTCCATCGGCGAGGGCGAGGCGGCGTATAACGACATTGGCAACTCGAACCATGAGACCGTCTGGTCGACCGGCCATGACGGGGGCGACAGCGTCGCAAGCCTGAATGAACGCATTGAGGCCGTGGTAGCCGCCTATTACTACGAAAACAACCCGTCGCGCGATGCGGTCTTCAACCGCGCGGTGAGCGGCGCGGTCATGGCCGATTTCGCGGCACAGGCCCAGGGCGTGGTCACGGCCTCGGCCCAGACCCCCACGGCCGACGCCGGCATGGTGACCGTCCTGCTCGGCAACAACGATGTGTGCGCATCCAGCATGGCGAACATGACCGCCCCCGCGCTGTTCGAGGCGCAATACCGTGTCGGCCTCGATGTGCTGGCCGCCAGCGATGCGACCCGCCATGCCCGCATCCACGTCTCCGGCATCCCGGCCATCTACTGGCTGTGGAATGCCAGGTTCAGCAACTTCTTTTGCCGGGTCTTCGTGTGGCCGTTCGTCCCCTGCGGGAACCTGCTCGACAACCCCGGCGACGACTGCGTGCACGCGGTATCCCGGCAGGATCCGGATACCGTGTACCCCGGTGACGGAGCGAATTGCCAGCGCCGGAAGGCATTCCACAGGATCGTCCGCGATGACTACAACACCGTCCTGCGCGATGTGCTGGAGGAATACCGGCTGGCCGGCGCCCTGCCCAACGCCGCCTACACCGATGTGTATGATGTGCGTTTCGATGCCGTTCACGTGAACAGCGGCGATTGCTTCCATCCCAGCGTGGCAGGACACGCGCTGCTGGCGCAAGAGGAATGGCTCAGGACACCCTGGGGGCAGCCATGACCCGCTGTGCGGCAACCGACCACGACCATGACTGGCAGACATTACAGGCAGTTGCAGGAGATGCTGATGAAGGCTGCACTTGACAGGGTATTGGCGCTGCTGCTGGCCGGCCTGCTCTGCACCAGTGCTCTGGCGGCCGGACCCTTCAACACCACCCCGCGGGGAGCACGTTACCAGGACCTGCAGCCGGGCAGCGGCGCCGTTGCCGCACCGGGCGACCTGGTCACCATGCACTTCACCGGCTGGCTGGATGACCGGGGCCGCCAGGGCAAGGAACTGTACAACTCGCGCCGCGAGGGCCACACGGTCAGCTTCGTGGTCGGCACCGACCGGGTCATGCCTGGCTGGAGCGAAGGCGTGACGGGCATGCAGCCGGGCGGCAGGCGGCTGGTGCTGCTGCCGCCTGCCCTCGGCTACGGCGCGCGCGCCGTGGACAAGGTCATACCTGCCAACAGCAGCCTGATGTTCATGATCGAATTGCTGGATGTGCGGCCATCCGCGCCGGGCAACCGACCCCAGCCGTGACCGCAAACATGATCCGGTTGATAAAATCCCTGGCGGCATGGGAAACCCCCGGCTTCGAGGCAATACTCAGGCAGGAACTCACCGGGCTCGGTATCGAACACCTCCCGCTGCAGCAGGGTCTCGGCAGCAGCAGCTACGCCACCGACCGACCGCCGCAGGTCATGATTATCAGCTCGGCAGAGGTGGATGGCGCGATCCGCGTCAGGGCCGGCATCTTCTACACCGGCATCATCGCCGGCTGCAGCTGCGCCGACGACCCCACGCCGGTCGATGAACAGTCCGAGTACTGCGTGGTACTGGTCAACATCGACACGGTAACAGGTGCCGCGACGATCGTGCTGGCTGAGGACGAGTGAACCCGCTCGAACGGGGTCGGCAGTATGACTGCCAGCAGGAATAACACGTCTCATACGACAGGGTGCAATAGCAACACTGTCATGTACGCCATAACGCACATTCCACAGCGGGGTAAGCATGATTATTGAAAAGGGAAACAAGGTACATGTTATTTACAGGGCACTTTTCGAGAACTCGAGCCGACGTCATTTTCTGGGCGAGGTGCGGGAGGCAGAAGGTTCCGTATGCCGTCTTGAAGGATTTGTCTTCATTTACGACCAGAAGTCAACGATGTTTTTACGACGAGAGGAAAGACGCATTACGATAATCGATCTGGCCGAGAGCGGTTACGTCGTGAATATCATCGATCAGAATATCATTCTGGACAATGTGACTTACAAATATACGCAAGGCGTTGGCCTGATAGCGACCGATGACAAAAGATTTTCGTTGAATATAAATGAATTCGGTGTAAAAAGTTGATTCACAAACGCCTCGCCTTTGGATAGGCGCGATGCGATATTCAAAATGATCGCGGATGGGATCCGCTCCTGCAGGAGCATCTATTGGTTGTAGGAGCGCATCTCATGCGCGATGCGATGTCTAAAATGATCGCGGATGGGATCCGCTCCTACAGGAGCATCTATTGCGTGCAGGAGCGCATCTCATGCGCGATGCGATATTTAAAATGATCGCGGGTGGCATCCGCTCCTGCAGGAATAGTGACACCGGCGGCACTCAGTCCTCCAGACCCGCCGCCGCCGCATCGAGGTAGACATCCACGCCGAGCCGCCCGTGCAGATGTGCCACCGGCAGGTCCTCGCCGCGGCGCCAGCGCTCAACGGCTTCGCGCTTGCCATGGCCGGTCACCATCACCAGTACAGTCTCGGCGTCGTTCAGCGCCGCCAGGCCCAGGCTGACCCGGT
Source organism: Gammaproteobacteria bacterium (assembly GCA_035527955.1). GTDB lineage: Bacteria > Pseudomonadota > Gammaproteobacteria > UBA9214 > UBA9214 > UBA9214. The sequence continues at coordinate 11,574 of DATKZN010000228.1, forward strand.
CCGGCGGTGGCTTGGGTGCGTCATGCACCGCGTGCACCTGCTCATCCTTTGGATGTTCCTGCCCCGGAAACAGGCTGGCCGTGTGGCCGTCCTCACCCATGCCGAGCAACACCAGGTCGAACGGCAGCGCGGCGCGCACCGGCGCGCGATAGGCCTCGGCCGCGACCACAGCGCCCTGTTCCGCCGGGATGGGATGGATATTGCCAGGCGGGATCGGTACCCGGGCAAGCCAGGCTTGCGCTGCTATCACGCTGTTGCGCTCCGGGCTGTCCGCAGGCAGGCAGCGTTCGTCGCCGAAATACACCAGCCAGTGTGCCCAGTCGGCGTCGGCGGCCGCCAGGCGACGGTACACGGCGGCCGGCGTACGACCGCCAGCCAGAACGACGCGGAATCTGCCGTGGTCGGCGATCGACTCCGCGGCCCGTACCAGGATGCGTTGAGTGACCACCTCTTCCAGCTGGGCGACATTCGACAGCACGTGCCAGTTCGCCGCGGTCTTGCCTGGCAACTTGAGACTCACTGCTGGCATCGCTTGCAGGGCCGCCAGGCACGGCCGTCGCGCCTCAGCAGCTCGTCGGCAGCATGCGGGCCCCAGCTACCGGCGGCATAGTTGGGGAAATCGCGTGGCGGCAGTGCGGACCACACATCGAGCACCGGCTCCACCAGTGCCCAGCTCGCCTCGATATGATCGGCGCGCTTGAACAGTGTCGAGTCGCCGGTCATGACATCGTGGATCAGCGTTTCGTAACCGTTGCTGGGCTTGTTGTCGAAGTGGTCCTCGTAGCGGAAATTCATGTCCACCGTGCCCAGGTGCGTGCTGTGTCCCGGGATCTTGGCATTGAAACTCATGCCGATGCCTTCGTTCGGCTGGATACGCAGCACCAGGCAGTTGGCCGGCACATTTTCGCGCGTCAGCAGCGAATCCCGGAACATCACGTTCGGCGCGTGGCTGAACTGGATCACCACCTCGGTGAAGCGGCCCGGCATGCACTTGCCGGTACGCAGGTAGAACGGCACACCGGCCCAGCGCCAGGAATCGATTTTCAGCTTGAGTGCGGCATAGGTTTCCGTGTTCGAATGCGGCGCAACCCTGGGTTCATCACGATAGGCCGGCACCATGCGCCCGTCGTGCAAGCGGCCTGCCGTATACTGCCCGCGCACGGCGTCGGTCAGCACATCGTCCGGCTCGAACGGCTGGATGGCACGCAACACCTTGACCTGCTCGTCGCGAATGGCGTCAGCATCGAAGGAGTTGGACGGTTCCATCGCCACCACCGAGAGCAGTGCCAGCAGGTGATTCGGTACCATGTCGCGCAGCGCCCCGGCCTGGTCGTAGTAGTTGCCGCGCTGCTCGACACCGATGGACTCGGACACCGTGATCTGCACGTGGTCAACATAGCGCCGGTTCCAGATCGGTTCGACGGTGGCGTTGGCGAAACGGTAGGCGAGGATATTCTGCACCGATTCCTTGCCGAGGTAGTGGTCGATGCGGTAGATCTGGTGCTCGGCCATCACCGTGTGCAACGCGCGGTTCATATCACGCGCCGAGGCCAGGTCATGCCCGAATGGTTTCTCGATCACCACGCGCCGCCAGTGTCCGCCCTCTTCCTGCAACAGCCCGGCACTGCCGAGCAGGCCGGCTAAAACATCGAAGAAGCGCGGCGGGGTCGCGAAATAGAACAGGAAATTAGGTGCAATATCGCGTGCGGCAACCAGTTTGCCAAGCCGCCCGGCCAGGCGCGGGTACAGCTCCGGATCGGAAAAATCACCGGACTCGAACTGCAGGCAACCCAGCAGGCGCTGCCAGAGTGTTTCGTCGACATCTTCGCCGATGAATTCCCTGCCCGCCACGTCGATGTGGGCGCGGTAGCCATCGTCGTCGATGTCCTTGCGGTCCACGCCGAGCACGGCAAACGGCTCCGGCAGGAGACTGTCGCGGCACAGGTGGTAGATAGCCGGAATCAGCTTGCGCCGGGTCAGGTCGCCGCCGGCGCCGAAGATCACCATGACGCCGGGTGGTGCCGTATCAACCTCACTCACGAATCACCTCTCACAATTCACGTCTCACGTCTCACGTCTCACGTTTTTCATGATGCCCGCCGAAACCGAAGCGCATGGCGGACAGCACCTTGTCGGCGAAGTCCGATTCGCCGCGCGAGGTGAAGCGGTCGTACAGCGCCGTGGTCAGCACGCGGGCCGGCGCCCCGCACTCGATGGCGGCGATGCTGGTCCAGCGCCCCTCGCCGGAATCGGAGACGCGACCGCTGAACTCCGCCAGGTCGGGGCTGCGCTGCAGCGCCTCTGCGGTGAGATCCAGCAACCATGAGCTGACCACGCTGCCACGCCGCCACAGCTCGGTCACCGCGGCGAGGTCGATGTCGTAGCGGAACGCGTCCGGGTCACGCAGCGGCGTGGTCTCGGCGTCCTCGGCATGCCCGTCGTTGCCGACATTGGCGTGCGCCAGGATGTTCAGACCCTCGGCATAGGCTGCCATCAGGCCGTACTCGATGCCGTTGTGCACCATCTTCACGAAGTGCCCGGCGCCGGCAGGTCCGCAGTGCAGGTAGCCCTGTTCGGCGCTCGCCGGCGGACCGCTGCGGCCCTGCGTGCGCGGGATGTCGCCGACACCCGGCGCCAGCGTGGAAAACAGTGGCTCGAGATGCGCGACGATGTCCTGCTCGCCGCCGATCATCAGGCAGTAGCCGCGCTCCAGGCCCCACACACCGCCGCTGGTGCCGACGTCGAGATAGTGGATACCGCGTGCCTGCAACTGAGCGGCGCGCGTGATGTCGTCACGGTAATACGAATTTCCGCCGTCGATCAGGATGTCACCCGCTTCGAGCTGCGGCGCCAGCTCGTCGATCACGCGGTCGACCACGGCGGCCGGCACCATCAGCCAGATGGCGCGCGGCGTGTCGAGGCTGGCTATAAAGCCGTCGAGATTGGTGGTACCGAACGCGCCGTGTGCCTCCAGGCCACGCACCGCCTCCGGGTTGCGGTCGTAGACCACGCATTCGTGCCCGGCACGCATCAGGCGCTGAACCATGTTGGCGCCCATGCGCCCGAGGCCGATCATTCCCAGTTGCATTATTGTCCCCTGTTGTTACCGATGCAGGTCACACCATACAGCCTGCCTGCAAATTCTGTAAACCTGGATTATGACCACGGAAACCACGGAAAGACACGGAAATATTCTGATCACATAAGTGTTATTCGGTGATTACTGCGGCATTAATGCTGCCAGTTATTATTGCCACGGAATCCACGGAAGAACACGGAAAAATCCAGATTCATTCCGTGTAGTTCCGTGTGTTTCCGTGGCTATTTATTCAAGGTAGCCCTGATTATCCCGTCATTGCGAGGAACGCAGTAGCGAAGCAATCTCCAGCTGACTGACCATGAATTCGAAAGATTGCTTCGCTCCGCTCGCAATGGCGAGGCATAGACTCATAGAGGTTCCTGACGTCATTCCGTGTTCTTCCGTGGGTTCCGTGGCCATTCTACTGTTCACGTCTCACGTCTCACGTCTCACTCAATGGTGCACGGAGTGCACCCTGCATGATTTCCGTGTTCTTCCGTGGATTCCGTGGCCATTTAGTCAGTGTAAAACGGATAACCCGCTGTATGGCGCTTGCACGCCCGACTCAGACACCCCCGCTGTGCACGGTCTCGTAGTAGATCTTTTCCAGTTCGCGCTTGTGCTTGGTCTCCTCGATGGCGAGGTATTCGAACAGGTCGTGGATCGGGCCCGATTCGGTATTATTGGCGAGGTCGCGATACTGCTCCATCGCGGCATGCTCGCGCGCGAGCGCATATTGCAGGATTGCCTGGTCATCCGGCGCATCACCGATTTCCGGCATGTGCACGTAGTCGGAAAAATGGTGGTCGTTGACCGGCACGGTAACCTGCGCGTGGACGAGCTCGTTGATGTCCGGTGATTTCGCCAGCTCCGTGAACAGGTCGTAATGACGCTGCTCCTCTTCCGCCAGCTCCTCCACCAGGTAGCGGATCTGCTTGCTGACCCGTGGAATCAACGCCGTGTAGAAATCGCGCGCCGTCTTCTCGAAGGCCGTGGCCACCAGCAGGATGTCCTGCAGCGACTTTTTCGAGGCCAGCAGGTCCTTGCCATGCAAGGCGCCCTCCCGGCTGCGTGTGTCTGTATCACTACCCATTGGCATATCTCTCCTGTCCCAGGCAGGCCTCGATGCTGGCTGCCACGCGGTGCCCGTCGGCGACGGCGTGTATAACATCCGGCCCCGTAACCACGTCGCCGGCCGCCCACAGCCAGCCGACCGAGCTGCGCCCGCCGGCATCGGTCTTGATCCGGCCGCGCTCCCATTCCAGCGCCTCGGTAAGCTCCACGCTCAGCAGCGAGGTGTCCGCCTGCTGGCCGATGGCCTCGATCACCATGTCCGCGACGTGCATCTGCACATCGCCGTCGTCGTATTGCGGCGCGAAGCGGCCCTGTTCGTCGTGCAGCGACACCACGCGTACGGTCTCAAGCCCTACCAGCCGGCCCTGCTCGTCCACCATGCAGCGGCGCGGACCGCGCCCCGGCAGGATGGTAATACCTTCCTCGTCGGTCTCGCGGATCTCCACCGGGTCGGCCAGCAAGTGATCGGCGTCTTCCAGTGCGGTGAGCGTGATTTTGGCCTGCCCGTATTGCACGAGCTGCAGGCGCGCCATGCTGCGCGCGATGTCCATGGCGGTATTGCCACCGCCGATGACCACGGCCGACTGCGGCACCGGCAGCGACTCGTTGAGCGTGATCTCGCGCAGCAGCTCGACCGCACTGCGCACCTGTGCGTGGTCCGAACCGGGCACGCGCGTGGAGCGTCCGTTCCACAGGCCGATAGCCAGTAGTACGGCATCGTTGTCCGCCTGCAGCTGCGCCATGGAAATATCGCGGCCAATGTGCGTGTTGTACTGGATGTCGACGCCCATGGCGCGAATCACGTCCACGTCGTCGTCGATGCGCGCATACGGCAGCCGGTAGGCCGGGATGCCGTAGCGCATCATGCCGCCTGCCGCCGGCTGTGCCTCGTACACCGTGACGCTGTGGCCGTGCCGGGCCAGGTCGAAGGCCGCGGTCAGGCCGGCGGGTCCGGCACCGATTACCGCAACCTTGCCGCCGCTGAGATAGTCGCCACGCCCCTCGCCTGCAATCTCGCGTATGCGTTCGTGGCCGACGCTATCCATGGCGTAACGCTTCAGCCAGCGGATCGCAACCGGCTCGCCCCGCACGCCGATGGAACAGGCCGCCTCGCAGCGCCGCGTGCAAACGCGCCCGCACACGTGCGCGAACGGGTTGGTACGGTAGATCTGGCGCACCGCCTCCTCCAGGTCCTGTTCCCAGATGGCGCGGATATATTCCGGTGCATTCATGTGTGCCGGGCAGGAATCGTGGCACATGCCGCACTGCACACAGCGCGATGCCTCGACGATGGCCTGCTGCATGTCGTAACCCTGCACGAATTCGCCGAACGACTGCAGGCGCTGTTCCGCCGGCTGCTCGGGCATGGCCTGGCGCTCGAGGTCGATGAGATCCTCGTCCGCGGTCTTGTGCCAGCCGTGGCCATAGAATTTCTTGTGCATGCCGTGCGGGTCGGGCAGGATGAAATAGCTGTCCAGCTCGTGTTCCTCGCAGGTATGCACGTACTCGCGCGACAGCGACAGCGATGCGGTCGGACAGATGTCCACGCACAGGCCGCACCAGCAGCAGCGGCCGTAGTCGATGGCCGGACGCCGCGCCCGCACCCCCTTGACCGGATCCTCCGGCAGGTCCGGGATGTGGATCATGGTGATCGCTTCGTTGTCGCAGATCTTCTGGCAGGTACTGCAGCCGATGCACTTTTCCCAGTCGTTGAGGTGAAAGCCGCGATAATTGGCCGAGGCCTCGCGCGGTTCGAGCGGCAGCGTGACCGGCTTGCGCGTCAGGAACGACAGGTTGCGCAGCGGGTTGAGGATGCTGCCGCGGCTCTTGTAATCGATGTCGGTCATCAGCGGTCGATCTCCGGCGGACAGGCGTCGAGAGTGAAAATGATCTGGGCGACGTCCTCGATGCGCGCGCCGATGCAGAGGTTCTCCAGCACCTGCACGCCATGCATCTGTGACGGCCCGCGGATGTGCACGCGCCACGGCTTGTCGCTGCCATTGGACACGGTGTAGTAGGCCAGCTCGCCCTTGGAGGATTCGACGCGCGCGTAGCTCTCCCCGGCCGGCACGTTCCAGGCCAGCGGGTTGGGCAGCGGGCAGCGCACCGGCCCGCCGATCGACGGCAGGCGTTCGGCCACCTGGCGCAGGATACGGATGCTCTGAATCAACTCGTTGCGCCGCACCAGGATACGTGACAGCGCGTCGCCGGCCTCCTCGACCGGGATGTCGAACTCGAGCTGGTCGTACACCAGGTAGGGATCATCACGGCGTACGTCGAAGGCCAGCCCGGTGGAACGCAGGTTGGGTCCGGTCACGCCCCATTCCAGCGCCTGTTGCTGGTTCATGGCACCGGTGCCGCGCGTGCGGTGCACCATCACGTAGTTGGTGAAGAACAGGTTATCGTAGTCGTCCAGGCGCAAATCGAGGTAATCCAGCAGCGACACCAGGCGACCGATGAAGCCCTCGGGCAGGTCGCGGCGCACGCCGCCGGGCACGTTGTACATGCTGTACACGCGCCCGCCGGTAAATTCCTCGAACAGGTCGAGTATCAGGTCGCGGTCGGATACGCCCCAGAACATGTTGCTGTACATGCCCATGGTGGCGGCGGCGCCGCCGAAGTAGAACAGGTGCGCGGTAAGGCGCGACAGCTCCAGCTGCATGACACGCAGCCACTGCGCACGCTCCGGCACCTCCAGCCCGCCGAGCATTTCCACGCCCAGCGCGTAGCAGACCTCCATGTGCGCCGGGTCCGGCACGCAGATGCGCGGCACCAGCGCGATGTTCTGCATCCACAACCGGCCTTCCATGAGCTTCTCGAAGCCGCGGTGCAGATAGCCGGCGTCGGCCTTCGCCGCCACCACGATGTCACCCTCCAGCTTCAGCTTGAGCGCGTAGTTGCCCTCGATGCCGGGGTGGTTCGGGCCGATATTCAGCTCGAACTCGTGGCTGGGCGGGTGACTGACCGCCTGGTAGTTCTCGGGCCTCATTCGACGATCCCCCCGCCCTTGGCGCGGATCTCCTGCAGCCACTCCGGGTTGTACTGCTGCCAGTCGAAGTTGTCGTGCACGTACTGGCGGGTATCGAATTCCTTGCGCATCGGCGGCGGCCCGTCCCACTCGGTGAGAATGAATTTCTCCATATGCGGGCTGCCCTCGAAGAACACGCCGAACATTTCGAAGATGTCGCGCTCGAAAAACGCCGCCGGCTTGTAGATGTCGTAGACGGACAGGTAGGCGCCCGGCTCGCGCGGGATGCGGATGTGCGCGGACACCAGCGAGCGTGTTTCGTAGGACCACACGTGGTAGACCAGCTCGAACTCTTTGTCGTCGATCCAGTCCACGCAGCTCAGCGCGGACAGGTGCACGTAGCCGGCGCGCCCCTGCAGCAATTCCAGCAATGCCGGCAGCGCGTCGGCATCGACGTCCACGCGCACGCGCGAGGTGCTCTTGCGCCGCACCTGCACGCCCTGGAAATCCTCCAGCACCTTGTCCAGCCAGTTGACCAGTTCCTTGCCGCTATCCATGAAATTTGCCTGCGGGTTTAATTTCCCTTGTATAGGGTGCGCCATGCGCACCATAACTCCGGACGGTGCGCAGGGCGCACCCTACCGTTCTATCTTCTCGCGCTCGCGCCCGAACACCGGTACGGACGGCATCTCCAGCGGCGTCTGGTACTGCTCCAGCAGCGCAGTGTGCGATCCCAGCGTGCCCGGCCCGAACAGTTCGTAGCGGCGCGCCTCGGCGATGATGTCGGTCGGCGTCTGCCAGCGTTCGCCGAACAGCGCCTGCTGCTTGCCGAGATAGTAATCATAGTTGCGATAGTAGTCTTTCCAGGACTCCGCGCGGCCGGCGTCGATCTTTTCCATCAGCTTCTGCAGGCCGACGATCACCGCTTCCGGGCGTGGCATGCAACCGGCGATGTACATATCGACCGGCAGGTAGTCGTTAAGTTTCTTCACCGTGGCGTAGCTCTGCCAGTACATGCCGCCGTTCACCGTGCAGGAGCAGATGCCGATCACGTAGCGCGGCGCGCTCATCTGCTCGTAGGTCAGCAGGATGCGCTTCAGGGTCTTGGTGGCGACATAGCCGGTGACCAGCAGGATGTCGGCCTGGCGCGGCGTGGCCATGGGCTGGATGCCGAGCCGTTCCATGTCGTAGCGCGAGGTCATCGCCGGCGGCAGCTCGATGGCACCGCAGCCCGTACAGTAATGCAGCATGAACAGCGAGCGGGCGCGGCAGAAATCCTGCAGGCGGTCAAACACGCCGCGATAGGGGTTACCGCCGCCGGGCGCAGGGCTGCCCTGTGTAATCGGAATTTCGAGTTGCTTGTCGCTCATGGTGTCACCTTTGCATAAAGATCAGCGCCAGTCCCAGCAGCGCGATACCGGTCGGCCATTTCCACACCCAGAGTAACCCTTCTCCGGCCTTGTAACGCGGATAGAGGATGGTGATGGCAAACGGCAGGAACAGCACGGCAAACACCTTTGGCAGAAAATCGAACCAGGTGACGCCGCCGCCCAGGAACAGCGTCGTGAACAGCA
>DATKZN010000229.1:0-13504 GCA_035527955.1 Gammaproteobacteria bacterium
CCACGCCCTTGTCGGCAAGGGCTGCCGGTGCCTTGCTGTCGGCAACACAGTGCGAAATCCAGGCGCGGCTGCGCAGTGGTGCATCGAGTGCACCGTTGCAGGTGCTGTCGCAGATCTGCCGATTCTGGCGGGAGGAACCTCGCGGGTCACACGCTGTGTCCTGGCCACACCCGGCGCAGTCGTCGCGCGAAGCCGCCCTGCAGGAACTCGTGCATGGGCAATTGCTGGCCAGCCGCAAGCTGCGCCCGGCGCTGGCGCACCTGGCGCGCGGCTTCCGGCATGCGGCCCCCTTGCTGGAGACAGCCGATTATTTCCGGCTGCTGCGCGAACATGAATTGCTCGCCTGTTTGCCGTTCTCGAACACCCCGGCCGCTGCTGCGGATCTGCCTGCCCTGCTGAACGAGGCCGCCGTCATCCGCCGCCTGCAACATGGCGGCCGGCGCCAGCCCGCCTGGCCGCATCTCGATACCCTCGGCTAGGCGCGCCGCCATGTCCGTGCTGACCGCGATCTGCCGTTTCATCGCCAACCAGCTGGCGCTGATCACCCTGCTCGGCGCCGTGGCCGCCTACCTCTACCCGCCGCTGTTCCTGGTGTTCAGCGCGAGTTTCCTCTGGTTCTTCGCTGCCACCATGTTCGCCATGGGCGTGGTGCTGGATATCGATGAGCTGCGCGAGACCCTGCAGAAGCCCGGCCGCATCGGGCTCGGCGTACTGACCCAGTTCAGCGTCATGCCCGCGCTGGGTTTCGCCGTGGCGTGGCTGGCCCCGCTGCCGGAGGCGGTGCGGCTGGGTATCATCATCGTCGCCTGCGCACCCGGTGCCATGGCCAGCAACGTGATGGTCTACCTGGCAGGGGGTGCGGTGGCGTTTTCCGTGGCCTTGACCACGGTGGCGACATTCCTGTCTCCCGTGCTGACGCCGGTGCTGGTGGAATGGCTGGGCGGGGCGTTCCTGGAGATCCCGTTCTGGCCGATGATGCGGACCATTATCCTGACCGTGGTCGTGCCGCTCGGGCTGGGCATGCTGCTGCGCACTATCCTGGGGCGTTACCTGGAGCTGGCCCGCACCTTGTCCCCAGCCGTCGCGGCGGTGGCGATCGTGGTCATTTGCAGCTATGCGGTGGCCGCCAACCAGGAGCGACTCGCGGTGGTCGGGGGCTGGGTCATTGCCATGGTGATCCTGCTCAATGCACTCGGCTACCTGGCCGGCTGGGGGCTGGCGTACCTGTATTGCTTTGATTCGGAACACCGTTTGACGCTGGCCATCGAGATCGGCATGCAGAACGCCGGTCTGGGCGTGGCACTGGCGCTGAAACACTTTTCTCCCGAGACCGCCCTGCCAGGCGCGCTGTTCGCCTTCTGGTGCATTCTGACCGCCGCCGGGGCCAGTTCCTGGGTGCGGCGGCGGCGCACCAATATGGTGCGCGCTGAATATTAAAATATAATAATTTCAGTAAGTTAAGCATATGCATCACCGCTCCGCAAATACCGGCATTGCCTCTAAAGAAACCTTCCCCGGCGTCGATAGCCTAAGCAAGAGCGCGCACACAGCGTCTTGTGAAATGGCCCCGGTGGCCCGGTTCCATCTCAGAAGTTGTTTGTCATAGCACTGTGCATTGAAGGGCTCCTCCGACGCTGAAAAGCGTTTTCAACCCGCCGCAAGGCGGGTTTTTTTTGCCTGCAGGGACACAGGTACGTCGCAGGCGCAGGGATGCTCAGGAGCGACGCGCCTCCAGGGATGGACGTACATCGCGGAGCGCAGGGAGGCGCGAGATCGATGCGCCTGCAGGGACTGCCGCTACGGGCATGGCGCGGGCCAGCCTCTCGACCGCCCCTCGGTCTTACCTTCTCCTGCCCTTGCAACTCCGGCCAGGAGGGGCAGGTTATATGGTGGTCAAGTGTGGAGCGCGCGGGCGACGCGCCAGCAGGACGGGGGTACGACGATCAGTGCTTACCAGTGCAATCGTCGCAGCCGGGAGACTTTGTTGTGCTGGTGGGCGTCCATGCGGGTGAGGATATTGTTGAGTACACTGTCGGCGTCGATTAGCGTGAACGATACGGTGCCAGCTGCGCAGCGGATTTGCGCTGGACATCCTCGTTCAGCGCAGTAACTTCATCGAGGAGTTCGAGGAGGTACCCGGTGCCGGCTGGTAGTGCTTCTATGGACATGGTTTGGATGCCTGTTACGGGGTGCTGAATATCACCGCAACAGAATAGGACCGCCCTGTTACAGGATCATGACAGCGGCATGACAGAACCACATTGAATCATGCATTGCATGATCTCGCGCACATTTTTACAGGCAGGGCGGCAGGTGTCGATCTGCAGACGTTACAGCAGTCGATTCGGCAAGGGTCGCAGTGGTGCACTGCGATGGTGCCGGTATCGCCGGTTGTTATATCAGGGAATGTCGGTGCCGTTCAATCGATGGCGAGGATTAATCGGCCAGCCAGTCGCGCGGTTTCAGGAATACGTCGTACAGTTCGGATTCAGGCGTGCCCGGCTCCGGGTGCCAGTTGTAGCGCCAGTTCACTTCCGGTGGCAGTGACATCAGGATGGCCTCGGTGCGTCCACCTGACTGCAGGCCGAACAGGGTGCCACGGTCGTATACCAGGTTGAACTCCACGTAGCGGCCGCGCCGGTAACGCTGGAAATCTTTCTCGCGCGCCCCGTACTCGATGTCCTTGCGGCGCTCGACTATCGGCAGGTAGGCCGGCAGATAATGGTTGCCGATGCTCATCATCAGCGCGCAGGAATATTCGAAGCCTTTCGCATTGAGATCATCGAAGAACAGGCCACCGATGCCGCGCGGCTCGGCGCGGTGTTTCAGGTAGAAGTAGTCATCGCACCATTGCTTGTAACGCGGGTAGACTTCGTCACCAAACGGGGTGCAGGCCTCTTTCGCCATGCGGTGCCACTGCTGCGCGTCCTCTATGAAGCCGTAGTAGGGAGTCAGGTCGAAACCGCCGCCGAACCACCAGACGGGGTCGGCGCCGTCCTTTTCCGCGACGAAAAAACGCACATTGGCGTGCGAGGTCGGGACATAGGGATTATGCGGATGGATGACCAGGGATACACCCATGGCCTGGAAGCTGCGACCGGCGAGCTCCGGACGGCTGGCCGTGGCCGACGGCGGCAGGGCTGCGCCGTATACGTGCGAAAAATTGATGCCGGCCTTTTCGAATACCGCACCACCTTCCATCACACGCGAACGGCCACCGCCGCCTTCCTCGCGCTGCCAGCTGTCCTCGATGAATCCGGTACGGCCGTCGAGTCGCTGGAAGGCATCGCAGATGATGTCCTGCAGGGACAGCAGGTAGTCGCGAACCTGCTCGATGTGCTGTTTACCGATGGTCGTTGAAGTCATGTTCAGTCGATGTGGTGATCAGTGTCTCAGTATATTGCCGCTGAGACCGTCACGCACGCTGCTCGGGATGTTGCTGGCGGAATCGCCGCCATGCAGGATGTAATCCAGCTGCCCGTTGAAGGCCTTGCGTACCGCCAGCGGGCTGGTGGCCGGCGCCCGGCCGTGCAGATTCGCACTGCTTGAAACCAGCGGGCCACCCCAGTATTTGCATAATTCAGCGGCGACCGGGTGACTTGTTACACGTACGGCCAGGGTGTCGTGGTCGCCGGTCAGCCAGGCGGGTGTATCCGGCAGGCACGGCAGCACCCAGGTCACCGGGGGTGTCGCCGGCCGGGCCACGCGTTCGTGTACGGCGGGTGCGAGCGGTGTCAGCAGGGGCTCGAGCTGGTCGAAGCTGGCGGCAATCAGGATCACGCCATGCCGGATGCTGCGCTGTTTGAGCGTCAGCAGATGCAGCACCGCGGCGGCATTGAACGGGTCGCAACCCAGCCCGTATACGGTCTCGGTTGGATAGGCAATCACGCCGCCGGCTTCCAGGTTGCGCACCGCCTCGCGAATATGCCAGTTCATCGATATCGAAATGCTCAGGATTGATCCGCGGCCTCGGTTGCCGGTTCATCCCATTCTTCGGCGAACTTGCAATCCTGCTGGGGGCAGACACGCTGGGTGCCCGACCGCTTGGTGGTCTTGACGGACGTGATCGGCCAGTTACATTCGGGGCACGGCATTGCCAGCGGTTCGTTCCAGATCGCGTAGTCGCATTCGGGGTAGCGCGCGCAGGAATAGAAGATCTTGCCGCGCCTGGATTTTCGCTTGAGCAGGTTGCCCTGCTTGCACTGCGGACACTGTACGCCGGTGTCGGCCGGCTTTTCCAGGGGCTCGATGTACTTGCAGTCCGGGTAGCTGCTGCAGCCGATGAACTTGCCGTAACGCCCACTGCGAATAATGAGGTCGGACTTGCACTCCGGGCAGCTGCGTCCTTCCACTTTTTCGGGCTCGCTGCTGCCGTGCTCGTCGTCGACGTTGCGTGTGTAATCGCATTCCGGGTAGCCGCTGCAGCCGATGAACCGGCCGCGCCGTCCGAGCCGTATATTGAGTGGCTTGCCGCACTTCGGGCAGGCCTCATCCGTGGCCTCGGTCGTCACATCGCTGCGTGACACGCTGGTTTCCTTGTCGTCGACCAGCTGCTTGAAGGGTTTCCAGAATTCCTGCATGACCGGCACCCAGTCTTTTTCGCCGCGCGCAACCGCATCGAGTTCGTCCTCGAGGCGTGCTGTAAAGTCGTAGTCGACATATTGGGTGAAGTGTTCGGTCAGGAACTTGCTCACCACGCGACCCACATCGGTCGGGTAGAAACGCTTGGTTTCCAGCGTCACGTACTCACGTGCCTGCAGCGTCGAGATGATGGTGGCGTAGGTGGAGGGGCGCCCGATGCCGTGCTCTTCCAGTGACTTGACCAGGCTGGCTTCGGAGAAGCGCGGTGGCGGTTCGGTGAAATGCTGGTCGGCCCGGATGTCTTTCAGTTCGCAGCTGTCACCCTTCTCCATCGGCGGCAGCAGCTTTTCGTCGCCATCCGATTTCTTGTCATCCTCGCCTTCCTGGTAAACGGCCATAAAACCGGGGTCGACCACGACCGAGCCGGTAGCGCGGAAGCGGTTGCCTTCCCCGCAGCCGAAATCCACGCTGACCGTGTTGAATGTCGCGTGGATCATCTGGCACGCGACGGTACGCTTCCAGATCAGGTCATACAGCTTGAGCTGTTCGGCGTTCAGGTATTTCTTTATCTCGTCCGGCGTGTTGCGGATGGATGTCGGGCGTATCGCCTCGTGGGCCTCCTGGGCATTCTTGGCCTTGGTCTTGTAGGCGCGCGCCTGGTGTGGAAGCGCATCCTTGCCATAGCGCTCGGGAATAAAATCGCGCAACTCCTCGAGCGCCTCCTGGGCGAGATTGACCGAATCGGTACGCATGTAGGTGATCAGGCCGACGGTGTCGCCGCCGATATCCATGCCCTCATAGAGTTGCTGCGCGACGCGCATGGTGCGGCTCGCGGTAAATCCGAGCTTGCGCGAGGCTTCCTGCTGAAGCGTCGAGGTGGTGAACGGCGCGGCGGGATTGCGCTTGCGCTGTTTCTTCTCGACTTCCTCGACGACCAGCTTGCCCCCGGCGGCCTTGAGCAGTTCCGTACGCGCCTGGCCGGCTGTCTTGTCGTTGTTGATGCTGAACTGCTTGAGCTTTTCGCCATGCAGGTATGTGAGACGCGCCATGAAATCCTGCTTGTCCCTGTTCAGATCGCCTTCCAGCGTCCAGTACTCGCGCGGCTTGAAATTCTCGATTTCGATTTCGCGCTCGACGATCATGCGCAGGGCCGGGCTTTGTACCCGGCCTGCCGACAGGCCGCGGCGCACTTTCTTCCATAGCAACGGCGACAGGTTGAAACCGACCAGGTAGTCGAGCGCACGCCGCGCCTGTTGTGCGTTGACCAGCTCGGTTGACAGGTCGCGTGCGTGTTCCATCGCCTCGTTGACCGCACGCTTGGTGATTTCATTGAACACGACGCGGTGTACGGCCTTGTCCTTGAGTGCCTTGCGCTGCTTGAGCAGTTCGCACAAGTGCCATGAGATAGCCTCGCCTTCGCGATCGGGGTCGGTCGCGAGGAACAGGGCGTCAGACTTTTTCATGGCCTTGACTATGCTGTCGACATGTTTCGAGTTGCGCTCGATCAGCTGGTACTTCATGGCGAAGTCATGCTCCGTGTCGACAGCACCTTCCTTGGGTATCAGGTCGCGCACGTGACCGTAGGACGCCATGACCTCGTAGTCCTTGCCGAGGTACTTCTTGATCGTCTTGCACTTGGCAGGCGATTCGACGATGACGAGGTTCTTGCTCATTGCGATCGGTTGCGACTGGGCCGGTCAGCCGGCCGGTTGTGATGGTTCGGGCGGTTAGTGCAGGTTGCGGGCGGAGCTGTCGAACACCAGGTCTTCCACCCAGGCATAGGCAGCCTCTTCACCAGGCTGATTGAACAGCACCATCATGATCACCCATTTCATCTGGTCGAGATCGAGGTCCTCGCTCTCCAGCGCCATGGCGCGGTCGATGGCGAGTTCGCGGGCATCCGGACTCAGTACGCCCATTTGCTCCAGGAACAGGATGAAGCCACGGCATTCCGTGTCGAGTCGTTCCATTTCCCTGGCCGAGAATAGACGGGTAGAACGCTCGGCCTGCAGGGTGGCCGGTGCGCGGTCGCGGGTAAGACCCTCCATCCAGCTGAAGGCCTGGTCGATCTCCCGGGTCGGGAAACCGGCCTTGCTGAGTTCCAGCTCGACGACCTCGCGCTCCGGGGCGAGCGGACTCTCGTCATCCATATAATAGTTTTCGAACAGGTACATGAGTACGTCAAAGACGTCTTCTTTCATTAAAAACCCTTCTATTTCAATCGGCTGTAAATGCCGCCGGGGCTGGAGGCGATATAGCCTTCCATTTCAAGTTGCAGGAGCATGGAGGAAACTTCAGCCGGCGTCAATCCGCTTCCTGTCACTAGCCGATCGATCGATGTGCTGTCAAAGCCAATAATTTCAAGAAGTTGCAGATAATCATCGTCGAGTTGTCGCGGCTGGTCAGGCTCGGCCGGGTCAGTTGCCGTAACGGGCAGGCAGGCGCCGGCGAGGGGGCCGAGCTCGTCGATAATATCCTGCGCCGTTTCGACCAGCTTGGCGCCCTGGCGGATCAGGGCATGGCAACCGCGCGCCAGTGTGTTGTGGATCGAGCCAGGTATGGCGAATACCTCGCGTCCCTGTTCGGTGGCGTAGCGTGCGCTGATCAGCGAGCCCGATCGCAACGCCGCTTCCACGACCAGCGTGCCGATGCTCAGGCCGCTGATGATGCGATTGCGACGCGGAAAATTTTCCGCCAGCGGCGGGGTTCCGATCGGGAATTCAGATACCAGTGCGCCGTCCCGGGCGATGGTTCGGGCCAGGTCGCGGTGCCGGGCGGGATAGACGCGGTCGAGGCCGGTGCCCATTACGGCAATGGTAGGTGCCGCGGCATCCAGTGCGCCCTGGTGGCTGGCAGCATCGATTCCCAGTGCCAGGCCGCTGGTAATGATCAGGCCGGTAGCGGCCAGGTGACGCGCGAAATCCCGGGCTGTCTGCTCGCCGGCCGGGGTCGGGTTGCGGCTGCCGACCATGGCCAGTTGCGGTTCACCAAGCAGGTCCACGTTTCCATGTACGTACAGCAGCGGCGGTGCGTCGGGCAACTGTGACAGCAGCATGGGCCAGCGTGGATCCCGGCAGGTCATGATGTGGTTGCACGATTGTTGCGCCCACTCGAGATCGCGCTCTATGGCGCGCAGGTCTGGCTGCCTGAAGGCGTCAATGACTTCGCGTGCCAGTCCCAGGCTGCCAAGTTCGCCGCTGCTGGCGGCCAGGATCGCTGCCGGGTTTTCAAGCCGGTCCAGCAACTGGTGAAACAGTACCGCACCCACGCACGGGGCGTGGTATACGGTCAACCAGTCGGAAAGATGCCGGGTGTCGGGCGCCTGCAGGGTCGGGGCCATGGGGCCCAGTATAACCGCTATGCCGCAGCCGTTATGTCATCCATGCGCGAATGCGCATGGATGACGAGGCCTACCGCAGATCAGGGTGTGCGTACAAAATCGTTGACGTGGATGGCGCGGGTCGCCGCCATGATCAGGCCGAAGCTGACCTTGTCGAAGGTGCGGAACACCATGACGACACCAGCCTCTTCGTCAGGCAGCCTGACGGTCTTGCTGTACTTGCTGCTGACAGTGTCCTTGATGAGTCCGCCCTGCTGGTATACGCGCATGACGTGGCCGATTTCCATCCCGTCACGCGCGCCCAGGTCGAGTGCAACGACATTGAACTGGCCGATTTCCGTTACGCCATCGATCACGGAAATGATGTGACCCTCGGTACCGGACGGCACGGCATGTGGCTGGAAATGGATGACCGGGTCAGAGCGGTCTGCCGGCCGCAGCCGGTCACCGACGCGCACCTCGCGCGAGGTCTCGGTCAGCTTGACCGTGGCAGGATCGCCGAAACTCTGTACGGGGCCGGTACCGGCGTATAACGCCTCGTAGCCAAGCACTTCGCCGGTATCGGGATCGATATAGGGACCGCCAGGGTTATAGACGTCGAACAGGGTGACGTCACGGTTTTCGATGCCGCGCACGTAGATGCGATCGCCGGCACCGGTGATGACATGCTCATCCGCTGCCTGGACCACGTACGGGCTGCTCTCCATTTCGCCTTCCTCGACCACGATCACCCGGGTCAGGAATTGCTTGATGGCGTCAAGCGGGATCGTCGGTATGGCATTTTCGAGGCTTTCCTCGCGAATGCTCGGTGACAGTTTGACGTCGGGGTGGCCGCGTGTCGCCTGAATCTGTGGCTTGCCGGCTACATATACCAGGTTGAGGATGTCGCCCGGGTAGATAAGGTGCGGGTTGGCGACCTGGGGATTGACATACCAGACCTCCGGCCACATCCAGGGATCACGCAAAAATCTGCCTGAGATATCCCACAGCGTGTCACCCTTGACGACAACGTAGCGATCCGGGTGGTCAGGATTGAGTACCACGTCCGCAGCGATCAATGTGCCCGTCGTCAGCAGGGCGGCGAGGACCATTCCGAGCAGTTTCTTGGTTGACATATGCATCCCTTTGCGTCGAGTTACTTGGCGATTCGGTTCCAGTATCCGGTAACTGGTTACACTGTTGACGGATGGCGGCAGGACAGTCGCGAGTTTAGCGGAAATTCCACGCAGAACAAAACGTTTTGTCGATTGTCGGACACAGCAACATTGCCTTTTGTGATAAAGTATATTAGATACAAATTTCCTGATTCGTGACGGCAATCACATGGCTATCCTCAATATTCTGCAATTCCCTGATCCGCGTTTGCGCACTGTCGCCAGGCCGGTCGAACAAGTCGATGACGCCGTTCGGCAGTTGCTCGATGACATGCTCGAGACCATGTACGCTGCCCCCGGGATCGGTCTTGCCGCCACGCAGGTCAATGTCGACAAGCGGATCGTCGTCATTGATATATCGGAAGAAAGGAACCAGCCTTTATATCTGATTAACCCCGAGATCCTGGAACTTGACGGAGTCGAGGAAATGGAGGAGGGCTGCCTGTCCGTACCGGGCGTCTACGAACTGGTTCAGCGCGCCGATCGTGTCAAAATCAGGGCGCTCGGGAGGGATGGTGAAGCTTTCGAAATGGGCGCCGAGGGCTTGATCGCGGTATGCATCCAGCACGAGATCGACCACCTCGATGGCAAGCTGTTCGTCGATTATCTGTCTCAGCTCAAGCGCACGCGGATCCGCAAAAAACTCGAAAAGGAGCAACGCCAGGGTGGTCCGGAGACGACGTCCGGTGCAGCCACGCGTGTTCACCAGGAACTGTAAAGACTTTCCCCGGCCGTTTCTAACCCGCTCGTGACTGTATATCCGTTGCGCCCTATGGCATTGGCAGACAGCTACGCGCAATGAGGATCGTTTTCGCCGGAACGCCGGAATTCTCCGTGCCCGCCTTGCAGGCGCTGTTGGACAGCCGTCACGAGGTTGTTGCGGTATACACGCAGCCCGACCGGCCGGCCGGCCGGGGCCGGCGGACCGCTGCAAGCCCTGTCAAAAAGTTGGCGATCGACCATGCTGTGCCCGTATGCCAGCCTGACAGCCTGCGTGCGGGTGATGCCGGCCCCCAGCTGGCGGCCTGGCGGCCGGACCTGATGGTGGTGGTTGCCTACGGGCTGCTGCTGCCGCCGGAAATCCTGGCCATCCCCGGGCTGGGTTGTATCAACGTGCATGCCTCGCTGCTGCCGCGCTGGCGCGGCGCCGCGCCTATCCAGCGCGCGATTCTTGCGGGTGATACCGAATCCGGGGTCTGCCTGATGCAGATGGAGGCGGGTCTGGATACCGGCCCGGTGCTTGCGTGCGCGACCTGCGCGATCCTTGCGGATGATACGGCCAGCCAGTTGCACGACCGTCTGGCGCGGCTGGGCGGTCGGTTGCTGTCAGTGAATCTCGATGCACTGGAACAGGGTAGCCTGGCGCCACGCGCCCAGGACGAATCCCAGGCTACCTATGCGCGAAAGCTGGACAAGGCGGAGGCGCGCCTCGACTGGGCGGAGAGCGCGGAGGTGCTGGCGCGCCAGGTGCGTGCATTCAATGCCTGGCCGGTTGCCGAGACGCGCTGTCTCGGCCGGCAATTGCGCATCTGGGAGGCGCGGCCATTGGCGGATGTGGCGACTGTGCCGCCGGGTACCGTGGTGGCGGCAACGCGGGAAGGCATCGACGTGGCATGTGGTACGGGCCAGCTGCGCCTGCTCAGGGTGCAGCTACCGGGTGCGCGGCCGGTGAGCGCTGCCGATTTTGTCAATGCGCATGATATAACCGGCATGTGCCTTGGGTCTGACTGAATCATGAAGCAGGATGTGCGTGCCGCGGCCGCCCGCGTGCTGGCACAGGTCATCGCGTCCGGCCGGTCGCTGTCCGATGCCCTGCCGCCAATCCAGTCCGCTTTTGCGGACGGGCGTGATGCCGCGTTGCTGCAGGAGCTGGTCTACGGTACGGCGCGCTGGTATTTCAGGCTGAACGCGTTGCTGGAGCAGCTGCTCAGGAAGCCGCTCAAGCCGCGTGATCTCGACGTCCGGTGCCTGCTGTTGGCCGGGCTTTACCAGCTAGACCAGCTCGCGTTGCCGCAACGCGTGGCCGTACACGAAACGGTGCAGGCGGTGCGCACGCTGGACAAGGAATGGTCCAGAGCCCTGGTCAATGCCGTGCTGCGCAATTTTCAGCGTGATCGCGAGCGGCTTGCCGGCGTCATTGAAGGTAATCCTGTTGCCTTGTATGCACACCCGGCCTGGCTGATCGAGCAGCTACAGGTCGACTGGCCGGAATCATGGCGGGACATCCTGTCGGCAAACAATGCGCGACCGCCGTTCAGTGTGCGTGTCAACCGGCTGCGTATGACGCGCGATGAGTACCTGGAGTTACTCGCGGAACGAGCAATTGAGGCCAAACCGCTGGCCTGGTCAGAGCAGGGCGTGCGCCTGTCCAGTCCGCGACCGGTTGATGCGCTGCCGGGATTCGTGCGTGGTGATATATCGGTTCAGGACGGCGCGGCACAGCTGGCGGCCGGCCTGTTGCAAGCGGCGCCGGGACAGCGTGTGCTGGATGCCTGCGCCGCGCCGGGCGGCAAGACGGCGCATATCCTCGAGATGGCGCCGTCGGCCTTCGTGACGGCCGTGGATATCGATGCCGGACGCCTGGCTCGGGTAGGCGAGAACCTTGCGCGGCTGGGTTTGCGCGCGAAGCTTTTGGCCGGCGATGCCGGCAATCCGGACGGCTGGTGGGATAGTCGTCCGTTCGATCGGATCCTGCTGGATGTCCCCTGCTCCGCAACCGGCGTTATCCGGCGACACCCGGACATCAAGCTGCTGCGCAGGCAAGCTGATATTGCGCAGCTGGTCAAGCGCCAGGCCGACATCCTGCACGCCGTGTGGCCCTTGCTGGCACCAGGCGGTATGCTTCTGTATTGCACCTGTTCGGTGCTGGTCGCGGAAAACGCCGGACAGGCCGGGCGTTTTCTCGGACAACACGGGGATGCTGTGGAGGTCCCGATCGAGGCGGGCTGGGGACACGGGTGTGAGCATGGCAGGCAGGTACTTCCGGGCGAAGACGAAATGGACGGATTTTATTTCGCATGTTTGCACAAGCGCAGCTGACAGAGCGACCGGCTGATATGCCGCTGGGCAAGGCGTCGCTCTGGTCCGTCCTCGGGCTGGTGCTACTGGCGACGCTGGGCTTGTCCGCACCGCTGGCCGCGGATCAAGCGGGTGAGTTTCGCATCGGCGATGCCCATGCCTGGGTCAGCAACAATTCCCGACTGCTGGATGCGCAGTTTTCCATACGACTCAGCAGCGGTGCACGTGAAGCACTGGAGAACGGCGTGCCGTTGACCTTCGAACTGCAGGCGCAACTGGTCAGAAAGCATGACTGGTTGTGGGATTCGGTCGTGGTCGAGCATGTGGAGGTCAGGCGGCTCGAATACCATGCACTCAGCCGCAGTTTCCTGGTCAAGGATATGAAGACCGGGAGACAGGGCAATTACAGTCGCCTCGTCGACGCGTTGCAGGCCGTGGGGACGATCGAAAAGCTTGTGCTGACCAGTAAGCCACTGAATAACCGGCGCCGCTATGAGGTACGCCTGCGCGGCAATCTGGATATCGAATCCCTGCCTACACCGGTACGACTGCTTGCCTATGTGTCCTCGGACTGGGATATGAATGGCGAATGGTACGCATGGCCGCTGGCCCGGTAAGACGTATCGGGTTCGGTATGTTACCCATGCTGGGGCTGTTCACGCTCCTGCTGGTATCGCTCTCCCTCATGAGCGATGCGACCCATAACTCGGAACGCTTCGGTGAACTGTATTCCGTATTGCTGATTGTCAATGCGGCCGGCCTGCTCATCCTTGGCACCCTGGTCATCGTCAATATTGTCCAGCTCATCCACCAGCGGCGCATGAAGGTTGCCGGTGCCAGGATGACCAGCCGGCTGGTCATCATGTTCGTCGTATTGTCAGTGGTACCCGTGTCAGTGGTCTACTACTTTTCCCTGCAATTCCTGCAGCGCGGCATTGACAGCTGGTTCGATGTGCGTATCGAGCAGGGGCTTGATGACGCGCTCGAGCTGAGCCGGGCCGCGCTGGATGTGCGTCTGCGTGACGTGTTGCAGCTTACCGTGCGCATGGCTGATGAAATCGCCGAGGCACCGGCGGCCACGCTTTCGCTGACGCTATACGATCTCAGGGTCAGAAGCGGAGCCGCCGAACTGACGCTGCTCGGCAATGACGGGCGCATCGTGGCCTCAAGCAGTGCGGAACTGTCGAAAATCATCCCCGACCAGCCGCCGGGCGAGGTCCTGCTGCTGCTCCGGAACAGGCAGAATTACATCGGCCTCGATCCGGTTGGCGAAGGCGGCCTGTTCGCGCGCGCGCTGGTGCCGGTATTGTCTGCTCGCGCTGACGGCGAGGTATACACACTGCAGGCGCTTTACGAGGTTTCCGACCGTTTCAGCAGACTGGCTGACAGCGTCCAGGAGGCGTTCACTCAC
>DATKZN010000230.1:0-4029 GCA_035527955.1 Gammaproteobacteria bacterium
ACCGTGCTGGCGGCGGTGTTCATCCCCATGGCGCTGGTCGGCGGCAGCGTGGGCGTGATCTACCGTCAGTTCTCGCTGACCATCGCCATCTCGATGGGAATCTCCGCCTTCATGGCGCTCAGCTTCACGCCGGCGCTGTGCGCCACGCTGCTCAAGCCGGCGCACGGCGAACCCAACCGTCTGCTGCGCGGCTTCAACCGAGCGTACAACGGCCTGACCCGCATCTACCTCGCGCGCGTGACGCAGTCGATCCGCCACACGCCGCGCTGGATGCTGGCCTTCGTCCTGCTGGTGGGAATCGCGGTGTTGCTGTTCACCCGACTGCCGGGCAGTTTCCTGCCCGAGGAGGACCAGGGTTATGTACTGGCCATCGTGCAACTGCCGCCCGGCGCCAACATGGAGCGCACCGGCGGTGTGCTGCGCCAGATGGAGACCATCCTGCAGAAACACCCGGCCGTGGACAAGGTGTTCGACGTGGCGGGTTTCAGCTTTGTCGGCCAGGGCGAGAACGTGGGTCTCGGCTTCATCCGCCTCAAGGACTGGGACGAGCGCCGCGAAGCGGATGAACAGCTCCAGGCCTTCATCCAGTGGGCAAACGGTGCGCTGCAGTCGATCAAGGGCGCACGCATGTTCGTTATCAACCTGCCCACCATCCGTGGCCTGGGTAGTTTCGGCGGCTTCGATTTCCGGCTCGAGGACCGCGCCGGCCTGGGACACGCACAATTACTCGCCGCGCGTAACATCCTGCTCGGCAAGGCCGGGAAAAATCCCCTGCTCTACGGCGTACGGCCCAACCAGCTGGAAGAGGCGCCCGAACTGCACCTCGAGGTAGATCGCGTGCAGGTGCAGTCGATGGGACTATCGCTGGCGGATATCTACAACACCATCCGCCTCATGCTGGCGCCGGTGTATGCCAACGACTTCAACTACAAGGGCCGCGTGCTCAAGGTGCTGCTGCAAGCGGATGCCGAGTATCGCAGCCGGGTCGATGACCTGAAGCATTACTATATCCCTGGCAGTGCGGGCGGCGTCGACGACATGGTGCCGCTGTCCAGCGTGGTGTCGTCGAGCTGGGTTATAGCCCCGCCGGCGATCGACCACTACAACGGCCAACCCGCGATCCAGATCAACGGCGCCGCCGCACCGGGCTATAGCTCCGGGCAGGCGATGGCGGCGATGCAGGACATCGTCCGGGAGGATCTGCCCGCGGGCATCGGTTACGAGTGGTCGGGCCAGTCGCTGCAGGAAATCATCTCCGGCCAGCAGGCGCCGATCCTGTTCGCGCTGTCGCTGCTGATCGTGTTTCTCGCACTGGCCGCCTTGTATGAAAGCTGGTCGATACCGGCAGCGGTGATGCTGGTGGTACCGCTGGGTGTGCTCGGCGCGCTCAGCTTCACCTGGCTGCGCGGGCTGGAGAACGACGTGTACTTCAAGGTCGGCCTGATCGCGGTGATCGGCCTGTCCGCCAAGAACGCGATCCTGATCATCGAGTTCGCCAACACCATGCGAGCGCAGGGCCGCGGCCTGCTGGATGCCACGCTGGAGGCCTGCCGGCTGCGCTTCCGGCCCATCCTGATGACCTCCATCGCCTTCATTCTCGGCGTGCTGCCGCTGGCCGTCTCAACCGGCGCTGGCGCCAATAGCCGCCACGCCATCGGCACGGGGGTGATGGGCGGCATGGTCGGCGCCACCCTGCTCGGCGTGCTGTTCGTGCCGGTGTTCTTCGTGGTGGTGCGCCGGCTGCTGGGTGACCGCAGCGACAGCCACGAGTCTGGCAGTCAGCAGGAATGAGTGCAGGTTCCGCCGGCGTGAGCGGCATCAGGAAACGGGCTGCAATGCATCTGCATGTCATGGTCATACACTGCGCCAGCAATCGCGCGTCCCGCTTGCCGGGCTGCCGATTATGTGTCTGTTAACTGCTGGGTTATTATTCCCCCTGTCGTAAATTGACGCCAAGGAAGACGGCCCGCGTTCGGGCTTATGGCGCTGGGCGCAGAGCCTGATTTCGGCAACACAACACCGCTACCGACATCACTAGCACGTAAAATCCGTCGCCATAACAGGGAGAATTTGCATGATGCGTTTGTCTACACGGGTACTGCTGGCCAGCACGGGCAGCGTCTTTCCGCTGGCCGCTTTCGCCGCCGACACCGGTCACTCGCAAATTCTCGATCTGACAACGCACTGGGCCGGCTTCGCCGCGCTGGCCGTGTTTTTCGTTGCCTACAGCCTGGTCATTGCCGAGGAAACGCTGCACCTGCGCAAGTCCAAACCGGTCATGGTCGCGGCCGGTATCATCTGGACCCTGGTGGCCATCGTCTACGCCCAGCACGGCGACACGCACACGGCCGAGGTTGCGGTACGCCACAACCTGCTCGAGTTCGCCGAACTGTTCCTGTTCCTGCTCGCGGCGATGACCTACATCAACGCCATGGACGAGCGCGGCGTATTCGACGTACTGCGCGTCAAGCTGGTCTCACAGGGCTATTCGCTGCGCACCATCTTCTGGATCACCGGCGCGCTGGCCTTCGTGATGTCCCCGATCGCGGACAACCTGACCACCGCCCTGCTGCTCGCCACGGTGGCCATTGCCGTCGGCGGTGCCAACACCCGGTTCGTCGGCGTGGCCTGCATCAACATCGTGGTCGCCGCAAATGCCGGTGGTGCCTTCTCGCCCTTCGGCGACATCACCACGCTCATGGTCTGGCAGAAAGGTATTGTCGAATTCCAGCAGTTCTTCGTGCTGTTCCTCCCTTCCCTGGTCAACTGGCTGCTACCGGCCTTTATCATGAGCCTGGTCATCAGCAAGGGTGCGCCCGATCCGATCAGCGAGCAGGCAAACCTGCAGCACGGCGCCTGGGTCATCGTCGGCCTGTTTCTGGTCACCATCAGTATGGCGGTCAGCGCCCACAACTTCCTGCACCTGCCACCGGTCATGGGCATGATGACCGGCCTGGGCCTGCTGAAGTTCTACGGCTACTACCTCAAACGGCGCAATCATTTCTTCCCGGAGCCGGCAGAGGAGGACCTGGGCGATACGGCACTGACCATGGAGGCCGCGGAATCCGCGCGGCATGATGGCGATGCCGCCAGGCAGTTCAACATCTTCAAATCACTGGAAAGGGCCGAGTGGGACACCCTGATGTTCTTCTACGGCATCATCCTGTGTGTCGGCGGACTCGGCACCATGGGCTACCTGTCGCTGGGCTCGGAACTGATGTACGGCGAACTCGGCGCGACCACTTCGAATATCCTGGTCGGTTTCATGTCAGCGCTGATCGACAACATCCCGGTGATGTTCGCGGTGCTCGCCATGGCGCCAGACATGGACCTGGGGCAGTGGCTGCTGGTTACGCTGACCGCCGGCGTCGGCGGCTCCATGCTGTCAGTGGGCTCCGCCGCTGGCGTGGCGGTCATGGGGCAGGCACGCGGGATCTACACCTTCTTTTCGCACCTGAAGTGGAGCTGGGCCATCCTGCTCGGTTACGCGGCGAGCATCTGGGTGCATTTCCTGGTCAATGGCAGCACATTCAGTTGAGCATGCACGGTGTCGGCATGCCGGAGCGGCATCGCTGCGACCTCCCGTCAAACCCGGCACCATTCACGCAACATCACCCGTTGGCCATGATACCGAGCACAGCCAGGCGTTATTGAGACCACGATACTATTCTAATATATTACAGTAACTTGCCTGTTGTTTCTGAAATTGCCTGCCGATTCTGACACGCACAACGGCTAGCGATAAGAAACCACGTAACAGTCGACCGGGCAGTCGCGAAGCCTGCCCTCCGGACGACACGGTAAGCTTTAGCCTGTATGGCATAATCATGCGTCGCTGATGACGTAAAAATCCGAAGGTATCGATGTGAAACACACGATCCGGCTTGCCGCCCTACTGATCGGCCTGTGGCTCGGACTATCCGGACACCTGGAAGCACTGCTGCTGCTCCTGGGTGCGTTATCGACGGTTGCTGTTGTCACCATCGCCCGGCGCATGGACAGCGTTGACCTCGAGCGGCATGCCGCACA
>DATKZN010000231.1:0-5744 GCA_035527955.1 Gammaproteobacteria bacterium
TCATCAGCTTCCTGCTCGGCCGGCACTACCACCAGCGCCTGCGCGTGGTGTGGCCGTTCCGTCGCTATCCGGTACTGGTCAACCGTGGCGTCGATTTTTTCGTGGGTCACGGCGGCAAGGGTATCTTCATGGCACGGTTCATCGGACCGTTGCGCCCGATCGTCCCGGCCATCGCGGGTATGATGAGCATGTCCACCGCGCGCTTTCTGGCCATCGACAGTCTCGCCTGCCTGCTGTGGGCGCCGGTCTACATCCTGCCGGGTATCGTGTTCGGTGCCTCGCTGGGGCTTGCCGCCGAGGTCGCCGGACGGCTGGTGGTGCTGCTGGTCGTCATCGCCGGACTGGCCTGGGGCGGCGTCTGGCTCATCGGCAGCCTGATCCGGCTGCTGCAACCGCGCGTCGGCGGCCTGCTGGAACGGGCGCTGCTGTGGAGCCGCGACCATCCGCGCATCCGCCCGCTGGCCGGCTCGCTGCTGGACCCCGATCACCCGGAGGCGCGCGGCCTGGCCATCCTGTCGGTCCTGTTCTTCATCGCGCTCTGGCTGCTGCTGCTGATCTCCCGGCAGGTCATGCACGGTCACTCGCTCGAGGGGATCGATGCCTACGTGTTCCAGAACCTGAGCAACCTGCGTACGCCCTGGGCGGACACCATCATGGTGTTCTTTACCCGGCTCGGTGACAGCCTGGTACTGGCGCTGGTCATCGCGGGCAGCTGCGTGTGGCTGTTCTGGAAGGGTTACGGCAAGGCCGCATTGCACTGGCTCGCGGTGTATGCCAGCACCGGCCTGCTGACCTGGATCCTCAAAGTCACCACTCACATCGCACGCCCGATAGCCTACAACGGCAGCTATTCCTTTCCCAGCAGCCATACCAGCATGAGTGTCGCGGTGTACGGTTTTCTGGCCCTGCTGGTCGCGCGCGAGCTGCCGCACACCCGGCGCTGGCTGCCCTACTTCTGCGCCGGCGCCCTGATCGCCCCGATCAGCCTGTCCCGACTATACCTTGGCGCACACTGGCTCTCCGATGTACTGGCCGGACTCAGCCTGGGGATCTTCTGGGTGGCGCTGATCGGCATCGCCTACGACCGGCATCCGGCCCCGGCGCTGCAGACCCGCTCCCTGCTGGCCATCAGCACGATCCTGCTGGTTGCGGTTGGCAGCTGGCAGGTACGGCAGCACGGCTACGAAGATGTACTTGCTCATTACTCTCCTAATGACACTCTGCAGCGGGTTACCGCCACCACCTGGCGTACCGCCGGGTGGGAAGCCGTTCCCGCATTTCGTATTGATCTCGAGGGCCGCAACGAGCAGCCTCTCAATTTTCAGTGGGCCGGCTCGCTGCAATCCCTGCAGCGGGTACTCATGCGGGCCGGCTGGCACACGGCCCCGGCACTGAGCCCGCTGACGGCGATGAACTGGCTCGCCCCCGCCCCCACCATCGACGATCTGCCGGTGTTGCCCGAGGTGAACGATGGCAAGCACCAGCAGTTCATGCTGGTTGGTCCGGCCGATGTCGGCAATCGCCAGCGGGTGATCGTCCGCCTGTGGCCGTCCAGTATGCAGCTGCTGGGCGGCAATCAGCCGGTATGGGTCGGCACGGCTGCCACACTCTATCTCGAAGACAGTCTGCCGCTGATCACCTACCTGCGTTCAGCGCCGGATTACAGCACGCCGTTGCAGGTCCTCGCATCCGCGCTGCGCGCGAGTGCATCGCTGCGGGTGGAAATGCGCACCCGGCAGCAGGTCGCACAGGACATCCAGTGGCACGGCGAGGTCCTGCTGGCCTGGGAGCCCTGACCCGTCTTCAACCAGTACCCGCACAGGCCCCCGCGCCGTGCCTGGACTGGATCGCCCGCTGCATGTGCTCGAGCAGCACCTTGCTGCTGAACGGCTTGGTCAGGTAACTGAACACCCCGCGTGCGGCCGCATCGAAGGCATCCGGTATCGTGCCGTGCGCGGTCAGTATCAGCACCGGCAGATCGGGGTCGCGTGCGTGCAGCCGGTCGAACAGCGTCATACCATCCATGCCGCCCATGCGCAGGTCGGTGATGACGAGATCGGGCTGATACAGTGGAAAGTCCGCCAACGCCTGCTCGCCGCTATCCACGGCCAGCACGCCGTATCCCGCGGCAGACAGGCGCATAGACAGCAGTCGCAGCAGACTGCGATCATCATCCACCAGCAGTACGCGCGGCCGGGCGACGCTCATTCTGCCGGCCTCATACGACCCTGTGCCCGCAGGACATGGCAAAGGAAACCCTGACTAACGCGTCATTGCGAGTGACACGGTGATGAAGCAATCTCCAGCGGATTGAGCATGAAGTCAAAAGATCGCTAGCCCGCGCTTGCAATGACGAGCTACGTGACGTGTGCAGTGTTTCCCTAGGGAACATTTTTGACCACCTCCGCCGAATAAGTGCTCTCCAGTCCGCTGCTATCGTAGGTTGTCATGACCAGGTAATAGGTTCCGGAAGCCAGGCTGGTCACGGTCGCGCTGCGCGCCGTGCCATCGGTAATGTTGCGGCTGTTCGGGTAGCTGCCACGCCGGTTACCGTAGTAGATCCGGTAGCCACCGATCGCGGAAAGCGACAGGGCGGTGCCGTCCCTACGTGCGACCGGTGCCGTCCAGCTGACGCTGAAACTGCCCGTCGTGGCGGAACCCGTGGTACCGGTGGAGCCGGTAGAACCGGTGGAGCCGGTGGAGCCGGTAGAACCGGTGGAGCCGGTGGAGCCGGTGGAGCCGGTGGAACCCGTAGAGCCGGTAGAACCGGTAGAACCGGTGGAACCGGTGGAACCCGTCGAACCCGTGGTACCCGTGGTGCCCGTGGTCCCGGAGGACGCCGTCGTGGCACCAGTATCCGCCTGGGCGAAGACGGCCTGGTTGATTTGCGTGATGTCGGCGCGCGCAGCACTGGCGACCCTGCCGGTGGCACGGGACAGAGCGCCGGTGGTACTGACCGGTAGCACATTGGCCACACTGCCTGCCGTGCTGTTTGCACTCAGCCCGGCGACCCTTTGTTCGATCGTTCGAATCGCAGTACTGCTGTCCAGCACGCGTACGGCGCTCAGCGCAACACCGGCCTGCCGAATCATCTGGTCGTTGATCCGTACACTGCCGCTGAGCTGCGCGTTGCTGACACCGGACTGCGTGCTCCTGATCGACTGGTCGATCACATTCGATGCAATCACTCCCCCGACTCGCAGGTTGTTACTCATGGCCTCGACCAGTACCTGGGCCGAGACCACGTTCGCCACCGCCGATACCGTCGCATCGGTACCGCTGGCACCCAGGCCATCGACGAAACCGTCGACCAGGTCGACCGCCAGCGCCGACACCACGGTGGTGCCACTGATGGACCTGCCAGTCGCCGCAATCAGGTCCCGGGTGCGGCGCACCAGTTCGCCCAGCGCCTCGCTGGCCTTGACGATATTCGCGACGTTACTGGTGGTGATCCGGGTCGTCACCGGATCCGGTACGGTGCCGGCATCCAGGCCAAAGCCCAGCGTGTCCAGCACATAACCGCGCGCCTTGTTCACATTCGCGATGGTCAGGCCGCCCGGCATGCGCTCGGCGGTGTTGACGATCAGCGTACTGAACGGGTTGATATTCACTGCCCTGTCGGACGTACGCAGCATCACCGAGACCATCTTGAAATCCGGCGCATGCCCGGTCACCAGGTCGACACCGCCACTGGCCACCAGACGCAGCGGGTACTGGCTGCTGCTCACCCTGACTACCCTGCGGTATTTCGCCGTGCTGTCGCTGACCATGGTGCCCAGCACCGCGCCGCGGGCATCGTAAACCGTTACTGTCGCGCCCGTGACCGGGCCGTCGCCGACGCTGCCGGCAATGGTCACGTCGAGCGTCGAACTGGTGCTGCCAGCGGTGGTGCTGCCGCCGGTGGTGCTGCCGCTGGCGGCACTGCCAGCTGTAGCCGGGCTCCCGAACACCGCAGCACCTCCACCGCCACCGCCACAGCCGCCAAGTGCGGCTGCCAGTACCAATACCGACAACCAGCGGTATATGCGGGTGAAAGCGCGTAGAACGATTTTCGATTGGCTGTTGAGCATGCAGTTGTCCTGGCCTGTGGCCACCGCGAAAGGGGATTTCGAGGCTTGTTGCAAGGACAATGCCAACCCGGCGTCGGCAGCACTGAACAGACGCCAGGGTTGCCTCGAGTATTATTATTCTGCTTTTAATACAGCTAGTTGCCTCATGCCTGCCTGATGCGGCAGCATGCCAGTGCGTGTCGGCCAGTACCCGCCAGGCGCCGTGGCGGGCTTCCTGCAAGCTTGCCGACGCGAACCCCTGAGGTTGGAATATTCATATTTTATTTCAATCAGTTGCGCTGCCTATTCACGGCAGCCGCAGGATGCTTGACGCACTATGCAAGGCCGCCGCAAGCACACGCCTGAAGCGCCCTGTCTCCATACGGAAACAGGGGTAATTACTTCTATATCAATCTGTTGTATGTATACGAGTATTCGGCGTCCGCAAACGGCGACACTGTCGACGTGCGTAGTGGAACCGGCGTGCAGCGGATACGATCGAGGGGATGGTCCGGCTCAGGAACTGACCGCCTTGAACTGCGGCGGGCTGAGCTGGTGCTTGTGCAGCAGCTTGTAGAACTCGGTCCGGTTGCGCTTGGCAATGCGCGCGGCCTGCGCCACGTTGCCGTTGGTGATCTGCAACAACTGGGTGAGATATTCGCGCTCGAACTGGTTGCGCGCATCGGCGAACGAGGGAATATCACCGACTTCGTGGCGCAGCGCCCGCTGCACCAGGCTGGCAGGTATCAGCGGCGTCGTGGACAGGGCCACCGACTGCTCGACCACGTTGTAGAGCTGCCGGACATTACCCGGCCAGGCGGCATACAACATCGCCTCCTGCGCCTCGGGTGAAAAGCCGGTGATGCCGCGCTTGGTCGCATCCGGAAACGCCCGCAGGAAATGATTGGCCAGCAGGATGATGTCCTCGCGGCGTTCGGCCAGCGACGGCAGCTCCAGGTTGACGACGTTCAGGCGGTAATACAGGTCCTCGCGGAAGGTACTGTCTTCAACGGCCTGCAGCAGATCCTGATGGGTCGCGGAAACGATACGCACATCCACGCTGATCGAGCTGGTCGAACCAACCGGCCGGATCACGCGTTCCTGCAGTGTGCGCAGCAGCTTGACCTGGAAGCCCAGCGGCATGTCACCGATCTCGTCCAGGAACAGGGTGCCGCCCTCGGCGGCGCGGAACAGTCCCGGGTGGTCGCGACTGGCGCCGGTGAAGGCACCCTTGACGTGACCGAACAGCTCGGACTCGAACAGCGACTCGGGGATGGCACTGCAATTCAGCGCAACGAACGGGCGATCCGCGCGCGGGCTGGCATAGTGGATGGCACGCGCCAGCAGCTCCTTGCCGGTCCCGCTCTGGCCCTGGATGAGGACACTGGCGTCGCTGTCCGCGATCAGGCGCGCCTGGGTTAACAGGTTCTCCATCAGCGGGCTGCGAGTCACGATCTTGCTGCGCCATTCCCCGGAGTCAGCCTCCGGCTGCCCGCCAGCCCCCTCGCCGGTGATCTTCAGGGCGCGCGCA
This sequence comes from Gammaproteobacteria bacterium, assembly GCA_035527955.1. Taxonomy (GTDB): domain Bacteria; phylum Pseudomonadota; class Gammaproteobacteria; order UBA9214; family UBA9214; genus UBA9214. The sequence goes on from DATKZN010000231.1 coordinate 5,581, forward strand.
ACATGCTCAAGCAGGACCTTGCTGTTGAAGGGCTTGGTCAGGTAGCTGAAGACGCCACGGCTGGTCGCCTCGACGGCCTCCGGAATGGTGCCATGCGCCGTCAGGATCAGCACCGGGAGCCCCTGATTACGGCTGTGCACCTGGCTGAACAGCGTCATGCCGTC
>DATKZN010000232.1:0-9049 GCA_035527955.1 Gammaproteobacteria bacterium
GCACGTTGGTGCGCAGCGTCTCGGTCATGTTCACGCGCTGCAGGTCGACGTGCATGATGACCGGCCGGCTCGGGTGGCGCTGCAGGTCACGCAGGATCGCCGGCGTTTCCGTGCCGCCGACCTTGATGGTCAGGATGTGCGAATAAAACGCCTCGTGCTCGAGGTTGCGGAGCACCTGGTTGTGGGACAGCGTCAGTGATTCGGGATCCTTGTCGCCACCGTAAATGATGGCGGGTACCTTGCCGGCATGACGCAGGCGGCGGCTCGCACCCTTCCCCAGGTCAGTGCGCGGCTCGGCAGTTAATTCAAAGCTGATAGCCATGTGACTTCTCCAACAAAAAAGCACCATGCGGTGCAGGTAAAGCCTCTCCCGCGACCAGGAGAGACAGGGTCTCGCGGCATCTTCATTGCAATGCCGCGGCGGTTAAAATCATTCAGTCCATGAACAGCGAACTGACGGACTCTTCGTCACTGATGCGGCGCATCGTTTCCGCCAGCATGGCGGCGACACTCAGCTGCCGGATCTTGTCACAGTCGCGCGCGTTTTCGCGCAGCGGGATGGTGTCCGTCACTACCAGTTCGTCCAGTTCCGACGCCTCGATGTTGTCGACCGCCGCACCCGACAGCACCGGGTGTGTACAGTAGGCCACCACGCGCCGGGCGCCTTCATCTTTCAGCGCCAGCGCGGCCAGGCACAGGGTACCGGCCGTGTCGACCAGGTCGTCCACCAGTACACAGGTACGGTCCTCGACCTCGCCGATGATGTTCATCACGCGCGCCTCGTTCGGGCGCGGGCGGCGCTTGTCGATAATGGCCAGCTCCGCGTCATCCAGGCGCTTGGCGAGTGCGCGCGCCCTGACCACGCCGCCGACATCGGGCGAAACCACCACGACATCCGGGTACTTCTGCCTCCAGATGTCGCCCAGCAGGATCGGCGAGGCATACACGTTGTCCACCGGGATGTCGAAAAATCCCTGGATCTGGTCCGAGTGCAGGTCCACCGTCAGCACCCGGTCCGCCCGCACATTGCCGATCATCTGGGCCACCACCTTGGCGGTGATCGGCACGCGCGCCGAGCGCGGCCGGCGGTCCTGCCGGGCATAGCCGAAGTACGGGATCACCGCCGTGATCCGCGCCGCCGACGAACGCCGCACGGCATCGACCATGACCAGCAGTTCCATCAGGTTGTCATTGGTCGGTGCACAGGTCGGTTGCACAATGAAAACATCCTTGCCGCGGACGTTTTCCATAATCTCGACATGCACCTCGCCGTCGCTGAACTGGCTGACCAGCGCGCTGCCCAGGTTCAGCTTCAGATAATTGGCGATTGCCTGCGCCAGTTCCGGGTTCGAATTCCCGGAAAACACCATCATCGGGTTGCCGGTTTCTGAAGCATGCATTGTGTTCATTAAACTTTCCGCTGTAAGCGCCAGCAAATCAATTTGTGTGGCCGGGCAACCTGCCGTGTCATTACCAGCACTCGTCTACTTGGCTGGGACGGCAGGATTCGAACCTGCGAATGCGGGGATCAAAACCCCGTGCCTTACCACTTGGCGACGTCCCAATAATCCACGCCCGGCGCCGGCATCGTGCCAGACGGGGCTGCTGTCACTCCATTGCCGTCAGCAAGGGTGAGCGGTTCACTCCCCGGGCAACGAAGCTGTGCCAGTGCTCCGGTACGCGCACCGCCACTGCCCGTGCATCCGCCTCGGTCGCAAAGGCCGCAAACACGCAGCCGCCGCTGCCTGTCATGCGTGCATGGGAAAATGCGTTCAGCCAATCGAGCGCCGCCGCCACTTCAGGATACCTGTCACGCACAACCGCTTCGCAGTCGTTACGGGTACTGCCCGAAAGAAGGTCGGCTATTGTCTGTCGAGGCGTGTCCCGTGTCAATTCCGCGTCGGAAAAAACAGTGGCAGTTGATATGCTTACAGCAGGATTCAGCACCAGGTACCAGGACTCCGGCGGTTGCGCCGGCGTCAGCAGCTCGCCTACACCCTCGGCCAGTGCTGCATGGCCGCGCACGAACACCGGCACATCCGCACCGAGCTGCAGCCCAAGCTCGGCTAACACACTGATCTCCAAGCCCAGCTTCCAGAGCCGGTTGAGTACCAGCAGGGTGGTGGCGGCATCCGAACTGCCGCCGCCCAGGCCACCGCCGGCAGGGATGCGCTTGTCGATATAAATGGTTACCCCGGCCCGGGTGCCGGTCGCGGACTGCAGCAGACGCGCCGCCCGGGTGCAGAGCTCATCCCCCTCCGCCACGTCGGCTGGCCCGCCGACCCGCCGGACCTCGCCATCCTCGCGCCGCTCGTAATACAGCCAGTCGGCCAGGGTCAGAAACTGGAACAGGGTCTGCAGGTCGTGATAGCCATCCACGCGACGTCCGGTGATATGCAGGAACAGGTTGAGCTTGGCCGGCGCCGGCCAGGGACCGCTGGCGCTGGCCGGGACGGCCAGCGCGCTCATTGCACCGGGTCCGGCGGCGGGTCGAGCTGCCACTGGTCGATGACCAGGCGTACCGCCACGTCGTCGTGGACCAGGTTCAGCTTCGCCGGCCAGTCGCTGCCGGCAATGGTCCGGTAGCGCTGGTAGGTGATCACCCAGCCGGATTGCACCAGCTGCTGCAGGCGTCCCTGCGGGTCCAGCGTGACCCGGACCGCACCGTCGGGCGCCGACAGGCCACGCACCCAGTACTGCATCCCGGCCACCGGAATGTCCCAGCCGGTTACTTGTGCGAACAGCACATCCACGTCGTGTGCCGTGTGGATGCGGGCATTGCTGTCGATCAGGGTTACACCGCTGGCATCGCCGGTCAGCTGCAGGGCACCCTGCCCGAGTGGCCCGGTCACCTGCAGGCGGTAATGATCCGCCCGGTTCTCCCAGTCCAGCCCGGCGTGCCAGCCCTGCTCACCCTGGGTCAGCGAAATGCGGCCATTGAATTTCCAGTCCTTGATGGTCGCCGGGGTCGCGGCGGCGGGTACGGTCTCCGGTACCGGTAGCGCGGCGCAGCCGGACAACAGCAGGATCAGCAGGAACTCGCCGAGGCGCTTCACGGCTTGATGCGATTGAGGACTTCCAGCAGCACCGCGTTGTCCGGCTCGGCCTGACGCGAGAGTTCAAACACGCGGCGTGCCTCGTCGCGCTGGCCGCTCATCCACAGCACCTCGCCCAGGTGCGCGCCGATCTCGCTGTCCGGGTTCTTTTCCCAGGCCAGCTCCAGGTAATAGCGTGCCTTTTCCAGGTCGCCGAGCCGGTAATGCACCCAGCCCATGCTGTCGATGATGGCCGGATCATCCGGCTTCTGTACGAATGCCTTCTGGATATATGCGAGCGCCTCTTCATAACGGTCGGTTCGGTCCGCCAGCGTGTAGCCCAGCGCGTTCAGTGTGCGCACATCGTCGGGTTTGGCGGCCAGGATCTTCTTCAGGTCGGTCTCGGTCTCGTTGATCCGGCCCAGCTGCTCGGCCGTCAGCGCCCGGGAATAAAGCAGGTCATCATTGTCCGGGCTGTAGGCCAGCGCATCGCTGTACAGCGTATACGCCTTGTCATGCAAACCGGCGTCCGTCAGCACCTGGCCTTCGATGATGTAGTAGTTGACTGCCTGTTCCGGGTTCTTCTGGCGCAGGACGCGCATGTGATCCTGCATGCGTGCGACGTCGCCGTTCTCGACCATGATGGCGGCGGCGCGCAGCAGGGCCTGGCTCCAGTAGTCACCGGAATCGACCTTGAGATACCAGTCCAGCGCAGTGTCGCTATCGCCCTGCTCGTACTCGGCATAACCGAGATAGTAGTACGCGTTCTGGTCGTCGGGGGTCTGTTTCAGCAGCTGCTTGAGGTGTTTCTCACCCGCCTTGTACTGCCTGGTTTCCAGTTCCAGCAGCGCCAGCGAGTACAGACCGCCCGCATATTCGGGGTCGATCTTGACCACCTTGGCGAACTGCTTTTTCGCGCCCTCCAGGTCATCGGCATCCAGCAGCATGCGACCATAGGCAAACAGCAGGTCGGTGTCGTTCGGGTGCTGCGCCACCGCTTCCTGCAGAATGCGGGTTGCCTCGGCATTGCGCTCCATGCGTACCAGCACCTGCGCCTTCAGGATGACAGCGGCCGTCAGGCCGGGCGACAGCACCAGCGCCTTGTCAGCCGCGGCCAGCGCGGTATCGAGCTGCTCGGCCACCACCGCCATGCGGCACAGGGACATCCAGGCGAAGGCATTGTCCGGGTAACGGTCAACCAGTTGCTGCGTGGCATTGAGCGCTGCCTGCCGGTCCGCGTGACGGGCAAGGATGGCCGTGGCCATACGGAAGCCATCTTCCGGATCGTCGGAAACGCTCAGCAGGTAATCCAGCTGGTTCACGACCTCGTCCAGGTCGCCGGTCTGCAACGCGAGCGCGGTCAGCGATTTGCGCGCATCGAGGTTTTCACTGTCCAGGGCGACCCAGCGACGCGCCGCCAGCAGGGCGATATCGTACTGGCGGGCAAAGCTGGCGATCTGCACGGCGCGTTCCGCGACACGCGGGTCGTCGGCCGCCTCCGCCGCCTCCAGGTAGCGCGATACGGAGACATCGAAGTCGCCGCGCTGGCCGGCGATTTCGGCCAGCAGGATGTCATACATCAGGTCATCGGTCAGCGGCTGGGCTGTACCGGCAGACGGCTCGCCGCCGGACGACGGCATGGCCTCCGGCACCTGGACCGACAGGTCGGACGGGGCCGGCTCGTTATTGCGATCGCCTGAGACGGCGCAGGACGCCATCAGGGCTGCCAGCACCAGGGCCAGCTGGGTACGGCGCAACGACCCGCCAAATCCGCTCATAGTGTTCTCCATCCGCGCCATTCTAACAGTCTCTCGGTTAACCTGTCAGGAAACACGTGTATTATTCAGCAGTTCCGCCCAGGCAAGCCAGGCTGCAACCGGCCCGGCCGGGTGGCCCGGAGCCTGCCAGATGGACAACAAAACCGTCCATCGGTTTATCTCCCGGATGAAATGCACAGGATGCGACCCTGCTTGTATATACTGATTCCGCCATGCAGAATTTTGCGTTCGCTGCGGATTTTTCTTGAATTGACATGTACCTGACCGTTCTTGGCATCAATCACCGGACCGCGCCCGTGGAAATCCGCGGGCAGGTCGCCTTCCCGCCCGAGCAGATCGAGCGGGCACTGGGCGAGCTGCGCACGCTGGTCGGTGTTCACGAAGCCGCCATCCTGTCCACCTGCAACCGCACCGAGCTCTACTGCGCGCGCGAGGACGCCTCGCCCGACGTACTGGCCGACTGGCTGTGCCGGTTCCACGAGCTCGAGGCCAACAGCCTGCAGCCGCATATCTATAGCTACCAGGAGGAGGACGCCGTGCGCCACGTGCTGCGCGTTGCCGCCGGCCTGGATTCCATGATCCTCGGCGAGCCGCAGATCCTCGGCCAGATGAAGACATCCTACCAGCAGGCGCTGCAATCCGGCAGTATCGACACCCTGGTCAACCGGCTGTTCCAGCACACCTTCCTGGTCGCCAAGCAGGTACGCACCGATACCGCGATCGGCGCGAGCCCGGTATCGGTCGCGTTTGCCGCGGTCAGCCTGGCACGGCAGATCTTCGGCAACCTGGAGGGCCATTGCGCCCTGCTGCTCGGCGCCGGCGAGACCATCGAGCTGGCCGCGCGCCACCTGCACGAACGCGGCATCAGCAAGCTGATCGTCGCCAACCGTACCATCAGTCGCGCGCACGAGCTGGCCGCGCAATTCAACGGCTATGGCATCGGCCTGGACGAGATCCCCGCGCACCTCGCGGAAGCGGACATCGTGATTTCCTCTACCGGCAGCCCGGTCGCGCTGATCGACAAGACCATGGTCGAGCAGGCCCTGAAAAAGCGCAAGCACCGGCCTGTACTGATGGTCGACATCGCCGTGCCGCCGGACATCAGCGGCGACATCGTTGAACTGAATGATGTCTACCTGTACACCATCGACGACCTGAAACAGGTCATCGAGGACAACATGCGCTCTCGCCAGGAGGCCGCACAACAGGCTGAGGACATCATCGACACCCAGGTCGCGCATTTCATGTCCTGGGTGCGCGCGCTGGACGCCATCCCCACCCTCTGCAACTACCGCGATCACGCCGAGGCCCAGGCCAACGCCGAACTGGACAAGGCCCTGCACCAGCTCGCCAACGGTGTGCCACCGGCGGAGGCGATGGAAGCACTGACCCGCAATCTGGTCAGGAAGCTCACCCATGACCCGACCGTGAACCTGCGCACGGCCGTAGCCGAGGGCCGCACCGACCTGCTCGAAGCCGTCAGCACGCTGTTCAACCTGAACAGAAAATAACCATGCAAACCAGCATCATTCGCAAACTCGAGCATATCGAGGAACGCCATCACGAGGTCAGTGCCCTGCTCTCCGATGCCGGCACCGTCGCCGACCAGGACAGTTACCGCAAGCTGATGCAGGAGTACGCGCAGCTCGGCCCGGTGGTGGAAACCTTCGCCGCCTGGCAGCGGGCGAACCGCGACCTGGCCTCGGCACGTGACATGCTGAAAGATCCCGACCCGGACATGCAGGGCATGGCGGAGGATGAATACGCGCACGCCCAGCAGCGCATGGCGTCTCTGGAGACGGACCTGCAGAAGCTGCTGCTGCCGAAAGACCCGCACGACGATAACAACATCTTTCTCGAGATCCGCGCCGGCACCGGCGGTGACGAGGCCGCCATCTTCGCCGGCGACCTGTTCCGCATGTACTCGCGTTACGCGGAACTCAACAAGTGGCAGGTCGAGGTGCTCAGCGAGAGCCATGGCGAACACGGCGGCTACAATAAAATCATTGCGCGCATCATCGGCCACGGCGCCTACTCGCGGCTGAAATTCGAGTCCGGCGCGCACCGCGTGCAACGGGTGCCGGAAACCGAGTCGCAGGGCCGCATCCACACCTCCGCCGCGACCGTGGCCATCATGCCCGAGGCCGAGGAGATCGACAGCATCGACATCAACCCGGCCGACCTGAAAGTGGACACCTTCCGCGCCTCGGGCGCCGGCGGCCAGCACGTCAACAAGACCGATTCGGCCATCCGCATCACGCACCTGCCGAGCGGCATCGTGGTGGAATGCCAGGACGAACGCTCGCAGCACAAGAACCGCGCCCGCGCGCTGTCGCTGCTGTCCGCGAAGCTGCTGAGTGTCGAACAGGAAAAGCAGAAGGCGCATGAAACCGAGACACGCCGCCTGCTGGTCGGCAGCGGCGACCGCTCCGAGCGCATCCGCACCTACAATTTCCCGCAGGGACGCATGACCGACCACCGCATCAACCTGACCGTCTACAAGCTCGACGACTTCATGGCCGGCAACCTCGACCTGGCGATCGAGCCGCTGATCAACGAATACCAGGCTGACCTGCTCAGCGCACTGAATGAGCAATAGCACTGAAAGACGCACCATCGCGCAACTGCTCACGCACGCCACGCAACAGCTCGACACGACATCGGCACGGCTCGATGCCGAGGTGTTGCTGGCCCATGCACTCGACAAGCCGCGCAGTCACCTGCATGCCTGGCCGGACAAGGTGCCCGCACCCGACCAGCAGTCGCGCTTCGCGGCCCTGCTGAAGCGCCGTATCAGCGGCGAGCCGGTCGCTTACCTGACCGGGCAGCGCGAATTCTGGTCGCTGGCGCTCACGGTCAGCCGCGACACCCTGATCCCGCGCCCGGAGACCGAGACCCTGGTGGCGCAGGCCCTGTCCGTGATTGCACGCGACAGCCGGATCGATATCGCCGATCTCGGTACTGGCAGCGGCGCCATCGCCCTGGCCATCGCGCGCGAACGACCCAGGGCCCGCATCCTGGCAACGGACCGCTCGGAGTCCGCGCTCTCCATCGCGCGCGCCAATGGGCAGCAGCTCGGCATCGGCAATGTCGAGTTCGTGGCCGGTGACTGGTGCGATGCACTGGGCGAGCGGCAGTTCGATTTGCTGCTCAGCAACCCGCCCTATATCGCGGCACAGGATCGCCATCTGGCCGAGGGCGATGTGCGCTTCGAACCGCGCAGCGCGCTGGCCTCCGGTAGTGACGGCATGTCGGCGCTGTCGACCATTGCATCCTGCGCACGGCAACACCTGCGCGCTGGCGGCTGGCTGATGCTGGAACACGGCTATGACCAGCAGGCGGCGGTCATGCGGCTGCTGAAGTCACTCGGCTATCGAGATATTGCCGACTATCCGGACGATGCCGGGCTCAGCCGGGTCATTTGCGGCATTTGGCACCAGCCATGAATGCAGGGACGGGCCTTGCTATTTACCTGCGGCGGGTTAGGATTAGGGTAGTTCTGACAACTTCGTCATTGCGAGCATCATGGTGACGAAGCAATCTCCTGCTAATAATCCTGAAATCAGTCGATTGCTTCATAGGCCACACGCAATTACGAGGACTCACAATCTCAACAGGGGGCTTGCGAGGCGGTGATCGAGAAACTGAAAAAACGCTCCATCCGGCTCACGGGCAGCGCGGATGACCCGGCCGCCATCGAGTCTGCGGCCGGACTGCTGCGCGAGGTGAAAGGCGTGCTGCACGTGCGCATCGCCGGGAAGAACCGGCTGGTGGTCAGTTACAACGTGCGCCGCATCACCCTGCAGGTCATCGAGGCCCTGTTGTCCGAGTTCGGCTACCAGCTGCATACCAGTTTCTTCTGCCGCACCCTGCGCGGCCTGTGCTACTACCTCGAAGATATCGAATGCACCAGTGCCAGGCACGACCAGGCCGATTCCACCCGCGAGGCCTTCATCAACCGTTACCTCGACCGCCCGCACGGCTGCCGTGATCACCGGCCCGAATACCTGCGGCGCTATCTCTGATCCCGATCGGGCGCGACAACAACACCACACCTGCCTGCGGCTGTAGAAAATAAGCTGGATGTGCCGGCATCCATTCGACTGGACGGCGCCAGATCCCGAACCAGTGACGCTACCGCAAGATTGTGCATCTTGTGTATTCAAGACGGCTGAATGAGCGGCCGCGCAAGACGCTCGAATACGAAACGCCGGCGAGGCGATTTAATGCGTGTGT
>DATKZN010000233.1:0-14255 GCA_035527955.1 Gammaproteobacteria bacterium
CTCATATTCACACATACCCTGCCGATAGCCTCTACAGACTAAAACAGCGCTCGAAACCCGTGTCATGCAACTCGAATTTGTTATTCGAGTCTAAGTTGTTAGTTGCTGTTTTTAATATATATTCGTAGTATCTAGACAAACACTTCAGGCGTGCATGCGCCAGGGACAGCTTTCATGGTGTGGATGACCGAATTGCTCGTCGTATTGATCGTCGCGAGCCTGCTGCTGGCGCGCAACGCGTCACGCCACCTCTGGGTAGCGGCCATTGGCGCCCTGCTCGTCTACTGGAACCTGGTGCACAGCCCGCCATTCGGGCTGGCAACGGCCGCCTGGATCGTGTTCGTCCCGCTTGCCGCACTGCTTGTGATCACGCCACTGCGCCATGCCCTCGTCATGCGGCCACTGCTGTCGCTGTACCGCAAGATCATGCCTGGCATGTCCGATACCGAGCGCGAGGCACTGGAAGCGGGAACCGTCTGGTGGGAGGCCGAACTGTTCAGCGGCCAGCCTGACTGGCACCGCATGCTGAGCTACAAGGCGCCGGCGCTGTCGAAAGAGGAGCAGGCCTTTCTCGATGGTCCTGCCAATAAGCTCTGTGCCATGATCAGTGACTGGGACATCACCGAGGATCGCCACGACCTGACCGAGGAAACCTGGGATTACCTCAAGGACAACGGCTTCTTCGGCATGATCATTCCGAAACAATACGGCGGCCTGGAGTTTTCAGCGAATGCCCATTCAACCATTGTTATGAAGGTAGCCAGCCGCAGTATCTCGGCCGGCGTCACCGTGATGGTGCCGAATTCGCTCGGCCCGGCCAAGCTGCTGCTGTCCTACGGCACCGAACAACAGAAGAACCACTACCTGCCGCGACTTGCGAAAGGCCTGGAAATCCCCTGCTTCGCGCTGACCGGTCCCGAGGCCGGCAGTGACGCCGCCTCGATGCCGGATACCGGCGTCGTGTGCCGGCAGCGATTCGATGGCAAGGACGACGTACTCGGCATCCGCCTGAACTGGGAGAAACGCTATATCACGCTGGGACCGGTCGCCACCCTGCTCGGCCTCGCCTTTCAGTTGCACGACCCCGAGCACCTGCTGGGCGAGCAGGAAGATGTCGGCATCACCCTGGCGCTGATTCCTACCGACACACCCGGCGTGGAGATCGGCAACCGTCATTACCCGATGAGCCAGGCCTTCATGAACGGGCCGAACCGTGGCAAGGACGTATTCATTCCGATGGACTGGGTAATCGGCGGCCAGGACTACGTGGGCCAGGGCTGGCGCATGCTGATGAACTGCCTGTCGGACGGGCGCGCCATCTCGCTGCCGGCACTCAGTACTGCCGCGGGCAAACTGGTCTGCCGCAGCGTCGGCGCCTACGCCGCCGTGCGCAAGCAGTTCAAGGTACCGATCGGCAAATTCGAGGGCGTCAGCGAAGTGCTGGCGCGCATCGGTGGTCTGAGTTACATCATGAACGGCGCACGCGGCTTCACCACTGCCGCGCTAGACAGCGGCGAGGAACCGTCCGTCGCCTCGGCAATTATCAAGTACCACCTGACCGAGCGCATGCGCATCGTCATGAACGACGGCATGGACATCCTCGGCGGTCGCGGCATCAGCATGGGGCCGAACAACTTCATCGCCCGTTCCTACCAGGCACTGCCGATCGCAATTACCGTGGAAGGCGCCAACATCCTCACCCGCAACCTGATCATATTCGGTCAGGGCGCAATCCGCTGTCACCCGTTCCTGTTCCGGGAAATGGAAGCGTCCGCCAACAACGACGTGGTCGCCTTCGATAGCGCATTGCTGGGGCATGGCAGTCACGTCATGAGCAATTTCAGCCGCAGCCTGTTCCACAACATCAGCTGCGGACGCCTGCTGCATGCACCCCAGCACGGACTGCGCGGTCACTTCTACCGCCAGTTCAACCGCATGAGCCTGGCATTTGCCGTTATCACCGAGATTACGCTGATGACGCTGGGCGGAGGTCTCAAGCGCAAGGAATCGATCTCGGGACGACTCGGTGATGTCCTGAGCTACCTCTACCTCGGCAGTGCCGTGCTGAAGCATCACTATGACAACGGCTCGCCGGATGACGAACTGCCGCTGCTTGAATGGGCCTGCCGGGACCTGCTCTACAATATCCAGCTGCGCCTGTTCGAGGTACTGAACAACCTCCCCAACCGTTTCCTGGCCCGCATCGCGCGCCTGCTGGCATTCCCGCTGGGCAAGTCGTATCAGCGCCCCGACGACGCACTCAGCCAGCGTGTGGCCGACATCCTGATGCAACCCGGCGCACTGCGTGATCGTCTTACCGAAGGCGTGTATATTCCGGATGACGACAGAGACCCGGTTGCACAGCTCGATATGGCGCTGCAGAAGGCCGCAGCCGCCGAACCCCTGCTGCACAAGTTGCGTATCGCCATGAAGAACGGAAAGATCGCGCGTGGCGATCCGGAGTCATCTCTCGACGCCGGACTGACGGTGGGTGTGATCACCGAGGTCGAGGCGAATGCCATTCGCGCCGCCATCGCCGCACGCAAGGTTGTCATACAGGTCGACGATTTCGAGCCTGAATATTTCACCAAGGAGCAGAAGACATGGGGCGACAGCAAACTGGATGGGGTGGCCGGCCGGTCTATGTAGTCGATGGCAGCCGCACACCCTTTCTGAAGGCCCGCGGCAGGCCTGGCCCCTTTGCGGCATCAGATCTGGCGGTCGCCGCAGCCCAGCCGTTGCTGGCGCGTCAGCCCTTCGCGCCGGATACTCTCGACGAGGTCATCCTCGGCTGCATGATGCCGAGCCCTGACGAGGCCAACATCGGCCGTGTCGTCGCGCTCCGCCTGGGCTGCGGCGATCGCGTACCGGCATGGACCGTGCAGCGCAACTGCGCCTCCGGCCTGCAATCGATCGACTCCGCTGCCCAGAATATCGCCAGCGGCCGTTCCGACCTGGTGCTGGCCGGCGGGACCGAGTCCATGAGTCGCGCCCCGGTACTCTACAACGAAACCATGGTGCACTGGCTTGCCGACATGGCCGGTGCACGCACGCCGGGCGCAAAGTTGAAAGTGCTGGGCCGGCTGCGTCCTGGCCACTTCAAACCCGTTATCGCATTACTGCGCGGCCTGACCGACCCGGTGGTCGGCCTCTCGATGGGTCAAACCGCGGAAATCCTCGCATACCGCTTCGGTGTTACGCGCGAAATGATGGACAGCTTCGCCATGCGCAGTCACCTGCGTCTCGATGCCGCGCACAAGGCAGGACATCTCGATGAAATCGAGGTCCTCTATGACAGCAAGGGCAAGATCTACAACCACGATGACGGCGTGCGCGCCGACAGCAGCATGGAAAAGCTCGCCAAACTGAGGCCGGTGTTCGACCGGCCGGTCGGGAATGTCACCGCCGGCAACAGCGCACAGATCACCGACGGCGCCGCCTGGCTCCTGCTCGCCTCGGAAGAAGCCATCGGGAAATACAGCCTGAAAGTGATGGGCAGACTCATCGACAGCGAATGGGCGGGCCTGGACCCTGCCCAGATGGGCCTCGGCCCCTGCTATGCCATGGCACCGATCATGCAGCGCCACGAGCTCGACACCCCTGACCTTGATTATATCGAGATCAACGAGGCATTTGCCGCGCAGGTCCTCGCCTGTCTCGCCGCCTGGACTGATGCGGAATTCTGCCGCGACCAGCTTGGTCGTGACACCCCGTTTACACCCATCGATGAGGAACGCCTCAATGTCGATGGCGGTGGCGTGGCGGTCGGTCACCCGGTCGGCACCAGTGGCGCGCGCATCGTTCTGCATTTACTGAAGACGCTCGAACAGAACAACGCCAGGCGCGGCATGGCGAGCATCTGCATCGGCGGCGGTCAGGGTGGCGCCCTGCTGATCGAGCGGACATAGGATGTCCCGGCGAGCAGAAGCAGGTCACGCGAACCATTACATGCACGCACGATTCGATCATTCTCGACAGCGGTTACCTGTATCCCGGCAGATCAACGACACGGAACAAAACCCATGACCGACAGCACCGCTCAGGAACATTTCACGCTCGAAATCGACGCTGACAATATCGCCTGGCTGACCTTCGACAAGGCCGATACCGGAACCAACGTACTCAGCCTCGACGTGTTCGCGCAACTCGACCGGCACCTGCAGGAGATCGCCACGAAGCGCCCGCGCGGGGTGGTTATCCTGTCCGCCAAGCCCAACGGCTTCATCGCCGGTGCTGACATCACCTCCTTTACCAGGGTCACCACGGAACAGCAGGCACTGGACCTGCTCAACACCGGCCAGGATGTGTTCAACCGGCTCGAGGCACTGCCCTTCCCGACCGTTGCGATGATCCATGGCTTCTGTCTCGGCGGTGGTTTGGAACTTGCGCTGGCCTGCCGCTACCGCGTTACGCGCGACGATCCCGGCACCCGCCTCGGCCTGCCCGAGGTGCGTCTCGGCATCCATCCCGGCTGGGGCGGCAGCGCACGACTCGTACCCTTGATCGGCGCCATCAAGGCCATGGACCTGATCCTGAGCGGTCGCACGGTCGACGGCCGCAGCGGCCGGCGCATGGGTTTCGTCGACCTGGTGGTGCCGGAACGCCACCTGCGCGGTGCGGCACGCAAGCTGGTAATGGAAGCACCGCCACCTTGCCGTCCCGGGTTTATCGACCGCCTGACCAACCATGTACTGGTTCGCCCGCTGCTGGCCGGCGTGCTTCGCAAGCAGGTCGCCAGGCGCGCCTCGCGGCTGCACTACCCTGCCCCCTACGCCATGATTGACATTTGGCGCGAATATGCCAATAACAAGCCGGCCATGCTGCGCGCCGAGGCGCAGTCGCTGGCGCAGCTCGTTACCGGTGCGACGGCGAAGAACCTGGTGCGCGTGTTCTTCCTGCAGGAACACCTGAAGTCACTGGGCAAGGACAAGACCTACCAGCCGCGCAACGTACACGTAATCGGCGCCGGCACTATGGGCGGAGACATCGCGGCATGGTGTGCGCTGCGCGGTTTTCACGTCACGCTGCAGGACCAGTCGCCGGATCGCATCGCCCCGGCCATCGCACGTGCGCACAAGCTGTTTGCGAAAAAGCTCAAAAAGCCCGAACAGATACGCGCGGCAATGGACCGGCTGATGCCGGACCACAAGGCGCAGGGCGTGGAACAGGCCGATGTTATTATTGAAGCAATTTTTGAAGATGCTGCGGTAAAGCGTTCTTTATACGAGACTATTGAACCACGCATGAAGGCCAGCGCCATCCTCGCCACCAATACCTCGAGCATCCCCCTGGAGGAACTGACCCCGGCATTGAAACAACCCGAGCGCCTGGTCGGGCTGCACTTCTTCAACCCGGTGTCGAAGATGATGCTGGTTGAAATCGTCAATGGCGCATCCACCGCGCCCGAAATCAGCTCACAGGCCATGACCTTCACGCGCCAGATCGACCGGCTGCCGCTGCCGGTCAGCAGCACACCCGGCTTCCTGGTCAACCGGATTCTCATGCCCTACCTGATGGAAGCGGTCGTGCTCGCCGAGGAAGGCGTGCCACCGGCGCTGATCGACCGGGCCGCGACCACCTTCGGTATGCCGATGGGACCAATAGAACTGGGCGATACCGTCGGACTCGACATCTGCCTGCATGTCGCCGAAGTCCTCGCCGGGCACTTTCATGCAGAGATACCCGCCAATCTCAGGCAACTGGTCGCCGACGGCAAGCTGGGCAAGAAATCCGGCCAGGGCTTCTACAGCTGGAAGAAGGGCAAGGCGATCAAGCCGAAACCCGCCAGCGGCAACTGGAACCTGGAAGAGATCACCAATCGCCTGGTCTTGCGCATGCTGAATGAAGCGGTCAGCTGCCTGCGCGAGCAGGTCGTCGCGGAAGCTGACCTGCTCGACGCCGGCATGGTGTTCGGTACCGGCTTCGCACCGTTCCGCGGCGGGCCGCTCAACTACATAGACGCTGCGGGCAGGGACATCCTGCTCAGACAACTGCGCGATCTGCACACGCTCCGGGGAGAGCGTTTCACACCTGACCCCGGTTGGGAACATCTCTTCGAATCCTAGGGGGAGGCATTTATGCAGGGCACATCAAGGGACAAGATTCCGGCAGAAACTGCCCGAACACTGGCCGGCCTGTTTCGCGAGCGGGTACGCCTGACACCCGACAAGATTGCCTACCGCCAGTTCAACGACAGCGACCGGCAATGGCACGACTACACCTGGGCCGACATGGGTCACGAGGTCGCACGCTGGCAGGCTGCCTTTACGGCAGAGGGGCTCGCGCATGGTGACCGTGTCGCCATACTCATGCGCAACTGCCGGGAATGGGTCGCTTTCGACCAGGCCGCACTCGGTTGCGGACTGGTGGTAATACCGTTGTACACCGATGACCGTCCCGACAACGCCGCCTACATCCTCAACAACTCCGGGTGCAAGGTGCTGTTCCTGCAAGGCGAGGAACACTGGGCCGGCATCTGCACCGTACTTGGTGACCTGGGCGGACTGCAACGCATACTGACGCTGGAACCGGTACAGGTGCCGGAACACGAAACACGTGTGCGCACGATAGCAGACTGGCTTCCCGGGAATGGCGGCGAACTGTACAGCCCCGACACAGACCCGAACGAACTCGCCACCATCGTTTATACCTCGGGCACCACCGGTCGCCCCAAGGGCGTTATGCTGAGTCACTGGAATATCCTGTTCAATTGTGACCGTGCCCTCGAGATCGTAGAGGTACAGCCCGAAGACCTGTTGATCTCTTTCCTGCCACTGTCGCACACCTTTGAACGCACTGTCGGCTACTACCTGCCGATGATGGTCGGTGCGACCATTGCCTACGCACGTTCCATCCCTCAGCTGGGCGAGGACCTGTTAACCATCAGGCCAACCCTGATGAATGCGGTGCCACGCATCTACGAGCGCGTATACAACAAGGTGCAGGCCGGACTGGCGGAAAAATCACCTATCGCCGGACGGCTGTTCAATGCCGCCGTCGAAGTGGGCTGGGCACGCTTTGAAAACCAGCAAGGGCGTGCCGGCTGGCGCCCGTCGTTTCTGCTCTGGCCATTGCTCGACAAGCTGGTGGCCGGCAAGATCATGGCCAAGCTCGGTGGACGCATGCGCCTCGCCACAGCCGGCGGTGCGCCGCTATCACCGCAGGTTGCCAAGGTATTCATCGGACTTGGCCTGCAACTGGTTCAGGGCTACGGCCTGACCGAGACCAGTCCGATCCTCACCGCCAACCCGCCCGCTGACAACGACCCGAAGAGCGTGGGCGTTGCGCTGCGCGGCATGGAATTGAAGGTCACAGACAACGAAGAATTGATCGCACGCGGCCCCAGCATCATGCTGGGGTACTGGGACAACCCGGAGGCAACCCGCCAGGTGATCGACAGCGAAGGCTGGTTTCACACCGGTGACAAGGCCAGGATCGAGAATAATCATGTCTACATCACCGGCCGGCTGAAGGAAATCATTGTGCTGGCCAACGGCGAAAAGGTGCCACCCGCTGATATGGAAATGGCCATTGCCCTCGATCCGCTGTTCGAGCAGGTGCTGGTGATCGGTGACAACCGCCCTTTCCTCACCACCCTCATCGTTATGGAACCGGAGCAGTGGAAGCTGTTCGCGGCCGGGCTCGGCCTCGATCCACACGCACCGGAATCGATCAATGATCCGATCCTCGAGCAGGCCGTGTGCGAACGACTCAAGGGCCTGCTGACCGCCTTCCCGGGCTATGCGCAGATCTACCGCGTCAGCTGCACACTGGATCCATGGACCATCGACAACGGCCTGATCACCCCGACGCTCAAGCTCAAGCGCAGCAGCATACTCGAGCATTTCGCCGATGCGGTCGAGCGCATGTACGAGGGACACTGACGGGCGCCGCAGGCAACCCGGCACAGACAGCAATGAACGACCGCACCCTGCTTCCCGATGAACGCCACCTCGCCATCCGCGTCATGGCGACACCGGCCGATACCAATTCCGCCGGCGACATCTTCGGTGGCTGGCTGATGTCGCAGGTGGATATCGCCGGCAGCATCATTGCGCGGCGCCACGCCAATGGCCGCATTGTCACTGTTGCCGTCAACTCGTTCGAATTCAGACAACCGGTCTTCGTCGGCGACCTGATCAGCTGTTATGCGGAGATCACCCGCATCGGCAATTCCTCACTCACCATCAACGTCAAGGCCTTCGCCGAACGCCAGAAAGAAACCCACGAGCTTATCCTGGTCACGGAGGCAGACCTCACCTACGTGGCGGTTGACGAACACCGCAAGCCACGCCCGCTCCCGTAACAGCCTGTCCCGGGCGATACAGCTGCGACCTGTTATCGGCCAGGTACGCCGAGGCATCAGGATGCGATGTCATTTCCTGACGCTGCACGCATTCGCGTCTTTCGGCAACTGGTCCGTGCGTCGCCCGGGGCACCTGCTTTTTCGTCCTCTATCACCTGCAGTCGCTCACGGCCGTCGCTACGGTCAGTCCCAGGCCGATCTCTCGACCCGGGCTATGCCCGTAATAATGGCACACCTTCTCCCTGCACCTCGCGTGAGGTTTTTCTCGCGATGATCGCGGGCAACATTCGCTTCTACAGTGCAAGTGGCGGCCTGAACAGCGCCGTGAAATTCGCCGTGGTGGCAGTTGCTATCGTGTCATAGCTGTCACCGCGCAACCCGGCGATGAACTCGGCGGTGTGACGCACATAGGCCGGCTGGTTGGGTTTACCGCGATGCGGAACCGGCGCCAGGTAGGGGCAGTCGGTTTCAACCAGCATGCGCTCAAGCGGCAGCTTGCGCGCGACTTCCTGCAAGGAGGCGGCATTACGGAAGGTGACGATACCGGAAAACGAAATATGGAAATTGAGTTCCAGGGCCTGCTGCGCCAGCGCCCAGTCGCCGGTGAAGCAGTGCATGACACCACCGATATCGTGGGCATGCTCTTCCGCCAGGATGGACATCGTATCCTCCCCGGCATCGCGTGAGTGGATGATCAGCGGTTTGCCGGCCTGTTTCGCCGCGACGATGTGACGACGGAAACGATCGCGCTGCCAGTCGAGATCGCCTTCGCTGCGAAAATAGTCGAGACCGGTTTCACCGATGGCGACCACCTTCGGGTGCTGCGCCAGCTGCACAAGTTCGTCGATGTCCGGTTCGTGACCGCCGCGCTCATTGGGATGCAGCCCGACCGAGGCCGTTACGTTGTCGTGGGTCTCGGCAATGCCCAGCATGGCGGGATAATCCTCGAGGTTGACCGCGACGCACAGGAAATGACCGACATCGTTGGCGCGTGCGGCCTCGAGCACACCGTCCACGCTGCCGCCGAACGGCGCGAGGTCGAGCATGTCAAGGTGGCAATGGGAATCGACAAGCATGTATCAGGTCCGCGTTACTGATCAGCGGCAATGATAGAGGGTTTGGCCACGACTGCCAAACCGGCATCGCAGCGGATTGCGGTACAGCCGGCCTTTACATGGTATGGGTCGGGCGGTCGCTGTCGAGCGCACCGGCCAGAAAGCCCTCGATCTTGTTGCGGGCGTGTCCTTCGTCCTGGTTGCTGAACTGCACGCCGATACCGGCGGCACGGTTGCCCTGTGCACCGACCGGGGTGATCCAGACAATCTTGCCGGCAACAGGCAGCTTTTCGGTTTCGTCCATCAGCGTAAGCAGCATGAACACCTCTTCACCCAGCTTGTATTCTTTCTTGGTGGGAATGAACAACCCGCCACCCTTGATGAACGGCATGTAGGCCGCATACAGCGCGCTCTTGTCCTTGATGGTGAGCGAGAGAATACCCTGACGCGCGGAGGTTCCGGTGTTCATCATCTGTCCCCTGTGGTTACTGCCGTGCCGCCCAGGCGAGCAATATATCCTCGGCCATGAGCTGGCGGTTCAGGCTGCCATCGTTGCTGCGCAACAGCCTGTTGATGTTATCCAGTTGCCAAAACAATACCCGGCTATCGAGCCTGGCGGCAAGCCTGGCAAGACCTTCAGCAAGGTCGACACTGCGCACCACGCCGGCCTGACCGGTTGCACGGACCCGTATCATGTCCATCAGCCAGTCACGCAGCCAGTGTACCGCCTGCAGACCCTCGTCCTTGCACCAGTCCGCCGCGACCGCCAACGGGTCCACCTTGCCTTCAAGCACGCCCGCCAGTGCCTGGAACTGCCTGCGTCGGGCCTCGATGACCTGCGCCTCGGCCAGCCTGAGTGCCTCGAGTGGCGCACCGTCGGCCAGCTGCAGGTAACGTTCCGGATCCTGCCCGTCCAGCTGCGTGGCCAGCCAGGCCTGTGCAACTGCCGGATCCGGCGCCGGAATGCGCAGCTGCCGGCAACGGCTGCGAATGGTGGCCGGCAGCCGGGCCGGTCGTGCGGTGACCAGGACCAGTACCGTGTTATCGGATGGTTCCTCCAGCGTCTTTAGCAAGCTGTTGGCGGCATTGATATTCATGGTCTCGGCCGGAATCATGACCGCGATCTTGAAACCGGCACGATAACTGGACAGGGCGAGCTTCTCGCCCAGTTCACGCACCTGGTCTACCTTGATGACCTGTGAATCCTCTTCCGGGGCAACGGTGAAGAAATCCGGGTGCGAGCCGGCCTGAAACTGGATGCAGCCCGGGCATTGACCGCAGGGCGGTGCCGCGTCGACCCGCGCTTCGCAGAGCAGCATTTGCGCCAGCAGTCGGGCGAACGCCGCCTTCCCCATACCCGGCTGACCGGTGATCAACAGCGCATGTGGCATCCGGTCACGCTCGATCAGCTCGGCAAACATCTGCTGGCAGGGTTCCAGCCAGGGATAAGGTGCGGACATGTCAGTGGCTGCCTCGGGCGCGGGGTGATTCCGGAATTCAGTCTATGTCACGCCGATTATGCCGGATGTCGGACAGGTGCGCATCCGCGGATGAGGATACAGGGCTACAAACAATCAGGGAGCCGGGTATGCGCCTGTTTGCCAGTCGCGCGTCAGAGCGGCAGGCATTCCCGGATCAGCTGCTGCACGGCCTCCAGCGGCTGGCCGGCATCGACGATGCGGTAGCGGCCGGGGTGCTTGCGGGCCATGTCGAGGTAAGCCTGGCGGACACGCTCGAAGAACTCGACCTGCTCCTGTTCGAAGCGATCCAGCGTACCGCGCAGGCTGGCACGTGCCAGGCCGGTTTCCACGGTCACATCGAGCAGCAGTGTGAGATCGGGACGAAAGCCGCCCTGCACAAGGTCCTCGAGCCGGGCGATGACCGCGGCGTCCACGCCGCGCCCGCCGCCCTGGTAGGCATAGGTTGCATCGGTAAACCGGTCGCACAGCACCCAGCGCCCCGCGGCCAGCGCCGGCCTGATCACCTTCGCGAGATGCTCGGCACGCGCGGCAAACATCAGCTGCAACTCGCACAGGGTGTCCATGCCGGTATATGCCCGGTCCAGCAACAGCCCGCGGATCGCCTCGGCGAGCGGCGTACCGCCCGGCTCGCGCGTGACCAGCACGTCCTTGCCGGCAGCCTGCAGCTGCCGGTGGATATATTCCATGTTGGTGCTTTTACCGACGCCCTCGATACCCTCGACGGTGATGAATTTTCCATTCATTGGCTGCTTCCTTCTCCGGGCAGGATGATACCCTGCTTGCCGCGCTGAAACTTGTCCACGGCGAGATTGTGTTCCGCGAGCGTGCTGGAGAAATGATGACTGCCGCCGCCCTTCGCGACGAAATACAGGCTGTCGCCATCGGCCGGATGCAGCACGGCATCGATGGCCGCCCTGCCCGGCATGGCGATCGGCGTAGGTGGCAGGCCGCTGCGTGTATAGGTGTTATAGGGTGTATCACGCGCCAGGTCGGCACGCCGTATATTGCCATTGAAACTTTCACCCATGCCGTAAATCACGGTCGGGTCGGTCTGCAGTTTCATGCCCTTCTGCAGGCGCCGGATAAAAACACCGGCAATCTGTGCACGCTCCCCGGCCAGCCCGGTTTCCTTTTCCACGATGGAGGCCAGGATCAGCGCCTCGTAGGGCGTCGCCAGCGGCAGGTCCTTGTCACGCCCTTCCCATGCTTCATGCAGATATTTTTCCATGGCGCTCCAGGCACGCTGCAGGAATTCCAGGTCGGTCGTGTTGCGCGGGAAGTGGTAGGTATCCGCGAGAAAACGTCCCTCGGGATGTTCACCGGGATGCCCGAGTTTTTCCATGACTTCATCCACCACCTGCCCGGACAGCGTGTGCTGCAGGCTCGGATGCGCCTCAATGCGCGCGATCATCTCGGCAAAGGTATGCCCCTCGATCAGGGTCAGTCCGTACTGCAGCACCCTGCCCTCGGTCATCAGCTCGAGCAGCGTGCGAGGTGTCATGTCGCGTGTCAGCGTGTATTCCCCCACCTTGAGGTGGCGCGCGGCCTTGAGCCGGCGTCCGAGCTGAATGAAAAACCGCGGGTAGTCTATGATGCCCTGCTCGTGCAGGCGGTTGGCCAGTTGCCCGAGCGACATACCAGCGCTCACGGTGACGATATAGGGATCCCGGGGTAGCGAGACCGGTGTGTCGCTGAAACGCTGGAACTGGATGTAGACCAGGGCGATTGCACCCAGCGCCAGCACGATCAGGAGTACCAGCAGCGGCAACAGCCGGGATTTGCAGGTTGGGCAGGCTTGCTCGCTCATAGTCAGCTATCCACGTGTTCACGCAGGACTGTCTGCAACAGTCGTGTTATTTTACCAGCCGTGTAGCGCCGGTCCGCGATACGCTTCACCGGCCAGATACCGATCAGGCTGTTGCACAGCAGGATCTCGTCCGCACTGTCCAGTTCATCCATGGCAATGTCGCGCACACCGGTCGCGATCCCCGCCTGCGCGGCGAGTTCAAGGATCAGCGCGCGCATGATACCGTCCACGCCGCAGCGAGTCAGGTCAGGCGTCAATAGCACGCCATCCCGGGCCAGGAAGACATTGCTCATGGTGCCCTCGATCAGGTAACCGCGCGCATCCTGCACCAGCCCCTCGCCGATGGCGGGATCATCCCATTCGGCACGTGCCAGCACCTGCTCCAGCCGGTTCAGGTGCTTGATACCGGCCAGTTGCGGATTCCAGCCCAGTTGCATCCTGCAAATGCGGACGTGTACACCGTCCTGCGCATATTCATCCGGCCAGGACGGATACGGATGCAACTGCAGTATCCGCGTCGGCACGGCAGCGGGATCCGGGCGGTAGCCGCGCCCGCCGCAGCCGCGCGTGACAACGAGCTTGAGCACCGCATGTTCCGCGTCCCGGCACAGGCTGGCAACCTCGCTTTCAAGCACGCCCGCATCGGGTTGCGGGATACCCAGCCTTGCACAACCGTCCCGCAGGCGCGCCAGGTGGCGCGTCCAGTGCACCGGCAATCCGTCATGAACGGCCATTGTCTCGAACAGGCCATCTCCATACAACAGCCCGCGGTCCTGCGTGGACAGGCAGTCGTCGGCACGGCCGTTGACCAGGGTCACGACGGTGTTCATGCGTCGGTCAGCCCCAGCGCATACAGCAGGCCGCGCGCCTTGTCGCGAGTCTCTTCCAGCTCTGCAGCGGCGATGGAATCCGCCACGATACCGGCACCCGCACGCAGTTCCAGCTGCCGGCCGTGACTGACCATGGTGCGGATCAGGATGTTCATGTCCATGCTGCCATCGCGATTGAGGTAGCCCATCGAACCGGTATAGGCCCCGCGCGGCTGTTGCTCGAGTTCCGCGATGATCTCCATGCAGCGCACCTTCGGGCAGCCGGTAATAGTGCCGCCCGGGAACACCGCACGCAGCACCTGTCCGGGCAGTATGTCACTGCGCAGGCGGCCGCGCACATTGGAGACGATGTGGTGCACATGTGCGTAGGACTCCAGTACCATGAGTTCGTTGACCTCGATACTGCCGGGCACGCAGATCCGGCCCAGATCGTTGCGCTCGAGGTCGATCAGCATGATGTGCTCGGCGCGTTCCTTGGGATGCGCGAGCAGCTCCCCGGAACGGGCCGCATCCTCCGCCCCGCCCTTGCCGCGCGGCCGGGTGCCGGCGATCGGCCGTGTCTCAACGATGCCGTCACGCACCGACACCAGCCGCTCCGGCGAGGAACTGATGATGGCGGCATCGCCCCAGCTCGCCAGACCGCTGTACGGTGACGGATTCTGGATGTGCAGGTTGTTGAACAGGACATCAGGCACGGCAGCTTGCCGCAGTGCAATGCGCCAGGCGCGCGACAGGTTGACCTGGAATACATCACCCTCGACGATGTAGTCGTGGATG
>DATKZN010000234.1:0-9005 GCA_035527955.1 Gammaproteobacteria bacterium
TATCGTCGCCCCTGGTACGCTTGGGCGGCGTATTACACAGGGGGAACGTACGATCTAACGAACACTCCATCGGAATGGCCCAGCGGCCGCGGGATACAAGTTCGCGTTGGAGTGTGTTTCGTCATGTAATGGCGCTTCCCGGATGATTCTTCACCCGGCATTTTGAGTATTTCGTTTTACTCGCCGGATTGTTGCGTTGCTCCGACCCGGTATGTACACATCCAACCCGCAGGATGCGGTGAGTGTTACGAACCGCATCAGTTACGAAATGACGCACTGCGCTGCGCACAGCGCATCCTGCAGCGGTTTCATACCACGCATGGAATTGATCTGAAACACCCCGACCGGAAAATGTATCCGGCCCTCTTTTCACCCCGGACCCCTGCTCCCCAGAGGAAATTTCCTGATGCCCCACCAGGGCCAGACGATCATCGGGCAGTTAGCGGCGCCGGTTATATCGATAGCTTTTCTCTATGTTATTAATCAAATCAATCTATTTAATTTATTATCATCAAGCGCCTATATTCATTCTCGGGCAGCAGCAGCGGAGAAACCCACGATGAAAAAGACAATGTCATTTGCGATAGTCCATTTCATGGTGGCATTCACTGTGGGATATCTTCTTAGCGGGAGTGTCATGATCGGTGGTGCCATCGCAGTGATTGAACCGATGGTCAACACCATTGCCTACCACTTTCACGAGCTGGCGTGGAAGCATAGCGAATTGGCGGGATAACCCCGTACCAGCATCAGTAACCAACGATACTATCTATCAAGGAGTACATTCATGGAAATCGATATTGGTATTGACGAACAGAGCCGGCACGAGATTTCGCAAGGTCTGTCGAAATTACTGGCTGACAGCTATACCCTGTACCTCAAGACCCACAACTATCACTGGAACGTTACCGGGCCCATGTTCAATACCCTGCATCTGATGTTTGAACAGCAGTACACCGAACTGGCACTTGCGGTTGATGTCATCGCAGAGCGTATCCGCGCCCTGGGTGAGGCGGCTCCGGGCTCCTACAGCGCGTACGCGAAATTGACATCCATCGAGGAAGAAGAAGCCGTGCCCGGAGCTGGAGAGATGATCATGAAACTGGTGAAAGGTCAGGAAGCCGTGGTAAAAACGGCCCGCTCGGTTTTCCCGGCTGCAGAAGCGGCAAATGATGAACCCACAGCGGATTTGCTCACTCAGCGCATGCAGATACACGAGAAAAACGCCTGGATGCTACGCAGCATGCTTTCCTGAAAGGAGCCCTCGCCAGTGTCAGGCGTTCGTCAATTATCCGGAATGGCTGCAAGCCCGAAAGTGCTGCGTGTGGCAGATGTCCCGGATCTTGATGCCATCAACCGGATAATTGAACGCGCCATCATGACATGGGAACTGCCGGAAAGGGTAAAACGCCTGTCACTACCCTGCTACCGGTACAATGAGCAAGACCTGAAAACGAGCGAGCTGGTTGTTATCGAAGACAAGCAGGGTTGTATCGTCGGCGTTGCCGCCTGGGAACAAGCTGCTACCAGGGACACACCAATAGGTTATCGTGCCTTGCAGTTGCATGGAATCTACGTAGACCCGGCGCATCAGCATGAAGGGATTGGCGGCCGGCTGGTACTTGCGGCGGAACAGGCTGCGATTCTCAATGGCTATGATGGCCTGCTGGTCAAGGCGCAGTCCGGTGCCGCCGGATTCTTCCTGGCGCAAGGCATGCAGCCCCTGGAAGTGGAAGATACAAGGCGTGATTACACACATCGTTACTGGAAACCGCTGACCCGATAACACACTTCGCCGAAACAAAGCACAACGTCGTTCTGTCCGGTGCCATATATTTCAGCAAGTCTTCCGACCGTTCCCGGTCATTCCTCGTTCGGGATCAAATAACGCTGCCGGCACGGGTGAGTGACCGATGGCAACCACCGGCTGCTGTCTCAGTTTGCGCCCTGTTCCGGATTTATCATCTGTTTAACCGGACCCAGGCATTGCTCGATCTGCCCGCGATGCAGGGTTTCCGTGTCCTTGAGCGACGCGACCAGTTTTTCCAGTTGCGCGCGGTGCTCCCGGATCACTGCCAGCGCGCGCTGTTCGCCTTCCTGCAACAGCGCCTTCACGGCCTGGTCCACGGCCTCGGCCGAGTGCTCGCTGTAACGGCGCGGTTGTGCGATCTCGCGGCCCAGGAACGGGTGCTCCTCGCTTTCGCGTAAATCCATTGGCCCGACGTCCTTGGACATGCCCCAGCGCGCCACCATGGCGCGGGCCAGGCTGGTGGCCTGGCTGATATCATCGTCGGCGCCGCTGCTGACCGAGGCAAGCAGTTCTTTCTCGGCGGCACGGCCGCCGAGGATGACGGCCAGCCGGTCGCGCAGGTATTCCTCCGGCAGGGTGTGGCGTTCTACCTCCGGCAGCTGCTGGGTACCGCCCAGCGCACGCCCGCGCGGGATGATGGTGACCTTGTACAGCGGGTCCGCGTTCGGCAGGAAATAGGCAACCAGGGTATGGCCCGCCTCGTGCACGGCCAGCCGGTGCCGTTCCTCCGGCTGGATGGCCAGGGTGCGCACGCTGCCCAGCAGCAGCTTGTCGCGCGACTCCTCGAAGTCCTGCATCGACACGGCATCCTGCTTCTTCCTGGCGGCCAGCATCGCCGCCTCGTTCACCAGGTTCTTGATGTCCGCCCCGGAAAAACCCGGCGTACCGGCAGCGATCCTGTCGAGATCGACATCGGGCTCCAGCGGTACCTTGCGTATATGCACCTTGAGGATGGCGACACGGTCGTCGCGGTCCGGCAGGTCCAGCACCACGTGGCGGTCGAAGCGACCCGGACGCAACAGCGCGGGGTCGAGCACGTCCGGCCGGTTGGTGGCCGCCAGCACGATCACCGCCTCGTGTCCGGAGAAACCGTCCATTTCCGCGAGAATCTGGTTCAGTGTCTGTTCGCGCTCGTCATGACCGCCGCCCAGCCCGGTACCGCGCGTACGCCCCACGCTGTCGAGTTCATCGACGAATATGATGCTGGGCGCGTTTTTCTTCGCCGCCTCGAACAGGTGACGCACGCGGGCGGCGCCGACACCGACGAATACCTCGATGAATTCTGACCCGGAGATCGAGAAGAACGGGACCCCGGCCTCTCCCGCCAGGGCGCGTGCCAGCAGGGTCTTGCCGGTGCCCGGCGCACCCATCAGCAGCACGCCGCGCGGCACCTCGGCGCCGAGCTTGCGAAAGGCCTCGGGATGCTTGAGAAATTCCACCAGCTCGGTCACTTCCCGCTTGGCGTTCTCCTGCCCCGCGACATCGTCAAAGGTGACCTCTGGCACCTCCGCCGCCCGGGCCGGGGCCTCGAGAAACGTTTTCAGCTCGCCCGGCCCGCCCAGTCGTCCGCCCAGCGCACGCGAGGTCTGTTTGTACATCCAGAAGAAAAACAGGATCAGGAACAGCCACGGCAGCAAGGCTATCAACACCGTTACCGTGCCCTTCTCGGCCTCGCTGGCGACCCGGAGACTGACCTCGTATGTCTCGAGCAAGGTCAGCAGGCTGTCATCCCCGAACGCCGGGACGGTTGTGCTGAAACGCCTCGCAGTCTCGCCCTGTGGTCCGATGTCCGCGGCGGCGCGCAACGTCCCTGCGGCATCGTTGCCGCGCAACAGCAGTTCTTCCACCTGGCCGTCCCTGACCAGTTCGCGGAACTTGCTGTAGGGGATCTCGTAGGCCGGCTCGGAGGGCAACAGGTGCTGCAGCGACATATACACCAGCATCAGGAGCACGAAGGCCAGCAGATAGCCCGCCCACGATGGATACCTCTGCTGACTGGCGGGTTGCTCGTTCATCTTTTATCCAGGAGTTGATGCGTCCTATCGTATCCGGCATCACCGCGGGGCGCCACTCCGGCAAGGGGGCCGGGCACATCTTCGTATTTGTTTAAGCTTAAATACCCGGACTGGAAAATATATCCGGCCCCTTTTTCGATTCTAGAACACACCCGCATAGCGCAGTCCGATGACCACCAGCACCAGGCACAACAGTGCACGCAGGCCGTTTTCAGGCAGGTGCTTGCTCAATTGCGGACCGATCACCGATCCCGCCACAACACCGATCAACAGGATACCGAGCAGCGGGTAGTCCAGCGTGACACCCAGGCGCAGGTAATTGGCGATCGAGGTCATCGAGTGAAAGGCGATCGCCAGCGCGGAGGTGCCGGCAATGACATACATGGGCAGCCGCATGACGATGCTCATGAACGGCACCAGCATGAATCCGCCTCCGACGCCGAGTGCCGAAGACAATACCGCGATAGCCATACCCGAGAAAAACGGCAGCCAGGGACTGAAGGCGAAGTCCTCGTCGCCGAAGCGGAAATAAAAGCGGCGCCACGTTGCCCGCAGATACTTCACGCCCACTTCGCAGGACGCGCCTCCGCCCCTGACATGCTGCGCGTAGGCCTCCGCGGCGCTCATCGTCTTCGCCAGCGCCACCGATCCAGAGTCGGTACGCAGCAACTGCCAGGCAAGTTGCCCGGCGATGAAAAACACCAGCACGGCGAATACCGGCCTGAAGACGTGCATGTCGGACAGCAGGCTGACCGACAGTGTGCTGCCCAGCAGCGCACCGAACACGCCACCGGCGCCAAGCAGAAAGGCAAGGCTGTAAACCATACGGCACTGACGCATGTACAGCGGCACGGCAATCAAGGGCGTAACCAGTGTCAGCACCTGGGCCATCGGCTTGACCAGGTTCGGATTGCCGATGCCGAACACGGAAATCATCCCGACCGAGGCAAGAATCCCGCCGGCGGCACCGACCGTGGAGAAGACGAATCCCACCAGTCCGCCCCAGGCGAGCAACAACCAGACCGGTACCACGACATCGGCAATCTCAAAAACCATCGGCTATCCGCAAATTTCCGCAGTTGACAGGTCGCACACGCCGGCACCCCGAAACACCTGCCCAGCATAACAACAGTATTGCCGGTTTACACATCAGTACGCATGGCCTTAGTGAACAGGTTTTTTTGCACTCGCGCCGTATCGCGCGTGATAATGTTTTATTCAACTTGCCTGAACGCACGGATGAAGCCATGAACGACGACGACCTGCTCCGCTACAGCCGCCAGATCATGCTGCCGCAGATCGATATTCGCGGTCAGGAAAAACTCCTCGCCACGCACGCACTGGTGATAGGCGCGGGCGGGCTCGGCTCGCCGGCGGCCATGTATCTCGCAGCGGCCGGCATCGGACAGCTCGCCATCGCCGACCCGGACATGGTCGAGTTGTCCAACCTGCAACGCCAGCTGCTACACCACGACAGCGACATCGGCCGGCTCAAGGTGGCCTCGGCCAGGGATACGCTGCTTGCCATCAACCCGGGCTTGCGGGTCACCACGCTGGTCGATCGACTGCAGGGCGAGCTGCTGGACGATGCGGTATGCAACACCGACGTGGTGCTCGATTGCAGCGACAATTTCGATACCCGGCATGCCGTCAACGCGAGCTGCGTTTCGCATCATGTTCCACTGGTGTCAGGGGCTGCCGTGCGTTTCGCCGGTCAGCTGGCGGTATTCGACAGCCGGGACCCTGCCAGCCCCTGCTATGCCTGCCTGTACCGGGACGGCGAGGAAACCGACCAGACCTGTTCCGGGAACGGCGTGCTGTCGCCGCTGGTTGGCGTGATCGGCGCGCTGCAGGCGCTGGAAGCAATCAAGGTCGTGCTGGTTCTGGGTGAAAACCTGGCGGGCCGCCTGGTGCTGTTCGACGGCCTGACGCACGAATGGCGCACCCTCGCCCTGCCGCGCGACCCGGACTGCCCGGTATGCGGCACGCGGGAGTGACCAGGAAAACCTCATAACGTGCAAAGACGCAAAGAACTTTCCTCGCGCAGAGACGCGGAGTACGCAAAGTCACGCAGAGAAAAGGCCAGTTCAAACAAGCCTGATGTGTATACAGCCTCGGTTCGCATGCTTGCCGCATCCCGCAATGAATTGTAAATAATGCCACCGGAATCTGGCGGCACCCCGCCGCTCAGAGTGAACTTTACAGTCGCGCGTCTTTTGATTCACTCCCTCATCCGATCAGCTGGAACACCCTGCAATACTCTATGCCGACATACCTGTCGCTAGCCCAAAGATAGCGGGAAGAAAGAAATTCTCTGCGTACTCTGCGTCTCTGCGCGAGATTTTTATCGGTTTCCTTGGCACCTCCGCGTCTCTGCGCGTGGAAACCCCCTTGCGTCTTTGCGCGAGAAAGGGGTTTTCGAAATCGTCTACACCTCGAACCCGAGCCCGGCCAGCAACTGCCTTTGCGTTTCAGACAGCGGCGCATGAACCAGCGGTGTCGCCGCGAACTCGCGCCGCACCGGGTATTCCTTGCGCAACCGGTCGAAGTACGCAGGCTGCTGCTCCGGCTCGAGTTCGAGCAGCTTGCGCAAGCGCCGGTCATCAGCGCGCACGTCATAGCAGCCCAGCACGGCGGCGCGCGCCAGCGACTCGCGATCATCGCCTGTTGCAGCAGCCACATCGACCGGCGCGACCGGCGGCAGCACACTGCGCACATCCCAGGAAAGCGGCTCACCGAGAAAGTCACACGCCGCGCGATAGATCATCTCGGTGCCGCGCAGCTTGCCGTCCAGGCTGTAGCCGGCGATGTGCGGCGTACCCAGCGCAACCCTTTCGAGCAGCGGCAGGCTGATCGACGGCTCGCCTTCCCAGACATCGAGCACCACGGCCAGGTCCGCGCGCGCCTGCAGCGTTGCCAGCAAGGCCGGATTGTCGGCTACCGCACCACGCGAGGTATTGATAAAAACTGCGCCGGGCCGCAATCGCGCCAGCGCCGCCGCATCGATGAGATGAAAAGTCGGGTGTTTACCGCCACGCTCGAGCGGCACATGCACGGTGACGATGTCGCAGGCCAGTGCGTCATCCAGCGACACGAATTCATCCTGCGCGCCCGACGCCTGCAGTGGCGGGTCGTTCACCAGGCATTCCATACCGAGCACCCTGAGGCGCGCACGCACGCGGGAACCGACATTACCGCAACCGATGATACCGACGGTCCTGCCCGCCAGCGTAACACCCCGCTGTTGCGACAGCACCAGCAGCGCGCTGGCCACGTACTCGGCGGCCGAGGTGGCATTGCTGCCCGGCGCCGTGGCAAAGCCGATGCCGCGGGCCGCGAGATAATCCCTGTCCACATGATCGAAGCCGATAGTGGCCGAGCCGACGAAACGCACCCGGGAACCGGCCAGCAGCTTTTCATCGACCCGCGTCACCGAACGCACCAGCAACACATCGGCGTCCGCCACCTGTTCCGGCTGCAGGCCACGCCCGCTCACCCGTGTCACCTCGCCCAGATAACTGAACGCCTCAGTCACACTGGGGATATTTTCATCAGCGACGATCTTCATTACACATCACAATCCGGAAACGGGCCTGTGCTTACGCCAGTGTGCAGACAAGACCCGGTTCACATTTCACCCCGGAGCAGGCAGGAAGACAGAGTACAGCGGCCCGGCTGGACGCAACCTGGTTCGATCCAGAACACTCGATCAGTGCACAAGCAAATGTTGTATCCGGGACAACAGGCTTCATTCAGCAAATTCCAGTGGAAATCCGGGTGATACCGTTTGAGGAAACCGGACGAATACGCGACCTGACCAGGAAGCTGCAGGCACCGGCCAGGCCCGTCCATATTGCCTATCCGAACACGACCGTCCTGTTTTCGTAGACCAGGATATTGTGGTGCAGATGGTGCCATACAGCGCGGGCCAACACCATCTTCTCGAGGTCGCGCCCCTTGCGGACCATGTCCTCGACCGCGTCCTCGTGACTCACGCGCACAACATCCTGCTCGATAATCGGCCCGGCATCCAGCTCGGCTGTCACGTAATGGCTGGTAGCACCGATGATCTTCACACCATGCTCATGCGCGGAGTGATAAGGACGGGCACCGGGAAATGCGGGCAGGAAGGAATGGTGGATATTGATGATGCGGTCTGGATAGTTGCCGACAAACCCGTCACTCAGTACCTGCATGTAGCGCGCCAGCACAATGAAATCAATCCGGTACTGCTCCAGCAGTTCAAGCTGTTTTCGCTCCGCCTCTGCCCGGTTTTCGCCGGTAACGGGCAGGTGTACATAATCAATACCCAGACGTCCCGCTGCGGTTTGCATGTCGCCATGGTTGCTGATTATCAGCGGGATCTCGACCTGCCACTCACCCGCCTCGTAGCGCGACAGGATATCGTAAAAGCAGTGTGGTTGTCTGGATACAAACAGGGCCATGCGCGGCACTTCATCAGAGAAATGCAGCCGCCAGCTCATCGAGAAACGCCGCGCTACGAGTGTCTCGAAGTACTCGCCGATTTTCCCATGATCGATGGCGAAGTCATGCAGATCCCACTGGATGCGCATGAAAAAGACCTGGCGCTCCGTGTCCACGTGCTGATTCAGGTAAAGGATATTGCCGCCGTTCTTGAATATGAACTCGGTGACCGATATTACGATCCCCTTCTTATCCGGGCAATGAATCAGCAGGATGGCGGATCTGGATGTCACGTTGTTCACATTACCATCCCCTCTGTGGCGTGTCTTATTGTTCAAGGCATCTCTGATTAATTCGTCATGCCGGCGAAGGCCGGCATCCAGGTCATTGAAAACAATGGTTCCCGGCATGCGCCGGGATGACGATGAGTGAATTCATCAGAGGTTCCTTAACCTTGCGGCTTTGCGACGTTGTGTCCTGGCGCGAGGTAAATCATGACCCGCCCAGCTTCTGCTTCAGCAGGTCGTTGACCTGCTGCGGGTTGGCCTTGCCCTGGGTCGCCTTCATCACCTGGCCGACGAAATAACCGAATACCTTTTCCTGGCCGCCGCGGTACTGCTCGATCTGTTTCGCGCTGCGCGCCAGCACCTCGTCGATGATGCCCTCGATGGCGGAGGAATCGGAGAGCTGCTTCAATCCTTTGCTGTCGATGACCTCGTCGGCGCTGCCCTCGCCGCCCCACATCGCCTCGAACA
>DATKZN010000235.1:0-5914 GCA_035527955.1 Gammaproteobacteria bacterium
CCCCGCGACCGGGTTCGGCAGGGCGGTGCGGTTGACCGACTACTCATCCAGCAGGCGCAGCGCCGTGAGCAGCTTGTCGCGCGGCGTGTAGAAGTGCGGCGAGAAGCGTACACCATCACCGCGCAGCGCGCAGGCGACGTGGTGTTGCCTGAGCGTTTCGAAAAGCTTATCAGGAGATTCACGCAACGGTTTGAAGGTGACGATGCCCGTATACCGGCCCATTGTGCATGGTGTGATGATCTCGTAGCGATCGCCGCGCGAAGCCAGGAATTCCAGCATGAAATGTGAATTCTCCAGCACGCGCTGTTCGATCCGTTCGATGCCGGTGTCCAGGATCAAGTCAAGACTCGCATGCAGGGCATGGATGCCGAGCATGTTCGGGCTGCCGCATTCGAAACGGCGTGCGTTGTGCGCCACCTCGCGGGAAGGACTGTCGAACTTGAGCGGGTCTTTCAGCATATGCCAGCCATACTGTTTCAGGGCTATGCGCTCCATGATTTCCTGGCGACAGTAAAAAACCGCAAGTCCTTCCGGGGCCAGTAACCACTTGTGTCCATCGGCCATTATGAAATCGGCCTGGCAGGCACGCACGTTGATATCCTGGGCGCCGAGGCTTTGAATCGCATCCACGCAGAACAGGATGTCGCGCTCTCGACATGCGGCACCGAGTGTTACGAGATCCAGTCGCAGCCCGGTCCCGTACTGCACGGAACTGACCGACAGCAAACGGGTGCGGCCGTCCATGCGCGCTATCAGCGCTGCTTCGGGTGAGTCGGCGCTGTTCAGGTCGGCCTGGCGTGTTGTCACGCCCAGCGTATCGAGTGATTCCCATACCACGCGGTTTGATGGAAATTCCTGATCACTGATGACCACGTTGTCCCCGGCGGTCCACGGCAGGCCCCAGGCCACGACCGACAGGGCCTCCGAGGTGTTTTTCAATAACGCAATTTCATCCGACGAGCGGGCATGTAGCAGCTGGCGCAGTTGTTCGCGCAGCAGTGTCTCGGTATGCACCCAGTCCGGGTAGTTGTGCGACCCGTATCTGCCGTTTTCTTCGGCGAAGGCCCTGACCGCCTCGACAGTGCGTTTCGGCCAGGGTGCCACGGCGGCATGATTCAGATAGATGACATCTTCATGCAACTGAAATTCGGTTTCGTACATGGTGGCAATGGTGTTCCCGGTGTGGTCCTTGCTTGCGCATCACGACAGGCGGGGTGATCGGGACGGCTCCACATTTCGCCTGTTACGGGTACAATGCACGCCATTCCTTGCCACGAGCCAAGCGTTGCCAAAGCGTATAGTAAAAATGACTGGCTGTCGTCCCGCGATCCGTATGCTGATGCTGGTTGTACTGCTTGCTGCCGGCAAGGCAGTCGCTGCCGACGTGCACGTGCTGGTCGATACGTCTGCCGGGACGCTGTCGGTACTGCAGGGCGAGGAGGTGCTCAGGGTCTTCGACGATATCGCCGTCGGTCGCTACGGTGTGACTGATGCGAAAACACGCGGCGACAACATGACCCCGCTGGGCTATTTCACCA
Organism: Gammaproteobacteria bacterium; assembly: GCA_035527955.1. Lineage (GTDB taxonomy): Bacteria > Pseudomonadota > Gammaproteobacteria > UBA9214 > UBA9214 > UBA9214. The sequence continues at coordinate 1,539 of DATKZN010000235.1, forward strand.
TCGGCTGGATCACTTCGAAGAGCCGTTACCATCGCTTCCTCGGGCTGAATTACCCAGACCTGGAATCAGCTTCAAGAGCATTCTTCAAAGGTATGATTACAAAGGATGAATGGCTTGAAATCCGGCGCGCATTGAAGGCGGGCAGGCGGCCGCCCCAGAACACCCGGCTGGGTGGCCTGATCGGTATCCATGGCGTAGGGGCAGGGGACGCTGCAGTCCACAAGGATTACAACTGGACCAATGGTTGCGTGGCACTGACCAACGAGGAAATTGATCAGTTGCTGGAATGGGTGAAGGTCGGAACCCCGGTAGAAATACGCTAGCCGACGAGGCGTAGTTGTCGCTATATGGCGTCATTTCAAGTTGTTGCGGAATTCATGTAGCATACCCCACAGCCGCCGGCCAAGAGGGCGGTTGGATGCCTAACACGTTTTTTATATTCGAGCAGGAGAAGGGAATGTCAGTCTATATTACGAGTCGAGTTCGCATGCAGGTCCTGGCTGCCCTGGCAGCTATCATGGTTGGCCTGTCCGGCTGTGCCTCAACCGGCACCGCAGAGATGGCCGCCATGCAGTCCAAGGTCGATACCGCCAGCACAGATGCTGCGGCTGCCAGGGCGGATGCCGCGGCTGCCAAGGCACAGGCTGCCGAAACGCTGAAGACGGCCAACGAAGCCAAGGCAATCGCCGAAGACACCGAAACCAAGATTGATCGCATGTTCAAGAAGGCCATGCACAAGTAATCGACGGTCCCATGCAGTACTCGACAAGGCCCCGCAAGGGGCCTTGTTTTTGCAGGCGAAAAACATGCGCCTTGTCACTGCGGGCGTGACCGGCTAGCGCGTGATCTGGATGGGGATGCCGCTTTTTTCCTCCACGGCCTGACGCAGGGCGGCACCGCTCAGGCTCAGGCGCCGGTCCGCGTTCAGGTCGGGTGAGTCCGGCTGTTCCGCGAGCATGTCGGCAACGGCGTCCAGTACGCGTTGCAGGTAATCCTGGTAGAGCGGCTCATCTTCCTCCAGCGGCGGATGCAGTTCCAGAAACAGCGCGCCGGCCAGCCAGCCCAGCTTGATCGGCTGGTTGACCAGCGTGACCTGGGTACCGACCGGTATGTCGGCAAACAGGCCCTCGATGTCTTCCGGATACATGCGAATGCAGCCATGCGTCACGCGCATACCGACACCGTAGGGTTTGTTGGTGCTGTGTATGAGGTAACCGGGTATTCCCAGCCGCATGGCAAAGCGCCCCAGTGGATTGTCCGGACCGCCGGGTATGACATCCGGCAATACCCGGCCATCGGCCAGCGCCTCCTGTTTGATGGATTCGGGCGGTGTCCAGCTCGGGTCGGTCTGCTTGCTGATAATCGAGGTCTTGCCCAGCGGCGAACGCCAGTCCATGCGGCCGACGCTGATCGGGTGTGTGATCATGGTCTGTTGCTGGCCGGGTTTGGTCTTGGGGTAATAGTACAACCGCATTTCCGGCAGGTTGATCACCACACCGCGGCGATCGGCCTTGGGCAGTACGTAGCGGCTCGGGATGATCACGCGCGAGTCGTCCTTGGGCATCCAGCGGTCGACGTCCGGGTTGGCCAGCAGGATCTCGTTCTGGCCGATGTCATAGCGGCGTGCGATGTCGAGCAAGGTGTCGTTGCGCCCGGCGCTGGTGAACTCCAGGCGACCGATGACACCCACGTCACCGGGAGGCAGTAAAAACGTCTCGGCCACTGCCGCCGGGCTGGTGACCAGCCAGCACAGCCATAGCAGCAGGAGACGTTTCGAGGCGTATTTCAAGTCATCCAGACTGGGTGCCGGGGTCGATTTATATGCGTACATGGCCAGATTCCTGGTGATACTGTGGATATTTATTAGTGCGTGTAATGTATATTATGTTAAATAGAATAAATACTGGTACCGGGGCCGTTACAGCAATCCGTCAGGCTGCCCCCCTATCCGGATGCTGTTCACGATGTGGTTGTAATCGATCAGTCTTTCTCCGTAGCCCCAGTCGACCTGTTTCGCGCCCTGCATGTCAGAGCGAAGGTTGTTGCGCAGCATGATGTTCAATGAGTGTTTTTTGTACGTAAAGGCGTTGAGAAGTTCAAAATAACCCATGTAGTCATCGATATCCGGATTGTCGTCCTTGCTGTCGTCTTCAGGGATTCGCCACCAGGTCTTCAGTGCGTTTCCTCCGCTGCAGTCCCGCCCGACAACAGGCAGCCCGTCAGCATCCATAGAATCCTGCTGCTGTTGTGCGTGAGGCTGTACATGAGCGATCGGGCTGTTCCGCTATAGCTGTTGGCTGCGTTCAAGAGCGTTCAGCAGGACAGCACCCGCCGACTCCTCGTCGATGCCGAATGCGATCACACCGTCTTCATGGCCGCCCATGGCGAAGATAGACGCCCCCCGCCTGACATCCATTTTACTGAACAGGCGCGCTACTTCGGCTGCCATTTCCGGTGTGCCGTAGGCGATGGCAGGATCCGAGCAAGCCAGGCCGAGTCGGTGTGCTGCATGCCAAATGGCCGGAGAATGTACATGAAAAACGACGTTTATGTCATCATCCTGGCTGTAGAACGTGCCGTGAGTCAGTGCTTCCGAGGATGGCCTGACCGGCCCGCGTGCAATGACATGGTTGCGCTTTACGTCCCAGTCCGTTACTACGCAGAAATGTTTGGCATCGAGCCGGGCCAGCGCACCGGTTTGCGTGCCGCTGATGATGAACCGGGGGTGTCCTGCAGGCGTGTCCGGCGCCTCGATCCGCCGGCTGACATTGCCGTATCCGGCACCGCCGTATCGTCCCGCCTGCTGCCCTATCAGCTGCAGTTGCCAGAGCCGGTTGCGCCATGTATTCAGCGCTGCCGGTGGTGTCGGGTTTTCAGGTTCTGCATACGTATAGCGCAGGTCGAACTTGATGACACCCTCATCCGGCATGTCCGTTTACTGTGCCTGCGAATAGGCTTGTCGTATACGCTCTACCCGCCTGCGATTGACGCCCAGGTCGCTGTAACCGGCGCGTGAGGCGGAGCGCACATGAATCCGGCTATGCTCAGGGTCCAGCAGAAATTCGAGGTCATCCACAAAACGGAAAACCAGGCTGCGTGCCTCGATATGCAGGTAGTTTTCACGTTCCGTTACCACGTCAACGCGTTTTTCCGCAGCCAGTGCCAGCCTGAGTCGGCGCATTGCGTCGCGGGCGGAGCCGGTGTACGCAAACGGTTCTATCCTGTGTGCCGTATCGCTGGCCTGACTTGAAACGCAGTTTGGCTTGTCCGGGCAATCGGGCAGCGATGCTGGTGCTGGTGCGGACATGGCCTGCATGCTGAATAGGAGTAGTAAGAGTCCAGTAACAAAAAGTCGCGAATCAGCGTAGTGAACGTTCATGGTGCAATGATACAGTCGCCACGCGGGTCGATCCATTACCCTGAATCGCCGGGGAGGCTTGGCCGCTCAATCCGGTTTCCCGCTCGCCAATGGTGCAGCTGTCATGGCCTGGCAGGCTGCGCAGGCGGGTCGGCTCGTCAGCGATAGCGGCCGGCGGCGATAAAACGTGCCTGCCAGTACGGGTCATTCATGGTGGTAAAGGATACCCGTTTCCCGCTGGACGGCGCATGGATGAAACGATCGTCGCCGGTGTAGATGCCCACGTGCGAGATCGCTCCGCGGCCGAGCCTGAAGAATACCAGGTCACCGGGCTCGAGCTGGTTCGATGGCACACGATGGGCATTGCGCAGTTGAGCACTGGTAGTGCGCGGCACCTGGATGCCGGCCTTGCGGTATGAGTAATACACCAGTCCGCTGCAGTCGAAGCCGCGTGGTGTGGCACCACCGTAACGGTAGGGTGTGCCGACCTGGGCGGCCGCAATGCGGGCACCGGGGTGCTGGGGCAATTTGCTGTCGACCTGTGCCGATGGCTGGCGTGGCGGGTAGGAAGGCTCCGAGGCGCAGCCACCAAGGGCAACGGCCAGTAGCAGCGCGGCAAGCTGCGGCAATAGTGAGAATCGACTTGAGGAAAAACCCATAACCTTCTCCGGTATTTATACCTTCCGGATACCAGGCTATCGGCCTACTCGAAATCGTCTTAACTTCCTCCCGGCGTTGCGCCGCCCTGCCCCCGATTGAATTTGCCCTCGCGCAGGAACTTGAGTACCTGGGCGATAACGGTGTCGTCGCGCATGATGAAGGTGTGGCTGTTGTCGACCACGAGGAAATCGGTCATCTCGGCAAGTTTTGCATGTTCAACCGAGACCTTGCCGTCGTCCTCGCCCGGGATCATGGGTGAGAACCAGGGATCGAGACTGCGGGTGCCGGTGATGATGCCGATTTCGCCGGGGATCGGCGCGAGTCGCAATGGCAGGCTGTTGACCCCGGTGCCCAGCTG
>DATKZN010000236.1:0-5127 GCA_035527955.1 Gammaproteobacteria bacterium
TGTTGATGCCGGAGGTATCGATGAGCTGATCCCATTCGTAAGGAGTCCCGTTGATCGATACAGTGAATACACCTCCAGTTGAATCAATGCTGATGGTCAGCGCGTCCATGACGCCATCGATGCTGTTACCGTCGGCACTGAATGCAACATTCATGAAATCATAGAAGGTTGCATCGACACCATTATCGTTGAACAGGCTCAACAGGTTGGCGTTGATCTCCTCCTGCGCGGCGGTAATGCTGGTGTCGTCCAGCAGGCTGCTGCTGTTAACCCAGTCCAGATAGAGTGCATCCAGATCCAGGTTGCCGCTGCCCGCGATGAACAGGGCCAGTGTGGTCAGCGGTGTGATGTTGACCGTGAGATTACTGCCCGATGCATAGGAATACAGGATGTCACTGTTATCATCCGGGATTACACGCAGGATGAAGGGTGGCGTCATGCCTTCTACCGAAATAGAGAATGAACCATCCGGGTTGATCGGCGCATTCACTTCGATACCCGTGCTGTCGGTCACATAGACAAAGCCCTGTACCGGGGCCCCGGTCGCGGCGGTCCCGCTGAGTGAGGAACTGCTGCCACCGCCGCCCCCGCCACAGGCACTGATCAGGATGGCTGCGGTTGCCAGCAGCAGATATCGATGGGTCTGTTTTATCAGTCGAATGAGTGACATGTGTTGTGCTCCCTGGGAGTTGTGTCCTGGCAATGACGCAGCCAGTAGCCGGTAAACGCGTACTATCGGCGCCGGATTTCGCAACTTGAGTTATGCAGGGGCTGGAGGCAGACAGAAGGCAGCAGACACGCTGATAGTGTTGGACGTCTCAGACGTCCCGGCCGTCGTCGTCAGGGATTGTTAATAGAGGCAGTGGCTACAACCGGTCAGTGAATCTTTCGGTGGCGCATCGTCATTCAGGATCTGACACCGGTTGTGTGATTAAGTCATGGCTATCGCACGACTAACCAGGGCGATGCAAATCCTCGCCCTGCTGCTGTCTTTCCTTCAACCCCTCGACGTGTGATATCAGCGTGTCCACGGTGCCCTTCAGCAGATCGAGTTCCTCAACTGTCAGGTCGTTCAGCTGCTCGAGGTTGACCTCGATGGTCTCGATGATTTTCTTGTGCGGGCGTTGCAATGGGCGCATGAAGTAGGCAGTGACCGTGGCGACGATGGTGCCGAAGAACAGCATCGATCCGATCACGATCCACGTGCCGCCGATGAGCTGGCCCAGCGCGGAGACCGGAGTATCGGCGATGCCGGCGGTTGAGAATGCGGCAACACCCCAGTACAGGGCCTCGCCGAACGTGGTGATAGTGGCATGATCGAGTGTGTGTTCGACATAATACAGTCCTCCGGCGAATGCCAGCCAGAGCAGGACCAGCAGCACGACCAGCCTGGCAAACGGCGTGTGATCGGAGACATCGCGCAGGAAGCGCCGGAACCGGTGGTGCAGGGGTTTGCGTGTCATGGCTCTGTTTTCCGAATTGAGTACCGAGGCGTGTCACGGCAGCGATCACTTCGTTGCGGACACTATCCAGTTTAAACTATCTGCAAGGCCTGTCTGGCTACATTTTCAATGCCAGGCACGCGGCATACAGGCTCGCCAATATCTATCAGTTCCATGCCTCCGTCGTCATCCTTCATTTTACGCACCGTCAACAAGGGCTTCCGGCCTTGAGACGGGCGGCATCCGTTCGGCCATCGGCAGATTGTTGCAACGTACGCCCGGCTGCCCGCAGGTGCCTTTACCGACCTTGCCATACGTGTAAGTGCAGGGTGGACCAGCATACTGAACAACAGTGTCTCCACCCGACCCGATTCGCAAGGCAGCCATAATGCCGCCTTCACCGGTTTCGTGCGCTATGGCAAGGGTGCGGATTCAGTGATCCGCACCCTTGACGACTCTGTCGACAGGTTCTCCCGCGATGCCGTCAGTCATGGCATGGATGCCATTGCGAGATTCGGTGCCATGGCCTGCTGTCCTGTGAGCTGCGCTGATAACCGCAAGATTTGCCTCTTTGTTATAACGTCCCGTCCTGTGCAGGCTGTTTTTCCAGGTCGTGCTGTTTGCCGGTTGCGTTAACTTCAGGTAAGAAACGGGTCATATTGCAGTTGAATCACCGCGGCAGCGAGTCGATGCGCTGCATCCTGCACGACTATTTCCTCTTGTCTGTGATCCAGTATGAAGCTTGCTGTGTTGTCGATTGGATACAGTGCGACGTGGACATAACCAGCAAGTTATGTGCACAAGCAATTATTCTGTTGTGCAGTGATGACAGGAACTGTGTAGCGCAATCAGTAGCGGCGCCAGATGAAAACCATCATCACGCTGTATTTACAGGGGTTTCGTCTCTAGTCATTGTGTATGGCACAACTCTTGCCTCTACTGCATTGACAATCAACAAAAGTCACTAGCTCTAGGAGGCTAAACAATATGATCAAACTGAATAAACGTACTGACGCAGTGAAATATGCGGTCCTGCTGGCACACAGGACTGTGTGCCAACGACGCCTATGCATTCCAGTCCGTTGCAGACTCGGTTACGCGTACATGCCAGACCGCGGGCAATGCAATGGTGGTATCAGTGAATTCGTGCACGGCCTGCCACAATGACGGCAATGGCGGTAGCGGTGCAGGTAAAACGGCAGCCTCGGGCAGCAATCCGACAATCCTGAGCTTCTTCTGCCCTACTGTGATCAAGCCACCACCACCCCCGCCGCCGCCACCCCCACCACCACCGGCCCCGACCTGTACCGATGCTGATGGTGACGGATTCACCGTGGAAGGCAGCAGCTGTGGTACCCCGATGGATTGCAATGACAACAATGCCGCGATTCATCCCGGTGCGACCGAAAGCTGCACCGACGGGGTGGATAACAACTGTAACAACCTGATCGATGCAACCGATCCGAATGCAGCGGGCTGTCCGGTGGTCAGCTGCACGGATATGGATGGTGACAACTATGCCATCGAGGGCGGTAGCTGTGGTCCGATCGACTGCAACGACGCCGATGCCAGCGTGAATCCGGGCGCTATCGAGCTCTGCGACGACGGTTTCGACAACAACTGCGATGTCAATATCGACGCAGCGGATGCCGCCTGTCAGGCTATGAGTACCGGTGATGACCCGGTGCTGGAAGAACGCCACGAAGAGTCCCGGCGCAAGCGCGGAGGCTACAGTGGTGCTTACTACAGCAGCGATGATGATGAGGGTGAATCCCGTCGCGCTCGCAGCAGCCGGCGCAACCGGGGGGGAGACAGGGAGCGCGATTAAGATCCCTGGGTAACCCTGCAGTAAGCTAGCGGGCAGGCGGGTCGGAGTGTTCCGATCCGCCTGTTTTTTTTGCCGTCGAATCTATCACCGCCGCCGCATTGCCGGTGGGATTTTTACCGCTCAGGTTCCGGCCGCATATCGGGCCAGCAGCGTGTCCAGATGATCCGCGAACGCCTTCCTGTCGCCCTGGCTCAGCGCCGGCGGGCCGCCCGAGTGGATGCCGCTGGCGCGCAGGGTATCCATGAAATCCCGCATGTTCAGCCGGGCCCTGATGGTCTCGGTCGTATACAGTTCGCCGCGGGGATTGAGGGCATGACCGCCTTTCTCGATGACCTCGGCCGCCAGCGGAATATCGCCGGTGATGACCAGGTCACCCGCCGCGAGCCGTTTGACGATTTCGTTATCGGCGACATCGAAACCGGATGCCACCTGCAGCAGCCTGATGTGTTTCGATGGCGGTATGCGCATGGGCTGGTTGGCGACCAGCGTGAGCGTCACCCCGGTACGTTCCGCCGCGCGGAACAGGATATCCTTGATCACCGCGGGACAGGCATCGGCATCTACCCAGATTTTCATTGCATGTCGCTGTTGATGAATTCAGGAACGATTGAGTTTTAAGGTGGCGGACCGCCAGGCCGGATACCTGCAACGGGTTGTTATGTCTCGCTCAGTGATGATGACCCTGAGGTGCAGGGGGAGAGAACCCAGGAAACCGCGATTTGGCATAGGCTGAATGACAAAGGGCGCAGCTTTCGATCAGGCGGGAATAATGGAAAGCGACAAGTTCGGGATCACGGGCTGCTGCGGCCTCTCCGAGCCGTTCCGCTCGCTGGTGGAACGCTGCATCAAGCTGCCTGAAATGCCCGGGCAGCGCCTGCTCCAGTTCATTTTTCTGGGCCGCAGTGAGCTTTTTCTCCATAATATAACTGCCCCGTATTTGCGTGCTGGTTTCCTGAATCGACATCCAGTCCGCAGTCGCAAGTGACAAGGCTATGCCCTGTACTCCCCCGGCGATTTCACGCATTTCTGCCCTGAGCAGATCCAGCAAATCCGGCGATAACGCGATGCCCTGATGCGGGGCATCAGGCTCTGCCGCGCAGGTATATACAGGAACCGCGGCCAGACTTCCGATAACAATAAATATTGCCAGTAACTTGCTAAACATGGTTCACCCTCGCGATCTGTATTGCTGAACATAACGTTGAAACTCTACCGTCACAGAAGGTGCGACAGCGTTGGAGGCGATCGGCATGAGTGATCGGCTATGCCGCAGATTCTTGATGTACATCCCATCCAGGAAAGACAAGAACTGCAGGATGACACTTCAGCACCCTGGCAAGAACCTTGGCTCTCTCTACCCCCAGATTTACCCGATCGTTTTCAATGGCCGAGATGGTAGATTGAGGAATACCGGTTAAATCAGATAGCTCATTCTGGCTCATCTCCTGCAATTCCCGAAGAATCCGAACCGACTCCCCGACAGAGACATCTACCAGCTTCTTAGCTTTTCTATAATCTTTCATATCACTTTCTCCGATAATCGTGCGGAGTCACATTAACCACCTGAACTAAAACTAGATTCTTCTGAAATTTATAGATGACACAATACTGAATATTGAGACGGGATGACCGGTGCCCCGTCCATTCACCACGAAGGGCCTCGTCTCTGAATCCTTTAATTTGCCTTAATCCATCAGGACCACTTATCGAGACGATATCTTTCCACTTCTCGTATCGCTTGAGCACATCAATCGGTAACGACTCAAGCTGTTTAACAGCTTTCCTGTGCTCAAATATCTCCCACATACCTTAATTAGTATATATACGTAATATGGTATGTCAACCCTGCGGCATAAC
>DATKZN010000237.1:0-4391 GCA_035527955.1 Gammaproteobacteria bacterium
GCATCGATGGCGATCAGTTGCCAGGGAAGATCGTGCCGTTCGAGCACCTCGGCCAGGTAACCGGGGCCTTCGCAGTCGATATGGCGGAAGATGTACAGGGGTTTCATAATCGGTCGATGTATTTCGCAGGTGAACGCTATGAACAACCCCGTAATTATACGCATGCTGATGGTGGCTGTACTGCTGCTGCCCGTGATTGACGTTTCCGCTGCGTCCGATGTGCGCGTGGTCGGTCTGTTCAGCGGGCGGGCCGTGGTGCAGATTAACGGCCACCAGGCCGTGCTGCGGATCGGCGAAACCGGGCCGCAGGGAGTCCGCCTGCTGTCCGCGGACAGCGAGTCAGCGCTGCTGGAAATCGACGGTGAGCAGATCGAGGCGCGCCTGGATGGCCGGGTCACCGCGCGCAAGCGTGAGGCAGCAGTCCAGGAATTCAATGTCTGGCGCAACACCAGCGGCATGTATACCACGGTGGGCAGCATCAATGGCCTGCCCGTGTCGTTCCTGGTCGATACCGGTGCCACGCAGGTGGCGCTGAATTCGGCACAGGCGCGGCGGCTGGGTATCGATTACCGCGTGACCGGCACCGAGGCGGCGGTCACCACGGCCTCGGGCGTGGAGCCGGCATGGGTGGTGACGCTGGGCAGCGTCAAGGTCGGCGAGCTGGAAGTGCGCAATGTCGGCGCGGTCGTCATCGAGGGGCCGCAGCCGGAAACCGCGCTGCTGGGGATGAGTTACCTGGGTCGTTTCGAGATCACCAACAGCGGGCAGCTGATGACCCTCAGGAAAAAATACTGAGCAGCCGCGCGGCGCGGTTCAGAGCGGGTCCTTGACGTGCTCGATCAGCGCGTAGGCCGAGTGGTTGTGAATGGATTCGAAATTCTCGGATTCCACTGTGTAGGCCCTGATGCGGTTGTCGGCGTTCAGGCGTCCGGCCACATCGCGCACCATGTCCTCGACGAACTTGGGATTGTTGTACGCCTTTTCCGTGACATATTTTTCGTCGGGTCGTTTCAGCAGGCCATAGAGTTCGCACGAGGCCTCGCTCTCCACCAGATCGATCAGGTCCTCGATCCAGACGAAGCCGCTGGTCTGCGCGTTGACCGTCACGTGCGAGCGCTGGTTGTGCGCGCCGTACTCGGAAATCTTCTTGGAACACGGGCACAGGCTGGTTACCGGTACCACGACCTTGATGTTCATCTTCGGCTTGCCGTCGATGATCTCGCCGATCAGGGTGACGTCGTAATCCAGCAGGCTCTGGACCCCGGAGACCGGGGCGGCCTTGTTGATGAAGTAGCTGAAGTTCATCTCGATATGACCGGATTCGGCCTCCAGCCGCCCGGTCATTTCCCGCAGCATCTCGCGGAACGAATCCACTGTGATCTCGTACTCGTGCTGGTTGAGGATCTCCACGAACCGCGACATGTGCGTGCCCTTGAAGTTGTGCGGCAGGTTCACGTACATGTTGAAGGTGGCGATGGTGTGCTGCTCGCCGCCGCTGCGGTCGGTAACGCGCACCGGGTGGCGGATGTCCTTGATGCCGACCTTGTCGATCGGGAGCTGGCGCGTATCCGCGCTGCCTTGCACGTCGGCGATGGCAGGGGTGCCGCTGTGTGCCATTTCAGTTGATTTCATTAGCGTTAAATCCAGGTCTGTTGCGCCGTCCCGAATGCGAGAGCCTAGCGATCAGTATGGGGCCTGAATACCCGCCCAAAGGGGTAGTAGCGAGCTTCCTGTCCGGCTATTCCTGAGTGATTTGCTAGGATACTAGCCGAGGCCGTCAGCGGGCGCAATCCGCCGGGCGGGGTGGATCGTCTTATTATCTTTCTCTTTCAATAATATAGGCAGATATCCAGCGCAGTGGATCGGCGCGCTCGCCGAAACCGGACAGGCTGTTCACGGCCTCGGCATGCAGTTCGCGAGCGCGCTGGCGCGCCGCCTCCAGGCCCATCAGCGCAGGGTAGGTGGATTTCTCTCGTTGCTGGTCCATCCCGGTGTGCTTGCCCAGCATGTGGGTTTCGCCTTCCACGTCGAGGATATCGTCGCGGATCTGGAAGGCCAGCCCGATGCACTTGGCGTAATGGTCCAGGCTGTCCAGTTGTGCCGCGCTGGTGTGGCTGGCGCAATGCGCGCCCAGCAGCACGCTGGCCCTCACCAGGGCGCCGGTCTTGTGGATATGCATGTCCTCCAGCTCGGCGATATTGAGCTGGCGCCCGGTGGCGGCCAGGTCGATGGCCTGGCCGCCGGCCATGCCGCGCGAGCCGGCCGCGAGCGCCAGCCTGTCGACCATGTGCAGGCGGGTGGCTGCGTCGAGGTCGTTCGGGCCGGCATGTGCCAGTACGTGAAAGGCGAGCGACTGCAGGGCGTCGCCGGCCAGTATGGCGGTGGCCTCGTCGAAGGCCCGGTGACAGCTCGGCTTGCCGCGGCGCAGGTCGTCGTCGTCCATGGCGGGCAGGTCGTCATGAACCAGCGAGTAGGCATGGATCAGTTCCACGGCGCAGGCCGGCGTATCCAGGCAGGCGGGCAAGGCGCCGAGAGCGTGGCCGCCGGCATAGACCAGGGTCGGGCGGATGCGCTTGCCGCCGTCGAGCACGGCGTAGCGCATGGCCTCATGCAGCCGGGCCGGGTGGGTGGCGGCGGCTGGTAGCCAGTGCAGGAGGGCTTTTTCGAGACGTTCACGGCAGTCTGCCATGAACCCCGACAGGGCGGCGTCAGGCGTCTTCACTGTCAAGCGGCACGATGTCTTCCCGATCGTTCTTCTGCATCAGGATTTCTACTTTCTGCTCGGCGTCCCTGAGTGCCTGCTGGCAGGTCCGTGACAGCTGTACGCCCTTTTCGAAATGCTGCAGGGAATCCTCCAGGCTCAGCTCGCCATGCTCCATTTTTTCAACGAGCGCTTCGAGTTCCTGCAAGGCCTTTTCAAATCCGGGTGTGTTGGCGCGTTTTTTCGTCATAACTTGAATCTTTTGGGCAATCGGCCTACGTTACAACACCCCGCAGACTAGGGTCAATTTCGCGTCCGGCATTGTAGTGCATGTCTTGACGGAGGGTAGTGGCCGGGGTAATGTAATGGCCACAAATAGACCAGGTCTAAATCCACCAGGGGGCGACCCCAGAATCCGCAACTTGTTACGAGAGGAATCATCATGGATCTTAAAGGCAGCTCAACTGAAAAGAACCTGAAAGACGCGTTTGCCGGTGAATCACAGGCCAATCGCCGTTACCTGTATTTCGCAGCCAAGGCCGATGTCGAGGGTTATAACGATGTGGCCGCGGTGTTCCGTTCCACGGCAGAAGGCGAAACCGGCCATGCCCACGGACATCTCGAGTACCTGGAGGCCGTGGGTGACCCGGCGACAGGCCTGCCGATCGGCCCTACCAACAGCAACCTGAAGGCCGCGATTGCCGGTGAAACCCACGAGTACACCGACATGTATCCGGGCATGGCCAAGTCCGCGCGTGATGAAGGTTTTGACGAGATCGCCGACTGGTTCGAGACGCTGGCCAAGGCCGAGCGCTCCCATGCAAATCGATTCCAGAAGGCACTGGATTCCATGGAAGACTGACCGGACGGCAGCTTGCTGTAACTGCACGGGGCCGGTATATCCGGCCCCATGCGTAAACGGGTAGTATTGCCACTCATTCAACCCCACCCCCACACTGGATTGTAACGCGCATGGGATCGACCACTGAGGGCACACGAGAGGGCAGCCTGGAGGCGCCGACCCGGCATCCGCTGGATTGGGCCAGCCCGTCTTTCTACAACGAGGAAGACCTGTTCACGGAACTGGAACGTGTATTCGACATCTGCCACGGCTGTCGCCGCTGTTTCAGCCTGTGCAATGCCTTTCCCACCCTGTTCGACGCGATCGACGCCTCCGACACCATGGAGCTCGACGGCGTGCCGCGCCAGGTTTACTGGGAGGTCGTCGATCACTGTTACCTGTGCGACATGTGCTACATGACCAAGTGTCCGTACGTGCCGCCGCACGAGTGGAACGTCGATTTCCCGCACCTGATGTTGCGCGCCAAGGCGGTCAGGTTCAAACAGGGTACCACCCGGAAACGTGATCGCATCCTGACTTCGACCGACGCAGTCGGCAAGCTGGCCGCGATCCCGATCGTGACCCCGATCGTCAATGCCACTAACAGCAGCACGGTCGGCCGCAAGCTGCTCGACCGGGTGCTGGGTGTGCATCCGCAAGCCATCGTACCGAAGTATCACTCCAGGACCCTGCGCAAGCGGGTGAAGAAAGACAGCGGTGAAGCTGCCGTGCCGGCCGGTCCGACCACCGGCAAGGTGGTGCTGTTCGCCACCTGTTACGGCAATTACAACGAGCCGGACATCGGCGAGGACCTGGTCAAGGTGTTCAGGCACAACGACATCGCGGTAA
>DATKZN010000238.1:0-10871 GCA_035527955.1 Gammaproteobacteria bacterium
TACGGCAGGTCGGGATAGAAGTAGTTCTTGCGCGCGAACACCGAGCGTGGCGCCACGCTCGAGTGCGTGGCCAGCCCGAATTTCGCGGCCATGCGCACCACCTCGGCATTCAGCACCGGCAGCACGCCGGGCAGCCCCAGGTCGACAGCGCAGGCCTGCGTATTCGGCTCCGCGCCATAGCGGGTGGCGGCGCCGGAGAAGATCTTGCTCTTTGTGGCGAGCTGGGTGTGTATTTCCAGCCCGATGACGGTTTCCCATTCCATAAATGGAGGCCTTTACCTTATCTCCCTCCCCCTCCGGGGGAGGGATGGGGAGAGGGGATCAGCACTGCAGGGTGCACGCAGCGCACACCGAATAAATTGCCTCAAAACCCCGGTGCGCAAAGCGCACCCTACCGACTCGCTCTTCCCCTGCGGGGAGAGGGATGGGGAGAGGGGACTCATCGTTTACGCATCATATTGCTATTCATAACCTGCCGGTGCCCGCATGCGCCAGACCTGTAGGGTGCGCTATGCGCACCGAATGAATTGCCTCAAATCGCCGGTGCGCACAGCGCACCCTGCCACCATTACTCATAGCCCGATGGTATACGTGTATGCCAGTCGGTGACCTGCTGGTAGCGGTGACCGACGTTGAGCAATTGCGCCTCGGCGAAGTAATTGCCGATCACGTGCAGGCCGACCGGCAGGCCGTCGATGAAACCGGCCGGGACCGACATGGCCGGCAGGCCGGCCAGGTTGGCGGCGATGGTATAGATATCGGACAGGTACATGCTGACCGGGTCGTCCGATTTTTCGCCCAGCCGGAACGCCGGCGATGGCGTGGTCGGCCCCATGATGACGTCGACCTGCTCGAACGCGCGCAGGAAATCGTCGCGGATCAGGCGCCGCACCTGCTGCGCCTTGAGGTAGTAGGCATCGTAGTAGCCGGCCGACAGCGCATAGGTGCCGATCAGGATACGGCGTTTCACCTCGGCGCCGAAGCCCTCGCCGCGCGAGCGCGTGTACAGGTCCGCGAGGTCGCGCGGGTCCGCGGCACGGTAGCCGAAGCGCACGCCGTCGAAACGCGACAGGTTCGAGGAACACTCCGCCGGGGCGACCACATAATAGGCGGGCACCGAAAGGTGGGTGTTGGGCAGGCTGATGTCGACCAGCGTTGCGCCGAGCTTCCTGTATTCCGC
The DNA here is from genome assembly GCA_035527955.1 of Gammaproteobacteria bacterium. GTDB lineage: Bacteria > Pseudomonadota > Gammaproteobacteria > UBA9214 > UBA9214 > UBA9214. The sequence continues at coordinate 1,181 of DATKZN010000238.1, forward strand.
CAGCGCCGCCTCGACGGCCGCACCGACCCCGGCGTCGAGCCCCTCCCCGAAATATTCCTTCGGCAAGCCGATCCGCAGGCCCTGCAAGGGCGCATCCAGCTGCGCGGGGTAATCGTCCACCGGTCGGTCGACGCTGGTGGAATCACGCTCATCGAAGCCGGCCATGGCGCCCAGCAACAGGGCGGCATCCTCTGCCGAACGCGTGAATGTGCCGCCCTGGTCGAGGCTGGAGGCAAACGCAATCATGCCGTAGCGCGACACGCGCCCGTAGGTCGGCTTCAGGCCGGTGATGCCGCACAGCGCCGCCGGCTGGCGGATGGAGCCGCCGGTGTCGGTGCCGGTGCTGGCCGGTACCAGGCGCGCCGCGACCGCGGCCGCCGAACCGCCCGAGGAACCGCCGGGCACGCGCGTGACGTCCCAGGGGTTTTTCACCGGCCCGTAATAACTGGTCTCGTTGGACGAGCCCATCGCGAACTCGTCCATGTTGGTCTTGCCGATCATGACCGCACCGGCATCCGCCAGGCGGCGTGTGACGGTGGCGTCATAGGGCGCGGGGAAGTTGTCCAGCATGCGCGAGCCGCAGCTGGTCTTCACACCCTTCGTGCAGAAAATGTCCTTGTGGGCAAACGGGATGCCGGTCAGCGGCCCGGCGTCACCGGCCCTGAGCCGCGCATCGGCGGCATGCGCGGCCTCCAGCGCCTGCGCCTCGGTGACGGTGACGAAGCAGTTCAGCGCCGCATCGAGACGCCCGACCCGGTCCAGGCAGTCGCGCGTCAACTCGACGCTGGAAAAGTCGCCCGCACGCAGGCCGGCGGCAAGTTCGGTGAGACTGCGGCGATACATGGCGCGTTACTCGATCACCTTCGGCACCAGGTACAGGCCTGCCTCGGTCTGCGGCGCCACGGCCTGGAAGGCCGTGCGCTCGTCCGTCTCGCTGACGATGTCGGCGCGCAGCCGCTGGGTCGCCTCGAGCGGATGCGCGAGCGGCTCCACGCCGCTCGTATCCACCGCGTTCAGCTGCTCGACGAACGCCAGGATATCCGACAGGTTGCGCGAGTACTCCGGAACATCCTGCGCCTCGATACCCAGCCGTGCGAGGTGGGCGATTTTTTCAACATCCGCGGCATCAAGCGCCATGCCCGCTCCCTTGCTGGTAGTCAGAAAAACAGGGCCGCAAAGGTAGCACAATCGCTGCGCGAGAACATCACCACAGGCCGGCGCAGCAGCCCCCGCGGCGGACGAATTTCCCGTTATTTTCTTGCCCCGGGCGTTCCCCGTTGTTAGATTAGCCGCTTCCTTTTGACCGACTATCACGGATCACTCAAATTTAATGTTGCTTAAAAGCTTGTTCGGGATGTTCTCCAATGACCTGTCCATCGACCTGGGCACGGCTAACACCCTGATTTACGTGCGCGGACAAGGTATCGTCCTGAATGAACCCTCGGTCGTCGCCATCCGCCAGGACCGCGGCCCCGGCGGCCCGAAGAGTATCGCCGCCGTCGGCATCGAGGCCAAGCTGATGCTGGGACGCACGCCGGCCAATATCACCGCCATCCGCCCGCTCAAGGACGGCGTGATCGCCGACTTCACCATCACCGAAAAGATGCTGCAGCATTTCATCCACAAGGTGCACGAGGCGCGTTTTTTCAAGCCCAGCCCCCGTGTGCTGATCTGCGTGCCCTGCGGTTCCACCCAGGTGGAACGCCGCGCCATCCGCGAATCCGCCGCCGGCGCCGGCGCGCGCGAGGTCTATTTGATCGAGGAACCCATGGCGGCCGCCATCGGGGCCGGCATGCCGGTCGACGAGGCGCGCGGCTCCATGGTGCTCGATATCGGCGGCGGCACCTCGGAAGTTGCCGTTATCTCATTGAATGGTATAGTTTATTCATCATCGGTGCGGATCGGCGGCGACCGCTTCGACGACGCCATCATTAATTACGTACGGCGCAACTACGGCACCCTGATCGGCGAGGCCACGGCCGAGCGCATCAAGCACGAGATCGGTTCCGCCTACCCCGGCAAGGAAGTCATGGAGCTGGAGGTCAAGGGCCGCAACCTGTCGCAGGGCATCCCGCGCAGCTTCACCCTCAACAGCAACGAAATCCTCGAGGCGCTGCAGGAGCCGCTCGCCGGCATCGTCGGCGCCGTCAAGACCGCCCTGGAACAGACCCCGCCGGAGCTCGGCGCCGACGTCGCCGAGCGCGGCATCGTGCTGACCGGCGGCGGCGCGCTGCTGCGCGACCTCGACAAGCTCCTGATGGAGGAAACCGGCCTGCCCGTGGTGGTCGCCGATGACCCGCTCACCTGCGTCGCACGCGGCGGCGGCCGGGCGCTCGAGCTGTTCGACGAGCGGGGTGGCGACGTCTTCACCGTCGAGTAAGATACTCGTGACCGGAATGCCGGTGGTCATGCACCGCCGGCATGACATGCCATTGCCAGACGGGGTGCACGATCAAGCTCATCTTCACACAAGGCCCATCCATCGCCACGCGGCTGATCCTGTTTGCGGCACTGTCCGTGGTACTGATGGTGATGGACCACAAGTACAAGAGCCTGGAATCCATGCGTGCCGGCCTGTCCGTCGTGGTCTACCCTATCCAGTTCACCATGGACGCGCCCGGCACCCTGACGGACTGGTTCAGCGAATCCCTGTCCTCGCGCCGCCGCCTGCAGGAGGATAACGAAAGCCTGCGCACCCAGCAGATGATGCAGCAGGTGCAGCTGCAGAAGCTGGCGTCGCTGGAGGCGGAAAACATCCGCCTGCGGGAACTGCTCGATTCCTCGTTCAAGGTCGGCGAAAAGGTGCTGATCGCCGAACTGCTGTCAGTCAACCTCGACCCGTACCAACACCAGATCGTGATCAACAAGGGCGAAATCCACGACGTCTACGCCGGCCAGCCGTTGCTCGACGCCAAGGGCATCATGGGTCAGATCGTGCACGCCGGTCCCTACACCTCCACGGCAATGCTGATCACCGACACCTCGCACGCCATCCCGGTGCAGGTCAATCGCAACGGGCTGCGCACCATTGCCATCGGTACCGGCACCATCAACCGCCTGGAACTGCCTTACATTCCGAACAACGCAGACATCCAGCCCGGTGACCTGCTGATCACCTCCGGGCTGGGCGGCCACTTCCCGCCGGGCTACCCGGTGGCCGAAGTCACGGCCGTGCAACACGACCCCGGACATACCTTCTCGCAGGTCGCCGCCACCCCGCTTGCCGAACTCAATCGCAGCCGCGAGGTGTTGCTGGTATGGCCGGGCAAGACCACCGTGCTTGACACGACGGACAAACCGCCGGTGCCGCCTGCGGGGGACGCGGATGCGACGGCGACCGCGGATACACCGCCGGACGGGACTCCGCCAGCCGGGGTCGCACCGGATGCCGCGCCTGCGGCAGAGACCCCGGCGCCTGCAGCGGCGGCGACACCCGCCGCGCCGTCCCGCGCAGAGGACACGGAATGACGCTGGCACGGCATCACGGTGGTGGCGCCATCGTGTTCACGTTCATTGTCGCCCTGCTGCTGACTATCATGCCGTTGCCCGAATGGGCGCGTTACCTGCGCCCGGACTGGGTCGGCCTGGTGCTGATCTACTGGTGTATGGCGTTGCCGGAGCGGGTCGGCGTCGGCAGCGGCTGGTTCGCCGGCCTGCTGGTCGACCTGCTGACCGGCGCGGTGCTGGGACAGCATGCGCTGGCACTCGCCGTCGTCGCCTTCCTCACCATCAAGTTCCACCAGCGCGTGCGCCTGTTCCCGATCCTGCAGCAGGCCTTCACCGTGCTGGTACTGCTGGTGCTGCATCAGCTGATCTCGCTGTGGATCAGCCGTTTCATCGGCCGCCCGGGCGTACCGTTGCAATTCTGGATGCCGTCGCTGGTCGGCATGCTGATCTGGCCACCTGTGTACGGCGGACTGCGCGGCATAAGGCACGGCTTCAGGGTAAATTAGGTAGCAAGTGTGCCGACGCGGCTGACACTGAAAGATCACCTGTACGAATCCCGCCTGATCATGCAGCGGGCGATCCTGCTGCTGGTGATCGGTGGCCTGCTGTGCCTGGTGCTGTTCAGTCGCCTGCTTTACCTGCAGGTCGTCGCGCACGAACACTACACCACGCTGTCCGAGGACAATCGTGTCAAGCTGCAACCGATACCGCCCAACCGCGGCCTGATCTACGACCGCAACGGCATCCTGCTGGCGGAGAACCTGCCCTCCTACCGGCTGGAGATCACGCCGGAACAGATCGGCGACATGAGTGCCACGCTCGATGCGCTGGCGGACATCCTGGAGATCCGCCCCAGCGACCGCACGCGCTTCGAGCAGCTCCTGGCGCGCAAGCCGCGCTTCGAGGCCATCCCGCTGCTGTTCCACCTGAGCGACGAGGAAGTCGCGCGCTTCTCGGTCAACCGGCACCTTTTCCCCGGCGTCGACATCACCGCCGGCCTGGCACGTCATTACCCGCAGGGCGCACTCGCCGTGCATGCGCTCGGCTACGTCGGCCGCATTGACGAGCAGGCGCTCAAGGTACTGGACACCTCCAACTACCGCGGCACCACGTACATCGGCAAGATCGGCATCGAAAAGACCTACGAGACATTGCTGCACGGCAAGGTCGGCCTGCAGCAGGTGGAGACCACGGCCCAGGGCCGCGTGCTGCGCGTGCTCAATCGCATGGCGCCGGAATCCGGCCGCAACCTCTACCTCACCCTGGATTCACGCGTACAGCACGCCGCCGAGGCCGCGTTCGGCGATTTCAGCGGCTCGGCGATAGCCATCGACCCGGAGAACGGTCACGTGCTCGCCTTCGTCAGCCTGCCGACCTATGATCCGAACCCGTTCGTCAACGGTATCGACCACGCCGCCTACACCGCGCTCAAGGACAATGACCACCAGCCGCTGTTCAACCGCGCCCTGCGCGGACAGTATCCGCCCGGCTCCACCATCAAGCCGTTCATGGGCCTGGCCGGTCTGGAAAAGGGCGTCACCAGCAACCACTCCAGCACCTACTGCCCGGGCTTTTATACCCTGCCGGGCAACGAGCGCAAATACCGCGACTGGAAGCGCACCGGGCACGGCACGGTCAACCTGGACATCGCCGTCACCCAGTCATGCGACGTCTACTTCTACGATCTCGCCCTGTCGCTCGGCATCGATAACATCCATGACTATCTCGCCCACTTCGGCTTCGGCCGCGCCACCGGCATCGACATCGTCGGCGAACTGTCCGGCCTGCTGCCCTCGCGGGAATGGAAACGACGCCGCCACGACCAGCCGTGGTTTCCCGGCGAAACCATCATCACCGGCATCGGCCAGGGCTTCTTCCTGGTGACCCCGATCCAGCTGGCGACCGCCACGGCGGCACTCGCCAACGGCGGCCACATCCTGCAGCCCAACCTCGTCTACGCCGAGCAGGCCGCGAACAGCAGCGCGCTGATCCCGTATGCCCCGCGCCTGCTGGAGAACATCTCCATCAGCGACCAGCACCATTGGGACGACATTATCAGCGCCATGATCAACGTGGTGCACGGCGCGCGCGGCACGGCGCGGGCCATCGGCGCAGACAGTCCCTACCGGATTGCCGGCAAGACCGGCACCGCGCAGGTGTATGGCCTGAAGGAGGAGGAGAAATACATTGCCGCGGACATCGACGAAAAGCTGCGCGATCACGCCCTGTTCATCGCCTACGCGCCGGTCGAGAAGCCGAAGATCGCGGTCGCCGTGATCGTGGAAAACGGCGGTGGCGGCGGCTCGGTCGCGGCCCCGATCGCACGCAAGATCCTGGACGCCTACCTGCTGGGTAACAAACCACCGGAAAAGACACCATGAACATCGCCATTGGCCGTCACCACGCAGACGCCAGCAAGCGTGGCTGGCAGTACCGCCTGCACCTGGACGCGCCGCTGCTGTTCGTCCTGATCGGCGTGTGCACGTACGGGCTGATCGTGCTGTACAGCGCCGGTGGCGGCAGCATCGAGATCGTCGAGCGCCAGCTGGTGCGGCTCGCTATTGCCTTCACCGGCATGTTCGTCGTCGCCCAGATACCGCCGCGCCTCCTGCAGCGCCTGACGCCGTGGGCCTTCGTGATCGGTGTGCTGTTCCTGCTCGCGGTGCTGGTGATCGGCGAGACCAGCGGCGGCGCGCAGCGCTGGCTCGACCTGTACGTGGTGCGCTTCCAGCCGTCGGAGATCATGAAGCTGGCCGTGCCGATGATGGTGGCCAGCTACCTGGCGGATTCGCGCCTGCCGCCCAACCGCTGGCAGCTGCTGACCGCGGCGGTACTGATCGCGGTACCGATGCTGATGATCGCCAAGCAGCCGGACCTGGGCACTGCCCTGCTGATCGCCAGTTCGGGGTTCTTCGTGGTGTTCCTGGCCGGGCTGCAATGGCGGCTGCTGGCGTTCTTCTCGTTGCTGACCACTGCCGCCACGCCGGTAATCTGGCACTTCATGCATGAATACCAGCGCCAGCGTGTCATCACCCTGCTCAACCCGGAAAGCGACCCGCTCGGCTCCGGCTATCACATCATCCAGTCGAAGATCGCGATCGGCTCCGGCGGGCTGTTCGGCAAGGGCTGGCTGAATGGCACGCAGTCACAGCTCGATTTCCTGCCGGAACGTTCCACCGACTTCATCTTCGCCGTGCTTGGCGAGGAATTCGGTTTTCTCGGCATCCTGCTGCTGTTCGCGTTCTACGCCATTATCGTGGTGCGCGGCATGATGATCGCCATCCAGGCACAGGATACCTACACGCGCCTGCTGGCCGGCAGCATCGCCATGACCTTCTGCGTGTATTTCATTGTCAACACCGGCATGGTAACCGGCCTGTTGCCGGTGGTGGGACTGCCACTGCCGATGATCAGCTACGGCGGCACCTCGATCGTGACCATGATGGCCGGCTTCGGCATCCTCATGTCGATCCAGACACACCGCAAGCTGCTGGCGACCTGACCCGGACAGGTTTTCGGAATTGGGTGTAGAATAGGCAGCCGGTCCTTTATTACAGGTACGTTGCATGGCGCTATCCATTCGCGGTATCCGGTTGATCATCTCCCTGCTGGCGACAACAGTCGGCTGCACGCCGGCGCTGTCTGTCCAGCGCGACAACTACGCTGCCAATCCGCAGGCACGCACCTTCATCGAGGCCATGGTGGCGAAACACGGCTTCAGCCAGGATGCGCTGCAGGACCTGTTCAGCCAGACCGAGCGCCGCGACGACATCCTCGAACTGATGAGCAAGCCGGCCGAGAAGCGGCTGCAGTGGTACGAGTACCGCAAGATCTTCCTGACCCAGGACCGCATTGATGGCGGCGTGCGCTTCTGGCAGCAGCATGCGGACGACCTGGCCGATGCCGCGGCCACCTTCGGTGTCGATCCCCAGATCATCGTGGCCATCATCGGCGTAGAGACCCGTTATGGCGGCAATACCGGCCGGCACCGGGTCATCGATGCGCTGGCCACGCTGGCCTTCGACTACCCGCCGCGCAGCGAATTCTTCACCAGCGAACTGGAGCAGTACCTGCTGCTGGCGCGCGAGGAGCAGATCGACCTGCTGAAAACCACCGGCTCCTATGCCGGCGCCATGGGCTACGGCCAGTTCATTCCCAGCAGCTACCGCCGCTACGCGGTCGATTTCGACGCCAACGGCCGGCGCGACCTGTGGGACAGCCCGCGTGACATCATTGGCAGCGTCGCGAACTATTTCAAGGCGCACGGCTGGGAACAGGGCCAGCCGGTCGCGGTACGCGCCTCCGTCAGCGGCGATGCCTGGGAGGCGGTGCTGAAACTCGGTTACAAGCCAAACACGGTGCTCGATGCGCTGCGCCACGACGGCGTCACACCGGTGCAACCCCTGCCGGATACGCTGACCGCCGCGCTGATCCAGTTCGATCAGCAGGACGGTCCGGAATACTGGCTCGGGTTCAACAACTTTTACGTGATTACACGCTACAATCACAGTCCGCTCTACGCCATGGCGGTGTACCAGCTGAGCGAGGAGATTCGCGCCGCCCGGGAAGTAGCGGAATCATCTGCGAGCCGGCCGGCCGGGGCGCTTGCCAAACACATTCCCGCGCGGGAAAATCCGGATTGAACGCACACACGTAGACGGGGACAGACAATGACGATTGCGATGACTTCGAAACAGGTATTCCTGCCGGCGTGTGCGCTGGCCGTCGCCGCCTGGCTCACCGGCTGCTCGACCCCGGGCGTGCTGGAGCCGTCCGACGATGCACCGGTCAGCCCGCGCGATGTTTCCGGCGTTCCGAATGCCGTGCCCAAGCCGGAGCCGCTGAGCCGCTACGGCAACCCGCAGTCCTACGTCGTCTACGGCGAACGCTACTTCACCCTGCCAAGCAGCAAGGGCTACAGGGAGCGGGGCCTGGCCTCCTGGTATGGCACCAAGTTCCATGGCAAGCGTACCTCCAGCGGCGAGCCCTACGACCTGTACGCCATGACCGCCGCGCACAAGACCCTGCCGCTGCCGACCTATGTCGAGGTCACCAACCTCGACAACAACCGCAGCGTGATCGTCAAGGTCAACGACCGCGGGCCCTTCCACGACGGACGCATTATCGACCTGTCCTACTCCGCGGCCCACAAACTCGGTATCCTCGGTACGGGGACCGGCCGCGTGGAAGTGCACGCCATCGACCCGGTGGCAGCGGACCGGGTACCGTCCGATCAGCCGGTGCTGGTCGAAACCGATACCCCGGCCGCCCCCGAAGCGAGCAGCCAGCTGTTCCTGCAAGTCGGCGCCTTCCAGAGCCACGACAACGCACAACGCCTGCGCAGCAACATCGAGGGCCAGAAACTTGGCGCCGTACGCATTGTCGAAACCGCCACTGCGGCGGGCACCTTCTACAAGGTGCAGGTCGGGCCGCTGCCGGATACCGCGGCCGCCGACCGCGTCGCGCGCGCACTCAAGCCGCTCGGCATCAACGAGGCACGCACCTACGTGCAGTGAGCCGGCCGCCGTTGCAAAACACCGGCGAGACGCGGACAATGCAGGCACTTCAGCGGCTTCAACAGCACCAGGGATATCATGCATAACAGACTGTTTTACATAATTATTTCAGCATTCTTCCTCCTCACCAGCAACCTCACCAACGCCGAACCCAAGGCCGAACCCAAGGCCGCGCCGCAACCGATACCCGCGACCGCCGCGTTGCCCATCCCGAAGGCACCCGCCAGCGGCGCCAAGGCCTTCGTCATCCAGGACTATGACAGCGGCCGGGTGATTGCCGAACAGAACGCCGATGAACACTACGACCCGGCCAGCATCACCAAGCTCATGACGGCCTACGTGATCTTCAACGAGCTGAAATCCGGCCATATCCAGCTGACCGACCTGGTCACCATCAGCGAAAAGGCGTGGCGCACCCCCGGCTCGCGCATGTTCGTCGAGGTCGACAAGCAGGTCGCAGTGGAAGACCTGCTGCAGGGCATGATCGTGCAATCGGGCAACGACGCCACCGTGGCGCTGGCCGAGTACCTGGCCGGCAGCGAGGAAACCTTTGCCGCGCTGATGAACCGCACGGCCGAGGAAATGGGCCTCAAGGGCAGTCACTTCATCAACTCGACCGGCCTGCCCGACGAGAACCACTACATGACCGCCCGCGACATCGCACGGCTCGCTTCCCGCGTCATCCGCGAGCACCCCGAGTACTACAAATGGTATTCGCAGAAGGAATA
>DATKZN010000239.1:0-5203 GCA_035527955.1 Gammaproteobacteria bacterium
TTTCTGGGTCTACCTGATCGGCAAGGTGATCGTCGCCAACTTCCATGTCATCCGCTGCATCGTTATGCCCGGCAAGACCATCAGCCCGCAGCTGTTCACCGTTCCCCTGCCGCAGAAGTCGGATCTTGGCCGGGTTATTTACGCGAATTCCGTCACCCTGACGCCGGGCACGGTCACCCTGCGGGTCAGCCAGGACTGTCTCCTGGTCCATGCCCTGACCCGGGAGGCCGCCAGCAGGTTGCTGAGCGGGGACATGGCCAGGATCGTCCCCGATTTTCCGCTGGAGGATTACACATGATCTACACTGTCGCCGCCGCTGCGATCCTGGTGACCATGGGCCTGGCACTGGCACGCGCCCTGCTCGGGCCGACGGTTTGCGACCGCATCCTTGCCGTGAACATGTTCGGCACCAAAACCGTACTGCTGATTGCTGTCCTGGCCTTCATGTCGGGCCGTACCGACATCATCGACATTGCGCTGATCTATGCCTTGATCAATTTCATCGGTGTGGTCGCCGTGCTCAAGCTGGTCGAGCAGGGCAATTTCCACACCGCCGGTGAAGAGGAAAACGAAACCTGCGAGCAAGTGAATGATTATTGAAGTCGCCAGCTGGTGCTGTGTAATTGCCGGGGCGGTGCTCAGCGTGATCGGCGGTATCGGCATGCACCGCTTCCCGGATTTCTACACCCGTGTACATGCCGCGAGCACCACGGACACGCTGTGCGCCGCCCTGTTCCTGCTCGGGCTCGCTCTGCAGGCCGGCCTCACGCTGGCCACCTTCAAGCTGTTCCTGATTTTCACCTTCCTGTTTCTCACCAGCCCGACCGCCACGCACGCGCTGGCCAACACCGCCACCGAGGCAGGCCTGAAACCGCTGCTCGACGGCGATGGCAGGGCGGACACATGATCGAGACCCTGATCGATATCACCCTGCTGGCGTTCATGGCGATCACCGCCATATCCATCCTGCGTATGCGCAGCCTGTTCGCCATTATCATGCTGTTCGGCATTTTCAGCCTGCTCTCCGCCGGCCTGTTCACCGTCATGGACGCCGCCGATGTCGCCTTCACCGAAGCCTCTGTCGGGGCCGGCATTTCCACCGTCCTGATGCTGGCCACGCTGGCGCTGACCGGCATACGCGAGGAAAAAGCGCCTGCCCACCAGCCCTGGCTGCCGCTCGTCGTGGTGGCGATCACCGGACTCGCGCTGGCCTACGGCACGCTCGACATACCGGCATTCGGCGATCCGCAGGCGCCTGCCCACCTGCACGTGGCGCCGCGTTATATCGAGCAGGGACTGTTGGAAACCGGCGTGCCCAACCTGGTGACGGCCGTGCTGGCCAGCTACCGCGGCTTCGACACGCTCGGGGAAGTGACGGTGATCTTCACTGCGGGTATCGGCGTGCTGCTGTTGCTGGGCCGGCAGCGGCGACGCAACGACGACGACCAGGACAGATCGTGAAGCACAATCTCATCCTCAAGATCATCGCCAAGTTCATCGTGCCGGTCATCCTGCTGTTTGCCCTGTATGTGCAATTTCACGGCGACTTCGGGCCGGGCGGCGGTTTCCAGGCCGGCGTGATCTTCAGCGCCGGATTCATCCTGTACACCCTGGTATTCGGACTTGACAGTGCCGAGCGCATCATCCCGGGCTGGCTGCTGCGCACATTCGCCAGCCTCGGCGTGCTGATTTACACCGGCACGGGTTTCGTCACGCTGTTCGAGGGCGGACGCTTTCTCGACTACAGCGTACTGGCCACCACGCCGGTTGGGGGCCAGCACCTCGGCATCCTGATCATCGAGGCCGGCGTCGGCATGACCGTCGCCTCCGTCATGCTGCTGATCTTTTTCGCCTTCGCGGGACGCAACCGGCCGTGATCGAGTTTATCCTCGGGCATTACAACTACTGGGTCGTCATCCTGCTGATGATGACCGGCTTCTATATCGTGATCAGCCGCGGCAACCTGATCAAGAAGATCGCCGGCCTCAACATCTTCCAGACTTCGGTGTTCCTGCTCTACATCAGCATCGGCAATCTCAGCGGCGGCACCACGCCGATCATCGCCGAGGGCTTCACCCGCCACTCGAACCCGCTACCCTACGTGCTGATACTGACCGCGATCGTGGTCGGCGTCTCCACCACCGCGCTCGGGCTGGCGCTGGTGGTGCGTATCCGTGAGGCCTACGGCAGCATCGAGGAAGACGATATACACAGGCAGGATGCCTCCTTGTGATAGAAGCCAGCCCGAGTCTCCTGCTGGTTGCCATTCCGCTGCTGGCCGCACCGGTCACGGCACTGTTGCCGGCGGGACGGCTGCCGTGGCTGATGGCCACTGCCGTCGCCTGGATCTGCCTGGCGCTGGCCGTCTGGCAACTGCAGACGGTCGCCGGTGGCAACGTGGTCAGCTACGAACTGGGCGGCTGGGCGCCGCCGTGGGGCATCGAGTACCGCGTCGATGCACTCAATGCACTGGTGGCCCTGATCATCGCCGGCATCGCCGCCGTCACTCTGCCGTATGCCCTGCGCAGCGTCGAACGTGAAATACCGCGTCACCAGAGATCACTGTTCTACGCCGCCTTCCTGCTGTGCATGGACGGGATGCTCGGTATCAGCCAGACCGGTGACGTGTTCAACCTGTTCGTATTCCTGGAGATATCCTCACTGTCCTCCTACGCGCTGATCAGCCTCGGCCAGCGCCGTCAGGCACTGACTGCCGCCTATCAGTACCTCGTCATGGGCACGATCGGCGCCACCTTCCTGCTGATCGGCATCGGCCTGATCTATGCCGAGACCGGCACGCTGAACATGATGGACCTGCATACCCGCCTGTCCGACCTCGCCTCACACCGCACGGTGCACACCGGCTTCGCGTTTATCGTGGTGGGCATCGGACTGAAGCTGGCCATGTTCCCGCTGCATCTCTGGCTGCCGAACGTATACTGCTACGCACCGATCGCCGTCACGGTGTTCCTGGCAGCAACCGCGACCAAGGTCGCTGTGTACATCATGCTGCGCATGGTTTTCACCGTGTTTCCGGGCAGCCTGGTCGCACTCACGCCCACCGGCCTGGTGTTCCTGCTGCTGGGCGTGTCCGGCGTGCTGTTCGCGTCGGTGGCGGCCATCTACCAGCCCGATGCCAGGCGCCTGCTGGCCTATTCCAGTATCGGCCAGATCGGTTACATGGTGCTGGGCATCGCCTACGGTTCGGCGCTCGGACTGACCGCAACCATCGTGCATGTATTCAACCATGCCCTGATGAAGGGCGCGCTGTTCATGGCGCTCGGCGCACTGGTCTATCGCATCGGCTCCAGCCGGCTCGACCGGCTGGCAGGCAGCGCCCGCCAGATGCCCTGGACCTTCGGCGCCATCGTCATCGCCGGACTGAGCCTGGTCGGGGTTCCGGGCACCGCCGGTTTCATCAGCAAGTGGTACCTGGTGCTGGCCGCGCTGGAGCAGCAGGACTGGCTGATTGCACTGGTGGTGCTGGCCGGCTCGCTGCTGGCCGTCGCCTACCTGTGGAAACTGGTGGATGCCATGTTGTTCCGGACCCCGGCACCCGACGCGCCGCCGCTGCAGGAAGCCCCCCTGTCCATGCTCGTGCCGGCCTGGCTGCTGGTGCTGGCCAATATCTGGTTCGGCCTGGATACCCGGCTGACAGTGGACACGGCCACGACGGCCGTGCGACTGCTCACGGTAACCGGACCGTGACGGCACAGGCACTGATGCTGTCGATGCTGGCGCTGCCCCTGCTTGCGGCCGTCGGCATCGCCCTGCTCGGTCGCTGGCCGGATCTGCGCGAGGCGCTGTCCATTACGGTAGCCGTGACTGTCGCGGCCTGCGCAGTCGCGCTGTACCCGCACGTGCGTGACGGTGCCGTGGTGACATGGCAGCTCGCCGAGCCGCTGCCCGGTTTGCCGATCATGCTGTCCATCGAGCCGCTCGGCATGCTGTTCGCACTGGTAGCGGGACTGCTGTGGCCGGTCACGACCCTCTATTCCATCGGCTACATGCGCGGCCACAACGAACAACAGCAGACACGCTTCTATGCCATGTTCGCCATCGCGCTCGCTTGCACCTTCGGCGTGGCCTTTGCCGGCAACCTGCTGACCCTGTTCCTGTGGTACGAATTGCTCACCCTGGCAACGTTTCCGCTCGTGGCCCATGCCGGCACCGACGCGGCACGGCGTGGTGCACGCACCTATCTCGGCATCCTGCTCGGCACTTCGATCGGCCTGCTGCTGTTCGCCATCCTGATCACCTACAGCGTGACCGGCACGCTCGAGTTCCGGCGCGGCGGCATCCTGGCCGGTCATCTCGACCCCGCCTGGGCCGGTCTGCTGCTCGCATTGTTCATCTTCGGCATCGGCAAGGCGGCGGTCATGCCGTTTCATCGCTGGCTGCCGGCGGCGATGGTCGCGCCGACGCCGGTCAGCGCACTGTTGCATGCAGTTGCCGTGGTCAAGGCCGGTGTTTTCAGTGTATTGAAGGTCACGCTCTACGTGTTCGGTACCGGCTTCATCACGGAGAGCGGCGCCGCCGACTGGCTGATCTGGTTCGCCGGCGCCACCATCCTGCTCGCCTCGCTGGTCGCCATGACGAGGGACAACCTGAAGGCACGGCTGGCCTATTCCACCATCAGCCAGTTGGGCTATGTCGTGCTGGGGGCACTGCTGGTGACACAGTCCGGCATCATCGGCGGCGCGTTGCAGATCACCATGCATGCCTTCGCCAAGATCACGCTGTTCTTCGCCGCCGGCGCCATCCTGGTGGCCACGCACAAGACCGAGATCAGCGACATGGCCGGGCTGGGACGCGCCATGCCCGTCACCTTCGGCGCCTTTTTTATCGGCAGCCTGAGTATCATCGGGCTGCCGCCGTTTGGCGGCATGTGGAGCAAGTGGTACCTGGGCATGGGCACCATCGAGGCCGGCCAGTGGCTCCTGCTGGGCGTGTTGCTGTTCAGCTCCCTGCTGAACATCGCCTACCTGCTGCCGATCCCGGTGCGGGCGTTTTTCGGTACCGCGCATGACAGTACCGGTCACACCGGCATCCACGAGGCGCCGACCAGTTGCCTGGCCGCGATGATCATCACCTCGCTTGCCTGCCTGCTGCTGTTTTTCTACCCTGAGCCTTTCTATCAACTCGCGCTGGACGTCAGCGGGGGGCGCTGATGCACGGCGATGACAAGCAGCACCTGTTCGAC
>DATKZN010000240.1:0-10120 GCA_035527955.1 Gammaproteobacteria bacterium
TTCCGGATGGACCATGGCCGGCACGGGCAGGGGTGGCGAGGACGAGCTCCTCACCTCGTTCCTGAACACGACCTACGGGCTGGAAATGAAGTACGTGCCCTTCAAGGGCGGTGGTGATGTCGCCAAGCAGCTGGCCGGCAAGCACGCCGACTCCACGGTCAACAACCCGTCCGAGGCCATTGGTTTCTATGAGTCCGGCGACGTCGTGCCCATCGTGGCCTTCACCAAGGAGCGTCTGCCCATGTTCCCGGACGTCCCGACCATGACCGAGGTCGGCAAGCCTTACTCCTATTTCATGCAGCGCAGTGTCGTGGGTCCGCCTGAAATGAGTGACGAGGCCTACAAGTTCTACCGTGACGTATTCAAGAAGGTATACGACTCGGAAGACTGGCAGGCGTATATGAAGAAGCAGAGCCTGCTCGGTGAGTTCCTCACGGGCGATGGCCTCATGGACTACTGGAAAGAGAATTACGATATCCACCAGAAACTGCTGAAAGAGATCGGCGAGCTCAAATAGCCGCAGTTTTACAGGCTGAACTTCGAAGAAAAATCAGTGTAGAGCGGAGGAGATTCAAATGCGGCGTGCTGAACTGCTTATGGCTGTAGCCCTGGCGTTTTTCTCCGCCTACCTGATGTGGAAGAGCGCGGAGCTCCCCATCGGCTGGGTCCCTGACAGGGGACCTGGCGGTGGGGCGTTTCCCTTCTGGCTGTCGGCGGGCATGCTGCTGAGTTCGCTGTGGATATTCGTGCGCGCCCTCAGGGGCGTCACGCCGCAATCGCAGTCAACCGAGCCTTACTTCGATAGCCAGTCCGCCGTCCTGGTCGCCCTGGTGGTCGGTGCCCTGACCATGATGATCGGCGCGATGCACTGGATCGGTGTCTATGGTGCGATTCCCCTGTTCTTCGTGTTCTACATGAAGATCATCGGTCGGCACTCCTGGTTGCAGACCGCTACCTTTGCCATCACAGCACCGATCGTCACCTTCTTCTTCTTCGAGATCCTGTTGCACATCACCTTGCCCAAGGGGGCCACCGAAACTCTTTTTTATCCGCTATATGACATGTTTATGTAGCGCACAATCCCGTGATCGCCTTCAGCGCAATACGCAGGTTCGGTTTCCTTACCACTCGTTTATCCCGAGGATCGTAGCATGGATATAATCCCGCATTTGCTCGACGGCTTTCTGATCGCACTGCAGCCGATGAACCTGTTCCTGGTGATCATCGGCTGTGCCGTCGGCCTGTTCATCGGTGCCATGCCTGGCCTGGGTTCGGTCAACGGCGTGGCCATCCTGTTGCCGGTCACCTTCATCGTTCCGCCGACTTCAGCCATCATCTTTCTGTGTGCGATTTACTACGGCGCCATGTACGGGGGTGCCATCAGCTCGATCATGCTGGGTATACCCGGGGCCTCGACCGCCGTGGCGACTACCTTCGACGGGCGTCCGATGGCCCTGCAGGGCAGGGCCGACGTGGCACTGGTGGCGGCGGCGGTGGCTTCCTTCACCGGCGGCACCATCTCGGTCATCCTGTTCACGGCCTTTGCACCACCCCTTGCGCACGTGGCACTGGTATTCGGTTCCGCCGAGGAGTTCGCGCTCATGATGCTGGCCTTCGGCACCTTCGTCGGCCTCGGCGGCGACGACATTCCCAAGACCATTTTCTCGATCCTGATCGGCCTGGTGCTCAGTGCGGTCGGCCTGGACATTATCAGCGGAGCGCCGCGACTGATCTTCGGCGACCTGCCGGGCTTTTACCACGGTATCAACTTCCTCGTGCTGGCGATCGGTATCTACGGTATCGGCGAAATCCTGTGGACCATCGAGAGCAGCCGTGGCGAGGTGCAGGTCTCCAAGGCGGAGGTGTCGGTGCGCCGCGTCTTCAGTGCCCTCAAGGAGATGGTGGGTTGCATCAGGACCATGATCATGGGCTCCCTGGTGGGATACTTTGTCGGTCTGCTCCCGGCCGCCGGGGCGACCCCCGGGTCCATCATGGCCTACGGCTTTGCCAAGACCATGTCCAGTAACCCGAAGAGCTTCGGCAAGGGAAACATCCAGGGCGTCGCCGCGCCCGAGTCCGCCAATAACGCCGCCAGCACCGGCTCGATGCTGCCCATGCTGACGCTCGGCATCCCGGGTTCGCCGACCACGGCCATCCTGCTGGGCGGCATGGTCATCTGGGGTCTGGAGCCTGGTCCGCGCCTGTTCGTCGAGCAGACCGAGTTCGTCTGGGGTCTTATCGCCAGTCTCTATGTGGCCAACCTGTTTTCACTGCTGTTGAATGTGGCCTTTATCCCGCTCTTCATCTGGGTCCTGAAGCTGCCCTTCACCATTCTGGCCCCGGTCATTTTCGTCCTGTGCGTGGTCGGTGGCTATGCACCGACCCAGGAAATGCATGACGTCTGGCTGATGCTCATCTTCGGTGTCGTCGGCTATCTTATGCGCAAGCTCGACTACCCCATGGCGCCGATGGTCCTCGCGATCGTGCTCGGACCGCTGGCCGAATCGTCACTGCGCCAGTCCCTGCTGCTGTCGGAGGGTTCACTGCTGGTGTTCATCCAGCGGCCCATCTCCGGGCCCATTATGGGGGTCGCCTTGCTGCTGTTCCTGATGCCGGTGTTCAAGGCGTTCAAGAGAAAGCGTGCCGCCGGCCAGGAGCCGAAGGGCGGGTCGCAGGGGTAACGGAGGTGCCTACCCGTAACATGCGTCTCAGTCCCGTCGACGCCAGTGTGGTGCTGAAAGACAAGGTGTACGAGGCCCTGAGGTCGGCCATCATATCGATGGACATCTATGCGGAGGACACCGATGTCAGGCTGGACGAACGCCGCCTGGCGGAGGACCTCGGGGTTAGC
Source organism: Gammaproteobacteria bacterium (assembly GCA_035527955.1). Lineage (GTDB taxonomy): Bacteria > Pseudomonadota > Gammaproteobacteria > UBA9214 > UBA9214 > UBA9214. Next base: position 2,852 of record DATKZN010000240.1, read on the forward strand.
CGAACCCCGATCCGTGAGGCACTCTCACGTCTGGAGCAGGAAGGCCTGGTGTGTATGGTCCCTCGGCGGGGAACGTTCGTGGTCCGCAAGTCCAAGCTGGATATTCTGCAGATCATCTGCGTCTGGGGTGCCCTGGAAAGCCTTGCTGCACGCCTGGGATGTGTCCACGCCAGCGATGACGAGATCGCCGGCCTGAGAAGGATGTTCGTGAATCTGGACGACCCGGCGCTGGCGCTGGCGGCGATCGATGAGTACTCGGAGAAAAACATCCACTTTCATCAGTCAATCATCCGCTTGGGTAAATGCGAGTTGCTGTCGGGGATCGCAGGGGGATTGTTCATCCACATGCAGGCAATCCGCGCACGCGCGCTCAGGGAGCCTGACCGGGTAGCCGAGTCGATCGTGAGTCACCTGCACATCATCGAGGCCCTGGAACAGCGCGACGCCGAGCTGGCCGAGCAGCTGGTACGCGAGCATACCGATCACCTGTCGGAACACGTCAAAGAATTTGTGAACTGGGAGCATTAAGTGATGAGTAACGAACCAGCATTAGAACCTGAAAGCGCAGAACTGACCGACGGCTTCCATCTTCTGATGGAAGCCCTGGAAATGAACGGCATTGACAACATTTACGGTCTTCTCGGTATACCTGTTACCGAGATCGGCCGCTTGTGGCAAGCACGCGGCAAGCGTTTCTTCAGTTTCCGAAATGAACAAAACGCGGGTTATGCCGCGTCGGTCGCCGGCTACCTGACGAAAAAACCCGGTGTTTGCGTGACCGTTTCCGCGCCGGGCTTTTTGAACGGCCTGACCGCACTGGCCAATGCCACCACGAACTGCTTTCCGATGATTATGATCAGCGGTTCCAGCGAACGCGAAATCGTCGACCTGCAACAGGGCGATTACGAAGAAATGGATCAGCTGAACATCGCCCGGCCGCATTGCAAGGCTGCCTACCGTATTAATCGCACCCAAGACATCGGCGTTGCTGTCGCGCGCGCGATTCGCGCCGCTCTCTCCGGTCGTCCCGGTGGCGTGTACCTTGATATTCCAGCCCGGCTGTTTTCCAAAACGATGAGCGCTGAAGAAGGTGCGAACTCCCTGTTTGTGCCGGTTGACCCGGCCCCGAGCCAGCTGCCCGGTCCTGATGCCGTTGCACGTGCTGTCGAGCTGATCAAGGGCGCCATGAAGCCGCTGATCCTGCTCGGCAAGGGTGCTGCCTACGCGCAATGCGACGACGAAATCAGGGCACTCATCGAGGAAACCGGCATACCCTTCACCCCGATGTCCATGGCCAAGGGTCTGGTGTCCGACACTCACCCGCAATGTGCGGCCGCCGCTCGCTCCCTCGTTCTGAAGGAATCAGACGTTGTCGTGCTGGTCGGCGCTCGCCTGAACTGGCTGCTCGCCCACGGCAAGGGCAAGACCTGGGGTGGTTCGAAGAAATTCGTGCAGATCGACATCCAGGCCAATGAAATGGACAGCAACGTGCCTATCGCTGCACCGCTGGTGGGTGACATCGGCTCTTGCGTGGCTGCGCTGCGTGCTGGCCTGAGTGGCATGACCAGGCCTGCTGCATGGGCTGACCTTGTTGCTGAAAAGGCCTCAGGCAACCGGGCCAAGCTGGGTGCCAGACTGACTGCTGTCACACCGGTGATGAACTACTTCAACTCGCTGGGTGCAATCCGCGATGTGCTGAAGAACTACCCGGACATCACCCTGGTTAACGAAGGTGCAAACGCCCTCGACAACGCACGCATGGTCATCGATCAGTATCTGCCGCGTCGTCGTGTGGACACCGGCACCTGGGGTGTCATGGGGGTCGGTATGGGCTCCTGCGTTGCTGCTGCTGCAGAAACCGGCAAACCGGTCGTTGCTATCTGCGGTGACAGCGCATTCGGTTTCAGTGGCATGGAAATCGAAACCATAACCCGTTACAACCTGCCGGTGACCGTTATCATCATGAACAACGGCGGTATCTACCGCGGTGACGAAGCCAGTCCTGACCACCAGGTTTCCTGCATGCTGTTCAATCCCAAGACCCGTTACGATCTGATGATGATCGCTCTGGGCGGCGAAGGCGTTCGCGTCACCACCCCGGAAGAGCTGGCCAGGGCACTGGATGCCTCCATCAAGTCCGGCAAGCCGACCCTCATCGATGCCATTATCGATCCGGCCGCGGGTGTTGAATCCGGCCGTATCGGTAATCTGAACGTTGTCAGTACGATTGGCAAGAAATAAGACTGCGGCAGGCATGCTGCCTCGCATGAGTCACATCAACTCTGGCTACTATTCCTGAGGTTGCAAACATGTCGATTAAAATCATTCTGGTTCCTATCGGTGGGAACAAGGAAAGCATGACGGCGCTGAAACGCGCGCTGGTCCTTGCCAACCGTTTTGGGGCCCACATCAAGGGGCTGCATGTGATGCAGCGTGTTTCAGATGCGGTCTCGTTCGAGTTTCACATGCCGGCAAAGCTGCGTGGCAGCGTCCAGGCATCTGCGGAACAGTCGGCGTTGGCCCAGGCCGACGAGGCACGGGCGGGATTCGAGGCGGTTTGCCGTGAGGCCAACGTTGCGCTCAGCGACACGCCCATCGAGGGAGACAGCCCATCGGCAAACTGGCACCAGGAGTTTGGCCACGTGGAAGAAACCCTGATCCGCCACGCGCGCCTGAGTGATGTGGTTGCGGTGCCGAGACCGGTGATCCATGCCGGCTCCAGTCGGCGCTCACCGGTAGGCAGGGCCATCGAGGCCATGCTGTTCGGGACTGGTCGTCCGGTCCTGATTGAACCACCGATGGCTCAGGTCGAGCAATGCGAGCGGGTTGCGATCGGTTGGAACGAGAGCACCGAGGCCTCGCGGGCCATCGCCATGACCTGGCCCTGGCTGGTCAATATGGGTGCGGTGACGATCCTCTCGTCGAAGAAGCGGGAGGCGGGCGCTAACGCCCTGATGGAGTATCTCTCCTGGCATCGGATTGCCGCCAATGTCGTCTTTCTGGATAGCAAGGGAGACAGTGTTGGCGAGGCCATGCTGAATGTATGCACCGAAGCGAAGACGGGTTTGCTGGTCGTGGGTGGCTTCAGCCATGCGCGTGCCCGCGAGCTGCTGTTCGGCGGGGTCACCCGGCACCTGCTGACCCACTCGAACATACCGACGCTCATGGTGCACTGACGGCTTTTACCACGGTGGTAAACGCCGTGAGAAGCCTCATCTCCCTGGCAGGAAACGCGCCTGCGATGCTAAACAAGGCACAGGGCTTCAGACCGTGCGCTTTTGTGCCGGACCTGGAAGATTCAGTGCCGTACCCTGGTTAAATCCAACCTGTGTCAATGGTGTATTTTCGCCCTCCGGATCGGAGGTCGACCAGGCGTTGCGGGTTGTCGCGGCGTTCGGGCAGGCCAGGCAGAAAGCGAGAGGTTCCACGTCCCTGGACGGAATGGTCATAGAAGAAGTGCCCGTGGTCAAACGGGCACGGTCATACAGGCGCTCGCGATGGCCCGATCCAGGGCATCCTGATGCGGGCCATCGAACGCCTGCCTAGCCCGTCATCCCGTTGCTTGAGTGGTGATGTTCGCGTAACTGCGGACGATCGCGGCACACCAGGAAGGCCTTGACGCCGACGAAGAGCAGGGCTGCGCCCATCATGGTGGGAATCATTACTGCGGGGTGGTGCAGTAGCGAGTAACCAAACGCCGCGGCTGTTACGAGCAGCACGCCAACGGCAATCTGGAGCATGGCCTGCCACGTCCAGCAGCTCCCGGGCACATCCTTGTTGGCGGCGGTGTTGTCGGTATTGATATGTTTTGTCATGTCATTACTCCTGCAATAGCTTTTCGAATGCGGGAGCCTTTCGGCGATCTCGCTGATTTCCTTAAATATATGGATATACAGCAGCGTAAAAGTGTTGTTGCAGCGCAACAGTGTATACTGAATACCAAAATAATTAGAAAAGTATAATATGCGAATATGCTACTGGTGTCCAGTGTTCGACCCCTGGTTCCCTGGGTTGGCAGGAAGGCCGATGACTGTACGCCCGCACCACCTAGCAGCAGGCCTCATGCGCCGGCCCGGGGATGGTTGGCGAACGACCTGGTCCTGGTTTTCGGTTTGGGCTACAGGCGGTCTGCGTGGAAGAGCTCGAATCGAAAGGCCTCCGCGTACGGGACCTCGAGTCCGAGCGCGTGTGCCACGTCCCGGTTGAAGCTCAAAATGCGGTCGTCGAAGCCGTGGTTACGGAGCCTGATATTGCGCGCCTGTTGGGTGTCGTGAAAGCGCAGCAGGGTGCGTTTCCAGTCGGCCAGGATCTCATCAAATCCGACATAGAGGTCGGTTTGGAAGCTGAGTGTCTTGACGTCTTTGTTATAAAGGGCCAGCAGGGGTTTGCCCAGATCGCGTACCGCCGCACGAGCGATGTCGTAAGTACGCCGATGGCCGGCGTTGCTATCGTTGCCGCAGGGCAGGAACAGGACGTCCGGCGATGTTTCACTGATTAGCTTGAGTACCAGGGATGCGTTGGACGCATCATGCGCGAGCTCGCCATCAGCCGCTTCCGGCAGGCGCAGGAAGTTGACCCGGGCAGGGGAGAGCCCGAAGAAGGCGCAGCTGTCCAGCTGTTCCTGCTCACGTAGTCGCGCCTTCTGCTCCCAGGTCGGCGGGTTGGCGTAGCTGTCCTGAACGCCCTTGCTGCCGCCGCTCAGTACGGCCAGGTGGATATCATTGCCGCGAACCTGAAGGTAACGGAGCGTGATAGCGATGGCGTCGAAGTCATCGGGGTGCGGTGCGAGGACCAGTAGCCGCAGTGCGGGCGAAAGTCCGATGGAATCGATGGGGGCGGGGTGGTTCCCGATGCGCACGGCTTTCAGGGCATCGATCGGTAGCATGATTTTCTCCCGGAATAATCGAATCGTCCCGATTTGATAACAGTGCACTTTGGCGGTGTAGCGAAACCGGCGGTGTTGGCCGGCTTTGACCGAGGTGATTTTTCATCCTGCTTGCGCGCGAGCAAGTCTGTCGTGGTGACCGTGTTGTGCATTTTCGCATCCGGTCCGTATGCCGCGCTGGAAGCGCCCATGGGCGATCTGCCTATATGTGAGTGCCGCCATTGCCGGCGGGTGTTCTGTAATGAGTGATATTCCGTTGCCGAGGGGTGTCGAAGGCGCACCAACTGCGGAGAGCGCCCGGCAAAGTAGAGATATCGCCTGTCCCCGCTTGCCAATCCTGCAAAAAATATTCTCGATAGGCGTTGTTTTCTAGCGGTCTCGAATGGTATACAATATACCACGTTACCGCGCCATAATCAGCTGAGGGTGAGCGATGCGGATGCAATCGAGAATGCACGTTCCGCCAGGTCCGTACAAATGGTCGGCCTTGCTCAGGCAACCCGTATTGAGCGAGCGCAGTCCTGAACGATGTCAGACGCATAGTCATGGTCGGATTGTCCGGCAGGTTCGGTAGCCCGAGCCACATGGTCGCCGTGTACCTGGTCGTCGTGATCAGACGGCCGCAGCATATCCACGATGTCGCGCGGGACGTCATCGAGGCATCACCGGAATACCTCTGGTTACAGTTGGGTATCCGCAACGATGGCGGCGGCGACTGTCGAGAGCCGGGGGGTGAAGGTCTACCAGGACATCTGTATCAAACAGACCCACCAGAGACTGGCGAAGGCCAATATCCTGTAAGCATTGGCCGATGTGCGATAGGGCTTCAGGAACTGGCCAGTTATTGGTTCATTCGCATCCAGCTACGAGGAGGCTCTCGATGAAACGTACCATGCTGATCCTAACGGTGCTGGCGATCGGCGCACCGGCAGCCTGGGCTGCCGAAGCTAACGCCCAGACGCTTTCACTGATCACCGACAACGTTGGATATGCTGCCATTGTGATCTTCGGTATCGCCTATCTGCTGGTGATGGCGGAAGAGTTTACGCACCTGCGCAAGTCCAAGCCGGTGATACTGGCCGCGGGTTTGATCTGGGGCATGATCGCGTACGTCTATGCCCAGCATGACATGCCGCACGTGGTGGAGGTCGCAGCCCGTCACAACATACTCGAGTTCGCGGAGCTCATGCTGTTCCTGCTGGTGGCAATGACCTATATCAATGCCATGGAGGAGCGGCTGGTATTCGAGGCCTTGCGTTCCTGGCTCACGCGCAAGGGCTTTAGTTATCGCCAATTGTTCTGGCTCACCGGCGGGTTGGCGTTCCTGCTTTCGCCCGTCGCGGACAATCTCACCACGGCGTTGCTCATGGGCGCCGTGGTCATGGCGGTAGGTTCTGAAAGCCCGCGGTTCGTCGCGATTTCCTGCATCAATATCGTGGTCGCGGCGAACGCGGGGGGTGCCTTCAGTCCCTTCGGCGACATCACCACGCTCATGGTCTGGCAGAAGGGCATTGTCGATTTCTGGACCTTCTTCCATCTCATTATTCCTTCTCTCGTTAACTTTCTTATCCCGGCCGCCTTCATGCACTTCGCAATCCCGGACGTCAGGCCCGAGGCGACTACCGAGAAGCTCAGGATGAAGCGGGGCGCATGGGTAATCATGGTACTTTTCCTGGCTACCATCACCACCGCTGTCAGCTTTCACAACTTCCTGCATCTTCCGCCCATGCTGGGGATGATGACGGGTCTGGCCTACCTGCAAATCTTCGGCTTCTACCTGCGCAAGACGCATCACCGTGATCTGCCGAACTATAGTGAAAAAAAGGCGAACGAGATGGTGGGCGATGTGACGGCATTCGAGGTTTTCCGCGAAATCTCCCGCGCCGAGTGGGACACGCTGCTGTTTTTCTACGGTGTTGTACTCTGCGTGGGTGGGCTCGGGTTTATTGGCTATCTGGGATTGCTCTCCAACATGATGTATGTCGACATGGGTCCGACCTTTGCCAACGTCATGGTCGGCTTGCTTTCAGCTATCGTCGACAACATTCCGGTGATGTTTGCCGTTCTGACGATGAATCCGGATATGTCGCAGGGACAATGGCTGCTCGTTACCCTGACGGCGGGAGTCGGCGGCAGCCTGCTGTCCATCGGTTCGGCGGCGGGTGTTGCCCTCATGGGGCAGGCGCGAGGGACCTACACCTTCTTCAGTCACCTGAAATGGACACCGGTTATCGCGCTCGGTTATGCGGCGAGTATTTTCGTTCATGTGTGGGTGAACGCGAATTATTTTTAATCCGATCAGCTGCGCGATTTAATTCGGCGAGAATCATGAACAGCATCATCGAGTCGTTTATCCAGCGGGAAAGCGTGTGGCCTGACAACTA
>DATKZN010000241.1:0-8689 GCA_035527955.1 Gammaproteobacteria bacterium
GACACTTGTGCATCCCTGCACATCGTCCTCTCTCCCGGCGACGATGGACAGGAAGTCCGAGTGTCGCGAAGCACAGGGAGAAGGTGAGACCGCGTAGCGGTCGAGAAGCTGGCCTGGGCCATGTGCGAGAGCGACCACTTGTACATCCCTGTACATCGCAAGTACGGGTGCACGAGAACCCGCCAGGGCCGGGATAGGCAGCGGCCAATGACACGCTGTTTGCTACCGAATGAGTATTGGTTTCATGGTTTCAGCTCATTATGTCGGATAACCGTCGCCCGGTGAGAAATGCGGGCTAGCCGAACATATCGTAGGTAATGTTGCGATACCAGTCGACTGCGTAGATGGCCTCCAGCGGCCGCGCTGCCGGGTCATCGGCCGCGCTCACACCGCCGGAACCCTCGACCGCGACGGCCTTGCCGTCCACCATCCTGTAGACGCCGGCGACGGAGATGCCATGCTCCGGCGTGATCAGGCTGTAGCAGGTGTTGATCCAGGACGGCGCGATCGGTGCCTCGCCCCTGAGCAGCTGCACCACGTTGGCGGCACACACCTTGGCCTCGGAATTTGCCGCATAGCCGGATTTCGGCAACGGCACCTGGATGGCCGCGTCACCGATCACGTGAATATCGGGTAACAGTCGGGATTCCCAGGTCAGGTAATCAACCGGACACCAGCCACTGGCATCGGCCAGCCCCGCCTGCAGGGCGAGATCGCCGGCCCGCTGCGCGGGAATGATATTGATGACATCACCCGGGTGCGAACCGAACTCGGTCCGTACCGTCATGTTGGGAACATCGACACCGACAACCCTGCCATCCTGGCCCGCCGGCACCCATTCGATCATGGCGTGGTCGCTGCCATAGCCGTAGTGTTGTTCCCAACCGGCGATGAACAGCGACTGCTTGGAGAACTTGTCCTTGGCATCCAGGATCAGCACCCGGGAGCGGGGTTTAAACTTGCTCAGGTAGTGCGCGATCATGCTGGCACGCTCGGGGGGGCCGGGTGGACAACGAAACGGATCGGGCGGCGGCGCGATGATCACGGTGCCGCCATCCGGCATCGCCTCCAGCTGCCGCCGCAGCAGCGCGGTCTGTGCGCCGCCGTGCCAGGCATGCGGCATGGCCTGCATGGCCGCGGCATCGTAGCCTTCCACATTGTCACGGAACCCGATGCCGGGCGAGACAATCAGGCGGTCGTAGCCGAGCGTGTCGCCACCCGCCAGCATCACCCGGTGCCGGTCCGGGTCGATGGCCGTCACCGTGTCATGCACGACCTTGACACCGTGCCGGTCGCGCAGATTGTCGTAACGGTGGGTGATGAAATCCATGCCATGCAGACCACCCAGCACCCAGTTGCTTGCCGGGCAGGTAACGAAGGCCGTCTTCGGTTCGATCAGCGTGACGTCGATGTCGCTGGCGAAATGACGCAGGTAGCGGGCGGCAGTCGCGCCACCGAATCCACCCCCGACCACCACCACCCGGGCCGGGCCGCTCTTGCCTGCTGCAACCCCGGTTGCCGGCGCGACGTCCGCCGTGTTTCCCGCGCGGTCGTCACAGCCTGCCAGCAGCAGGCCGGCGCCGGACGCCTGGAGAAATCGTCTTCTGCTGAATCCGGGCATGGTCAGTTCCTCGAAAGGCTCGCGACGTAGCTGGCCACGGCATCGATTTCCTCGTCTGTGTAACCCCTGGCGATACGTCCCATGATGGTGGAGCTGCGTGTGCCGTCCCGGAATTCCTGCAACGCCTTGACAATGAACTGTGCCGGCACACCGACGATAACCGGCGGGATGCTGGTCTCGTTGGCACCAGCGGCGCCGTGGCAACCGAAACAGGCGGAACCGATGGTCCTGCCGGTCATATTGTCAGCACTCAGCGCCGGCACCGGTATGGCACCGGACAGCAACAGCGCTAGTAACCCCTTGTATTTCATCGCCCGCTCCTTGTCCCGGTTTCGAACTCCGCGTGTGCCACTTCAAACATAGCCGCAAAACGGGAAGTTTTCACCGTCCCTGGCAAGCGAATAGACGACACCCCGGTCGCACCAAGCCTCCCTGGAGGCTGACAGTACAGTCAGCCAGAATCCGGCATCGTGTTAAAAATTCTGGATTTTCTGCCGCTATGGAACTGAAAGTCGAACCGGAAACCAGCCATGCACATCGTACTAGCCGTATTGTCCTCGGTCGCAGGCCTGATCTGGGCGCTCGTCGCATTGCAGCGCTCAGGGTTCAGTCCCGACGCGATCAACCCGTTCCTGTGGCTGCGCCGGTTGCGCTGGCGCAAGCAGTACAGCGTTCCACCGCTGTACCGACTCGACGAACCCATGGATGTCGCCGCCGTGCTGATCCTGGGCACAGCCAAGTGCGAGGGGGAGATCAGCGCCGAACAGAAGCGTGCCATCGTGGCGATATTCGAACATGAATTCAAATTCGACAGCAACACGGCATCCGACCTGCTGCTGGCGAGTGCGTACCTGATCCGCGACGAGATCTACCTGGTGGACAAGCTGGACAGGATCATCGAAGCCAGCAGCACAAGCTTCACACCCGAACAGGCTGCCTCACTGCTGGCGTTGATGACGCGGGTCGGTACGCTGGAGTCAGCACTCAACGAGGAACAGCGCAAGCTGATCACATCGACCGAGAAATACTTCGAACGGCTGTTCGCGAAACAGCAGGCATGGAAACCGGATACCACGGGTGGTTAAACCGCAGCATCAATCTTCACCACGTCAATTCTCTACCACGAACGCCAACCACAGAATCGCAGCAGAGCTCCGGCAGCTAACTGCCGGGATTGCAACAGGTACCTGATTGCCGCGCAAACATTTCATGGCCATGGAACCACATGGAAATGCGGTTTGCTCTTTCTGTTTCTCTTTCTGTTTCTGTGTCTTTCCGTGTAGTTCCGTGTAGTTCCGTGTAGTTCCGTGTAGTTCCGTGTAGTTCCGTGGCTATTTACAAACGATTATCCGGCTCATGAGCAATCATCCGGCTGACTGAATAGCCTTCATACTGCGCACTACACATAAAACGGCTCACGCTGGCAATGGCGATCCGCCATCCCGAGGACGATTTTACAATGCGATACCAGACAGGATCTCGCCCCGGCTGTTTACGCGCTGCAGCACATGGCCAGCCGCGCTGACATCCAGCCGCAGTCGCAGCGCCACAGACGAGCGGCGCGTGGAAAGCCCTTCGTAGCGGAACAGGATACACAGGCTCCGGCCCTGCGCGGCGGCCTTCTGCAGGCGTTTGCCCATCAGCTCGGTATCGCAGCCGGGCCACGCCAGCACGGCGGCACAGGCCCCGGTCTCCAGCAGCGATTCCACCGTCCACAATGCGCTGCGGCCGGGGTGCGGATTGACCTGCAGCAGGTGGTTGGCGTTGATGTCGGGATCGGTGTACAGGCCGGCGCGCGCTTCAAACGGCGGCGTCACCATCGCGATCATGCGCCCCTGCTGACCGAGGCGCCGCAGGGCCGGCAACACCAGGTCCATGGCATCGGCCAGCATGTCCGGTACGATGATTTCCACCACGCCGTCCCGCGGCCAGCCACCGTCCGGCAACAGCTCGTCCAGGCCGGCCACACCGCTGGGAACGACGCGTGCGCGCCCCCTGGCAGCGTCGCGCTCCCAGGCATTGAGGTGATGCAACTTCGTGACAGTATTCATCATAATATCTCCTTGCGCAGTATACCGACCGCCAGACCCTCGATCACCAGCTCCTGCTCGCGCAGGTCAACACGGATCGGTTCGTAGTCCGGATTTTCCGGCAGTAGCCGAACCACCGCCCCGCGCTGCCGGAAGCGTTTGACGGTGACATCATCACCCAGTCTTGCCACCACAACCTGGCCGTTCTCCACGTGTGTGGTGCGGTGCACGGCCAGCAGGTCGCCGTCGAGAATGCCAATATCGCGCATGCTGTCGCCGCGCACACGCAGCAGGTAATCCGCACCGGGATGAAAGGTATGCGGCTCGACCTGGCAGTAATCCTCGATATTCTGTTCGGCCAGGATCGGCTCGCCGGCCGCGACACGCCCGACCACCGGCAGACCGTAGTCCTCTTCCAGGAGGCGGATGCCGCGCGATGCGCCGGGCACCAGCTCGATATACCCCTTGCGTTCCAGGGCGCGCAAGTGATCCTCCGCGGCGTTCGGGGAACGGAACCCGAGAGTATCGGCGATTTCGGCACGGGTGGGCGGGCAACCCTCTTCCGTGACATAGCCGCGGATGAGTTCGAGGATTTCGGCCTGGCGGGCGGTTAGCGTGTCCTGTGGCATATTCAATCACTGGTTATCTATACAGTAGCTGTGATTATATACAGTAGTTTAGCGCTTGCAAGTATTTTTTATCTGTTTGATTATATTTATATTGTCGCCCACCACCCCGGCCTTGCCCCGTCTCTGGCCGGGGCAGTACAGGCAGACCGGAATTCCATTATCATAGACGCACCCAACCGGTTGATAGCCATGCCCACGTCACAGCACCCTATCCATTCCCGCCACAGCGTGCCCGTACGGGTCGGCACTGTCGTCATCGGCGGCGACGCCCCGGTGGTGGTCCAGTCGATGACCAATACCGACACCGCCGACGTCGCGGCTACCGTGCGCCAGGTGCGCGAACTGGCCCAGGCCGGTTCCGAGCTGGTGCGCATCACCGTGAATTCCGAGGCCGCCGCAGCAGCGGTGCCTGCCATCGCGGAGCAGCTGGCACAGGACGATGCAGCGGTACCGCTGATCGGCGACTTCCATTTCAACGGCCACAAGCTGCTGGCGAAATATCCGGACTGCGCGCTGGCGCTGGCCAAGTACCGCATCAATCCCGGCAACGTCGGCCGCGGCAAGAAGCGTGACGAGCAGTTCGCACAGATGGTCGAGACCGCCTGCCGCCATGACAAGCCCGTGCGCATCGGCGTCAACTGGGGCAGCCTCGACCAGGCGCTGGTGGCACGCCTGATGGACGCGAACTCGAAACGTACCGAACCGCTGGACGCACAGGACATCATGCACGAGATCATGGTCACCTCGGCGCTGGAGAGCGCCGCGCAGGCGGAAACGCTCGGCCTGCCGCGCGATCACATCACGTTGTCGGCGAAGCTGAGTGGCGTGCAGGATCTGATCGCGGTCTATCGCATGCTGTCAGCCCAGTCCGACTATGCCCTGCACCTCGGACTTACCGAGGCCGGCATGGGCTCCAAGGGCATCGTGGCCTCGACCGCGGCACTGGCGGTGCTGCTGCAGGAGGGTATCGGCGACACCATCCGCATCTCGCTGACACCGGAGCCCGGCGGCGACCGCACGCGCGAGGTCATCGTCGCGCAGGAACTGCTGCAGTCGATGGGCCTGCGCCATTTCACACCGGCCGTGATCGCCTGCCCCGGCTGCGGCCGCACCACGAGCACCTATTTCCAGCAGCTCGCGCAGGACATCCAGTCGCATCTGCGCACGCAGATGCCCCGATGGCGCGCGCACTACCCCGGTGTGGAGGAAATGAAGGTGGCCGTCATGGGCTGCGTGGTGAATGGTCCCGGCGAGAGCAAGCATGCCGACATCGGCATCAGCCTGCCGGGCACCGGTGAGGTGCCGGTTGCGCCGGTGTATGTCGATGGCGAGAAGACCGTTACGCTGAAGGGCGACAGCATCGCTGCGGATTTCCAGCGCATCGTGGACGACTACGTCAGGCGCCGCTATGGCGGGCAGTAACCGGATGAGTCAATCGCGCAAACTATATCCGTCTGAAACAGCCGGACACAGGGAGGCATCCGGGTACACGCTGCTTCACCCCGGCGCTCGCGACGGCAGACTGAAAACAATCCGCACTGCAATATAGCCGGATCATGGCATCCCCCGTACACCACGCAGACAGAGAACATCTAAACCACCGGCTGCTGCCGCTGGTTCTGTTCCTGCTGTCGTTCGCCACCGTGCTCTTCACCATCGTGCTGTTCCGGCTGCTGACCTTCTTCATCATGCCGTCCCTGTTTTTCGACCTGCTATTTATCGGGTTTCCACTGGGCGCGCTGGCGGGGGTGTATTTTTTCCCGATCATCAAGCGGTCCTTCCTGAAATCGCTGTGGCTCCTGCAGGGAGCAATGGCCGTCTCCATACTCGCCATGCTGGCCTGCAAGCATTTCGACTACCTGCGCGCCCACCTGTTCGATGTCGAGCTGCAGCGGCTGTTTTTCCAGATGCTCACCTTCACCCTGTTCTTCCTGCCGTTCTTCATTGCCTACGGGCTGAGCGAGTATGTGGGTTACCAGATCGGTCGCCGGCACCTCAGGGGCCGCATGCCGGTGGTGTATGCGCTGTACCTGTTTGGTGCGGCGGGGGCCTATCTATTCGCGGAGTTCGTGTTCCCGCTGCTGGGTGCCGCCCGCCTGCTGGGCATCCCGTTCCTGCTGGTCGCCGTGTCGATGCTGCTGCTCCATCCGCCGGCCCGGGCCAGCCGGTTGCTGCTTGCCCAGCAGGCCGCCATAGCCCTGCTGCTCTTCGTGCCACAGCTCGAAGGCGGTTTCCTGCAGCTGTACAAGGGCACCAGCATGCAGTCGACCCATGCCTATGCGAGTCATGGCTACGAGTCCATCCACCAGGAATGGGGCACCTACGGGTTCTTCGAGGTCATGCAGGAAACCGGCAGGGAACGCTACCTCGGTTTCTATAACGACATCATCCAGTGGAAGTATGCGCCGGGCAACGGCTTTTTCGAGCACAACATCGGGATGCTGCCGCTCGAGTGGGCGCCGGCGGGCGGCCGCATCGCCATCATCGGCGCGGGTGGCGGCCGCCAGGTGCAGTACGCGCGCAAGTCAGGGCACGATTTCGATAAGATCACGGCCATCGAGATCGAGCCGGCCGTGATCGAGGCGGTGCAGGGCACCCTCGCCGCACGTTTCGACCATGTCTACCAGGACCGTCACGTCGAACTGGTCAACCATGAAGCGCGCAGCTACATGGAAAATTCCGACGAACGTTTCGACCTGATCTATCTTCCCAGCGTCGGCGGCTATCCGCAGATGATGCTCGAGCCCGGCAACATGATACGCACCATCGAGGCCTACCGGACACTCAGCAGGCATTTAACGGAACAGGGCGTGCTGGCCATCTGGTATCCGACCGTGCTCGATCCCCGCAGCATTCTCACAGAACAGTACATGCATACGCTGGAAAGCCCGGAAATCGGTCTTGCCGTGCGCGTCTATCGCAATCGTGGCGAGTTCCTGATCATGGCCGCGCAACAGGCCGACAGCCTGCCGACGCTGGAAGAGGTACAGGCATTCTATATGCGCCCGGCCATTGCCCTGATGGGTGCGGGACTGGCACCCTTTTTCGTTGACATGCCGGTGGAACTGGGCGCAACCTGGGAGCGCTCTGCCTTCAGGCCGATCCGCGATGATCAGCCGTTCCTGGCCGGGAACGTGCAGAACATCTTCTCCATGCAGCAGGTGTGGAAGCTGTTCGCGCTGGTCGCCAGCCTGATGGCCGGTTTCTCGCTGCTGTTGCTGGTGCTGGTCAGGAACAGGGGGAATCCCGGCATACCTGGAAGGTCCTTTACACAGGTGATACTCGTAAGCCTGTTCGTCGGCGCCAATTTTCTGGTGATAGAACACTATCTCATCCTGGCCCTGTTCAGGAAACTGTATGTTTACCGCGACGCCCTGGTGCTGGGAGCGATTGGCTTCCTGATTATTTCCGGTCTCGGCAGCACCTTCATCACCCCGCGCCTGCGGCCGGCGTTCCAGCTTGCCGGCGGTCTCTTCATCCTGCTATTGCTGATGTTTCATGAACAGCTCTCTCCATGGCAAGATCTCGCCCTGCTTGCACCCGTGGCCTTTGTCACGGGCAGTTTCTTTCCTGCCCTGTTCGAGGCAGCGGCCGAGAATCCGCTCGGTGTCTTTGCCGCCGATTCCATCGGCGCGGCCATCGGATCCATGGCCTCCTTCTTCATACCGATCGTGTTCGGATTCTCCTGGTTCTTCACCTTCGCAACCGTCATGTTCTGGGCCACGGCACTCGCCACCTACCTGTTCTTTCGTAATCAGCACACCATCCCGGCGCAGGCGCGTGCTTCCTGATGCCGTTCCGGTGCCGCCCCGGTGACCGCGGGTGACCGGCGACAGATAACTCGGTAGCGGCGACCTTTCCCGACACCCGGACAATTCACCCGCCGCCTGACAGCGGAAAAACCACATGCCGCGGCAAGTCGGTGACACACGACATGGATATCCGCTTTCGCGAACATGTGGCGGCCAGTGGACAAAAAAGGCAGCCCGGGGGCTGCCGCAGATTTATCTGGCTGGACTGAAAGGGGCTGGACATATTTTGGGCGCCAGCCCGGAATGCCCCCCTTACTCCCTTTGAAATTCAAGCATGATGCGGCCCGACACCTGTCCGTTCAGCCGGACGGCCTCTGTTGTCATATCGAGCGCTACCTGGTGTAACTGCAACGAGGCCATGTCCAGCGTCACGTCATCCGGCGCGATCCTGTCAAGCAGGGCCTGCAGGCGCTTCTTCCACTGATCCATGCGTTGCTGCAACTGCTGATTTGCAGCATCCGTCAGCAACTTGCGGATATACCCACGGAGGAAATTTGCATCGGCCTCGATCAAGGGATCCTTTGCCTTGTAGGTGTAATCCAGATTTTGCAGCTCGAACTGCTGGGATTCCCCTATAAACACCAGGTTTGCCCTGAG
>DATKZN010000242.1:0-2251 GCA_035527955.1 Gammaproteobacteria bacterium
CCAAGGTAAAGGATCTCGAGCTGCCTTTCAGCTACTCCATGATGCTGCCGGCCTTCAAGGGAGTGGACTGTGTCGCGGGCGTCGAGGGCCTGTGCAACCCGCGCGGCTTCGTCATCGTGGACGAGTTCCAGCGCAGCCCGAAATACAACAACATCTATTCCGCCGGCGTGTGTATCGCCATTCCGCCGGTCGAGGCGACCGTGGTACCGACCGGTGCCCCGAAGACAGGCTACATGATCGAGTCCATGGTGACCGCGATCGTGCATAACATCAGCGATGACATCAAGGGCAACAAGCTCACGCACCGCGGCACCTGGAATGCCATCTGCCTGGCGGACATGGGCGATACCGGCGCCGCCTTCGTGGCGTTGCCGCAGATGCCGCCGCGCAACGTCGCCTGGATGAAGAAAGGCAAGTGGGTACACCTGGCCAAGATCGCGTTCGAGAAATACTTCATCCGCAAGATGAAGAAGGGCACGTCGGAACCGATCTACGAGAAATACATCCTCAAGGCTCTGGGTATCAACCGCCTGGAAGAGCAGTAGCAACCCTGTGCCGTCCTGCCACGTCAGGCGGGACGGCGCCTGACTTTTCAATCATACCGATATCTGGTTCGCGCGCTGCGGCTGATCGTGATTCTGCCGGTTTGCGTTCCCCTGCTTCCACTCGGTGCCGGCTGTCTATCAGTTCATGCCGCACTGGCGCGCCGGCCTGCGCTATGACCTGCTGTCGGCGGACAATGACGTGGTGGTCACCAGCCTGTCACTGTCACCTTCACCGATCCACTGGAAGTGCACGCTAAATCCGGTTTTGATGACGCGGGCTAACGGCCCGAACGCTGGAGCCTGATGCCGGACTGGACGCCGTCCGAGGACTTGCGCTGGTAATCAGGCGCGCGGGCTGTGTGGAAGCAGGGGCTGCCTGATGTCACCGGGTGTTTTCGTAATGCGTGCTTGCTATGGCCCGCGTCAGGCAATGAGCTTGATACTGGTTGCCAGCATCTTTTCGAATTCGATGGCAGGCATGGGGCGGGCAATGTAGTAACCCTGCACGATGTCGCACTGCATTTTGCGTAACAACTCGAGGTGCGCGAGCTCTTCGATACCCTCGGCGATGACTTCCAGGTCCAGGCTGTGCGCCATCGCGATGATCGCGGAGACGATGGCCTTGCCGCGCGTGTCCTTGTCGAGATTCTGGATGAAACTGCGATCGATCTTCAGCTTGTCCAGTGGCAGGCGCATCAGGTAATTGAGCGAGGAATAACCCGTACCGAAGTCGTCCAGCGAGGTCTGTACCCCCATTTCCTGCAGCTGTCCGAGGGTGTCGATGGCGAGCTCGGGGTCATGCAGAATGCTGGTTTCCGTAAGTTCCAGTTCCAGCAGGCGCGGATCATAGCCGGTGGCATCCAGCGTCTTCGATATCAGGGTTGAGAGTTCGCGCCCGTTCAGGTGTATGGCCGATATATTGATTGCGACGGTGATCGGGTTGTTGTACATATCCAGCCATTCCCGGGCCTGGCGGCAGGCTTCGTGGATCAACCATTCGCTGATCGGAATAATCAGGCCGTATTCTTCTGCGATCGGAATAAATACGTCGGGCGGGATCATGCTGGATTCGCCGTCGCGCCAGCGGATCAGCGATTCGGCCCCGGTAACGACGCCGGTGGACAGGCTGACCTGTGGCTGATAATAAATCTCCAGTTCGTTGTTTTCCACAGCATGGCGCAGTCGGCTCTCGATCCTGAGCTTGAGCAGCGCTCGCTCGTTCATCTTCCTGGAGTAGAACTGGTAATTATTGCGTCCCGACTTCTTGGCATGATACATGGCGATGTCGGCGTTCTTGATCAGGTCATCCGCATTCTGGCCGTCTTCAGGGTACAGGGCGATGCCGATGCTGGAGCTGATATGCAATTCCTGCTTATCAATGTTGAACGGCGTCTTGAGGGAGTCAAGGATGCGGGCAGCGACCTTTTGTGCCTGGGATGAGCCGGTGGTTCTGGGCAGCATAATGATGAATTCGTCGCCGGCGAGTCGCGCCATTACGCTGGATGACGTGTCGTGAGACGAGTGCGCAATGACATCGGTCTGGCGCAGGCAGCCTGACAGCCGGTCCGAGAAGGCTTCCAGCAGGTTGTCACCGGCCTGGTGCCCCAGCGTGTCATTGATGCGCTTGAAATTATCCAGATCGAGGAACAGGATGGTGAGTTCCTGGGAGTTGCGGCGCGCCTCTGCTGTTGCGCGTGTCAGGTAAT
>DATKZN010000243.1:0-6127 GCA_035527955.1 Gammaproteobacteria bacterium
GGGTACATCACCCCAGAAATGTACCGCGCGCGCCACCACCGAATTCAGCCAGACGAAGACACCCGCAGCCAGGCCGGACAGGGCCACGGGCGCGAATGCGAGGCGGACCGGGTCCGTGTCCGCCTGGCGCCACCACAGCACCCAGCGCAAGCCGGCCAGCAAGGCAAAGCACTGCGCAATATCCATGGGGTTGAGCAGCGCCACATAAGGCAGCGGCGCCGGGTCACCGGCATGGAAGGCCGCCGCCATGGCCCACAGCCACAGAACCATCGCCAGCACGCCGAGCCCGATACCGAGATACCCGGCGGTAAATGCCGCCACCGGCCAGGCAATGTTTTTCCCGAATCGCAGCAGCAGGTAGACCGTTGCCCCGGGTATCAGTGCCCAGGCGATCCAGTGCCAGGTCATGGCCTGGAAAACCGTCTCGCGAATGGCCCAGTCCAGTTCCCAGGTCAGCAGACCCACCAGCAACCAGAGCCCCAGGGGATGCCAGAACTGCACCACGCGCTGCGGCCAGACCCCGGTGCCGCGCCACAACACGCGCAGCTGCGCGGCCAGGGCGACCGCCCAGGCCGGCAGGCCCCAGCCCTGGAATGCGTGCTGCATGTTCATGAACCCGAACTCGCCGCACAGGGCCAGCACCAGCACCGGCAGCAGGGCGATGGTGGCGAGCGCCGCGGGCGGCCATTGCACACGGCGCCCCAGCCATGCCAGCACCAGCGCGGTAAGCGACATGAACAGGAGCGTGGCGTGTGCCGCATCGACCTCTGCGAGGTGCCGATCGATTTCACGCAGGCCCGCACCCACCCACCATGCCAGCCCCCAGACAAGCAGCGCCACGCCGGCGGTGCGCGCCTGCTGCCTGAGGCTCTCCGGGTGCCGGTATAAAAACCAGGACGAGAACAGGGCGGATATTGATACGACCACCGAACCCAGCCAGACGCCGTTCCACAGCGGCAATGCGCCGGCGGGCGTATCGATTGCCAGCAGGAATGCGCTGCCTGCGGCGAACTGCAGCAACACGCCGAGGACCTGTGCCAGCAGTCGCCCCTGCCTGATCCCCACCCAGACCAGCGCCGCACCTTCCATGGCCCAGGCCGCCGCAGTCCAGCGCCCATCCAGCGCCAGGGGAATCGCGAGCGTGCCGAACACCACACCGAGCGCCAGGAAGGCCTCTGTCAGCATGCGCAGGCCGGCACCGGCCCGCCGCCACAGCAGACTCGCCAGCGTAATGTAAAACCCGGACACCAGCAGTGCGCTGATGGCCATGCCGTACTCCATGTCACGCACCAGCGCGGCCTGCAGGGCAAAGGACACGATGGGCACACCGAACACCAGGCTGCCATCCACGTAGCCGCGCAGGCGCGGGGGCTGGCGTGTCGCGAACAGCACCGCGATCATGGCATACATGAGGAAGAACAGGACCAGAAACGGCTCGGTGGTCGCGAAATGTTCGGGGCGGTAATAGTGATAGCCCCAGGTCGATCCGATCACGAAGGTAAACACGAAACCGAGCACGTTGAGCTCGCGCCACGAACGGTACCAGGCGATGCCGAGAATGCCGACATTCAGCAACGCGTAATAACTGAACAGGGCCACGTGGCTGCCGCCCCCCGTCGAGGCCAGCACCGGCGCGAGGAAGCCGCCCGCGCTGCCGAACAGGGCCAGCGACCTGGCATCCTGCAATACCGCCAGCAGGGCCGAAAAGGCGACGATGCCCGCCATCAGGCCAAACGCCAGGCCCATCGGCAGCAGGCCATACAGCTTGGCTGCGCCATATACGGTCAGGTAGAGGACACCGATCCCGCCACCCTGCAGCACCAGCCCGTAGTGACCGGGCCGCTCGCGCAGGCGCCAGCCAAGCACCAGCACCGCGATCGCCGCCAGGGCGATGCCGGCCAGGCGCAACTCAACCGGCACGAGATCGCGCTCGGCCGCGTAACGCACCAGGAAGGCCACGCCGAAAAACAGCACCACCACGCCGACGCGCACCACCAGGTTGCCGCCGCTGAAGAAGCCGACAAGCTTTTCTATATAGCCGGCGCCCACCGCGCGCGGCGCGGCATCCGCTGCAGTCCATGCACTGCCCGCGGTCTCGCCTTCGGGTTCTGCCGCCGGACTTTGTTGCACTACGGCTTCGGCGGCCGGCGGGGATTGCCCTGCTGTTGCCGGAAATACCGCGTCGTGCTCCGGCGATTCCGGCACGGCCGCCCCGGCCCGTGCTTCGTCATGCCATTCTTCTGCAGGAACGTCACCGCGCTGCACGCGGCCGGCGAGCCGGGCCACCTTCTGCTCGAGCTCGGCAAGCCGGTCTGTCAGCGGTTGCAGCTCCCGGTGCAGGCGTTCCTGGAACACCCGCTGCTCCCGGCTGCTGACCATCATCCCCAGCAGCCAGCCGACCACCCCGCCGAGCCACAGGCCGATGACCCCCCAACCGGCAGCGCCGACGACAGCAAACACCACGATCCAGCCAAATATAGTGGACAAGTGACCACTCCTCCCTGTGTGAACCCGGGCCGTGAACCTGATCGAACACAACCGGAGCGTGCCTGCGGCTCGCGGCTGACGAATTCGTTCCCGACCTTGAACGACATGACAGACGCACGCGCAACCGCGTCCACTGTATCCATGCAGCCCCGCCGGACACAAGCCGCCGCAGTGCTGCCTGGCATCCGGACATGATTCCCGCGACCCGGCGCTGTCGGCTGCCTGTGCCTGCAAGCCGTTACGCAGTGGTAACGTCCGCCGGTCACCCGCTATCGGCGCCGCTCACCGTATCTGCAAGCTATTGTATTATTTGATATATAGAGCCGTGCCCGGCGCATGGCGGATCCGGCTGTCGTCCGGGCCGTGTTGTCACGCCTGCACCGCTCGATCGGCAACTCCATCAGGCGCCGGACCCGGCAATTTTCCGGGGCTGTAACGTGATCCTGCAGACGTGAATAACCGGCTTACTGCACATCCACCATGAAGCGGATCTGGAAATTCGGATCGCCGCCGCCGGTATTCCCCGGCATGGCGCTCCCGGGACGCACCCTGAGGTAACGGACACTGCCATCCAGACCGCTGGCATCGGCCGTCGGGATATAGGTCCAGTCCGTGCCGTCGATGGAGAATTCCAGGTCATCGGTCTGGCTGGCCAGCGAGGTGAAGGTATAGGTCAGGCCGCTGGACGGACTGCCGTCGATGAACAGCACCGGTCCGGACCCGGCGCCGCCGACATCCGTTACCTGCAATGCGGTGTTGACGGGAATCATGTCGCTGATAACCACCGTGTCGGCATCGGTACTGCCGGCACCGCTGTTGCTTATCTGCAGGGTGTACAGCAGTTTCGCCCCGGGAATGTTGTAGGGGTTGACCGTTCCGTTCAGGGGGTCGGAAACCGTTTGCACAGACTTGAGCAGGGTGAGCGATGCCGCGCTCACTGCAACAGAGGCATTGCCCTGGTGACTGATGACGCCTTCGCTGCCCTCGTGCGCGGTGACGCGTGCGCTCCATACGCCTTCGGGCCCGGAGACGGGGATGGTGTAGGCATATTCGTAGGTCCTGGTAGCGGCCCCGGAGTCCGCGACCAGCGTCATGGGGGCGCCACTGGCGACAGGGTTCCCCGCCGGGTCGCGAAGGGTGATGACGGCCGAGGTGATATCGAAGCTGCCGAAGGGGTCGCTCACCACTGCCCTGGCACGGACGGTATTCCCCGGTAGTGCGGTCGTGATCGGCGCACCACCGGGATAGGCCGCATCATAAAACTGCACGCTGTCGACATTGATCACCGTCCTGGAAGGCAGGTTAACGAACGAGCCATTGGGTGTAACGATGACCCTTCGGTTACTGCTCCCGGAACTGGTATTGACGACAGTCAGGGTGATGGCCGACCCTGCGGGCAAGGTCTTGTCACCGGGGGTTGTGAGCGCAAGATTGTAGGTTGCGGTAATCACCGGATCCAGGTCCACATTCGTGAGCGACAGCGTGGCAAAGGTACCGATGGCCGATGAAGACAGGGAAATGGTATAGCTTCGCAGTTGCGAATTACCTGCCTCGCCCAGTACCAGTGTCACCGGTATCGACCCGCTGCTGCCGTCGACTGTGAGTGCCGTGGCCAGCGCAGGATTGAGCGTCCAGCTTGCTGTATTACCCTCGTTGATCGTGACATCACCCAGGGCGGCGGGAACGATGCGCGACAGGGTACCGGTGTGCAGGTACAGCGGCTTGTTACCGCCGGCAGCGATTTGCGATGCCGAGACAAAGACGGTTGGTGCGGCGGGGCTGGCACCGGGCCCGTTCGGATTGGTAATGGTCGCGGTATTGTCGATGGTGTCGCCGGGACTGGCGCCGCCCGCCACGGTCACCTCGAACACGATCGTGTCCGATCCGCCCGGCGGCAGTGCGATGCCGGAGATATCCAGCAATACCCCGGTTGAATTGTCAGTGGCACCGGCCGGCCAGGACACGAGGTTCAGGTTCGTGGTGTTCGCCGGTACATTGTCAGTCACGCTGACATTGGCCGCCGCAACGCCATTGCTCTCGATCAGCGTGATGGTGTAGCGCAACACGTCCCCCGGGTCGGCATCACCGCCATTGACATCGACGACCGTCTTGGTGGAAGTGGACAGGTCCGGCTGCTGTACCACGGCCGTATCGCTGCTGCTGTTATTCCCCGGCTGGTTATCCGGCTGGGTGCCGGAAACGACCGCCGTATTGGTTACGCCCGGCGCGGCGGCTGCGGCCACGCTCACCGTCAGGGTGATAGCCGGTAGTGCTGCCCCGCTGGTCAGGGGACCGGCATGGACACAGGTCACATCCTGGCCAGTGGCGCCGCAACTCCAGCCCGTCCCGGTCGCCGAGACATAGCCCGTCCCGGCCGGCAGGGTGTCGGTAACCGTGATGGCGCCGTACTCGGCAAAGGGGCCGTTGTTGCTGACGCCGAGGGTATACACGCCGTTCTGTCCCACGCTGAAATTGCCGCTGTGGGTCTTGCTGATGGCAAGATCGGTAAACAGGGTGCTGGTCACGCTGAGCACTTCCATGCTCAGCAACACCAGGTCGGCGCCCGAGCTGTAGACCGTGGTGGCCGTGGTATCGCCGGCACCGAGCAGGCTGGTGATATCGTAATTGTCGAGATCCACGCCGTAGCTGGTGTTGCTGCCCAGCAGGTTGATGGTCGAATTGAACTGGTTGTTGGCAGGATTGAGCCCATCGGTCAGTGCCGTGCCGTTGAACGTCAGTGTTTCACTGAAACCGTTGAGGGCAGCCGAGTTCTCGACGTCACCTTCCCAGGTGAGGACCCCCTGTTTACCGTCGATCCCTGAACCGGGTATGACAAAGTTACTGGCGGTTAAACTCAGTATGCCACCACGAAAGTACTGGAACCCGTCGAACACGTTGACAGTCCGCAGCGGTTCAGCGGCGTTTTCGTAAATCACCAGCAGGCTCCAGCCGGACAGTACCGCTGACACGGAACAGTGAGGCTGGCCATTGTTGACGGTCAGGCCGGCGAAGGTGTAGGTCCCGTTGCCCTTGGCGGCAACCCGGGCGGTGACATCTTCAAAGCCGCTGAAGAAATCATAATCGGTGCCGCCGGTGCTGAAGATTTCGGTGAACCTCCGGTCCGCGCTGATCGCGGCACCGTCCAGGGTTACGTTGTAATCCGGTGTCGAGCCGGAGCCGGCCCAGTATAAATAGGCCGCGGTGATGGTCGAGCCGGCGGGAATGCCGCTCAGGGCGGCGCTGCGGCTGCCGGTGACGGCACAGGGATTCCCGCTGTTGGACTGGGTACGCAGCGTGCCGCCGGTGGCGGTATAGTTAAGATTGCCGGAAAAACTCTGGTAAAGCGTGACAGGCACGCCTGCCCTGACCGGCTGCCAGGGCATAAACAGAGCAGTACCGATCACCCACAGCAATACGGCAAGTCGGGTGATTGACCGCACGACCGGGCGCCAGTCCGTCATCATGACGAGTGCACTCCCTCGACCGTGTCGTTTCGAACCTGTATCGTTTGCTGTTTGACGTTCATATCGACTTTCACGCTATTACTGCCGGTTAAACCAGTCCGCAGTCTGACGTACCGTCTGCTGGTCGAACTTGAAGCGCAATCTCAGGTACGGTCCTGTCGCCGTATAGCCGGCGA
>DATKZN010000244.1:0-3728 GCA_035527955.1 Gammaproteobacteria bacterium
GCCCTGGACGACGCAGGAAGGACCTGGGCCAGGTCGGCATCATTCACGGTAATGGTGGTGTAGCGGCCACCGCCGGCGCTGGCCAGGTGCTGCAATTTCGCGACATCCAGCGCCGGCATCACAACCTGCCCCTGACTGTCGCGAACGAAGTTGCCCTGCTGGTCCGGTATCGGTGCGGGCCTGTCACTACCTACGCCCAGTACCGAGAGGCGGTAACCCTGACGCTGCAGATCGGTAGCGGCATCCAGGGTGCGCGGGTCAGTATAGTCATCGGCAATCAGCAGAATATCGCCCCGGTTCAGACCGGCTTGCTTGAGGAGTTCGCCGGCCTGGAGAATGCCCAGATCGGCTCGGCAGCCCTGGACCGGCATCAGGTTGGGGTTGAGCGGCGCGAGCAGGGACTGGATGGTGCGCGCATCGTTGGTCAGCGGTGACACGGCAAAGGCGTCGCCCGCATAGACCACCAGCCCGGTCTGACCTTCCTTGCGCTGCTTCAGAATTTCCGCCACCTTGTAGCGCGCACGCTCCAGCCGCGAGGGCGTAAGATCGCCGCTCAGCATCGAGCGTGACAGGTCCAGCACGACCACAACGGCATCCTGGCTGCGATAGACGGGTTGTGGTTGCTTCTGCCAGACCGGATCGGCGAGCGCGACCACGGCCAGCAACCAGCCGGCCGCGAGCAACCATAATGGCAGGTGACTGAATACCTGTACCGGTTTGTCGAGCAGATAGGGCAGGAGGTGGCGTTCGCAGGCCTGTTGCCAGTCGCTGCCGGCCGTGCCGGCACGCGGCAGCCACCACAACAGCAACGCCATGGGCAGCAGTGCCAGAAACCAGAGCGGCTGCAGAAAGTGAAACTGTTCAGGCATGGTGGGCCTCGCGTACGCGCAGACCTTCCAGCCCGGGTGCATGGGTTAGCGCAATCAGCAATGCGATGAGCATGGCAAAACCCAGTGGCCAGCGGTAAAGCTCGGCAACCGGGCGGAAGGTCTGCTGGTCTTCGCTGACCGGCTCGATGCTGTCGAGCAAGTGATAGATCTGTTGCAGTTCCTTGACGTCGCGCGCCCGGAAATAGCGGCCGCCGGTTGCTTCGGCAATGGCCTTGAGTGTCCCTTCATCCAGTTCCGAATTGGCGACACGCTGCCTGCCGAAAATACCCTGGACCACCATCTGGTCGGCTCCCATGCCGATGGTGTAGATGTGGACCTGTTCACGGCTGGCGAGTTGTGCCGCCTTGAGGGGCGTGACTTCGCCGGCGGTGTTGTCGCCGTCGGTCAACAGCACCAGTACACGGTTTTCCTGCGGTTGGTCGCGCAGACGCTTGACCGCCAGACCGATGGCATCACCGATGGCGGTGCGCTTTCCGGCCAGGCCGATGGCGGCTTCGTCCAGCTGCGTCCGGACGGTTTTCCTGTCGAAGGTCAGCGGGGTCTGCAGGTAGGCCTGATCGCCAAACAGAATCAGTCCCAGACGGTCACTCTTGCGACGCTCGATGAAGTCACCGGCGACGGCCTTTACGGCGGTGAGCCGGGACACGACCTGGCCACTGACGGTCATGTCCTCGGCTTCCATGCTGCCGGAAATATCCACCGCCAGCATCAGGTCCCGGCCGCTGACCGGAAGCTGCAGCGGCTCGCCGACGTGCTGTGGCCGGGCAGCGGCAATCACCAGCAGCACCCAGGCCAGGGTCGCCAGCACCAGGCGCAGGCGGTTGGGTGATGTCCGGGTCGTAAAGCCCGTGGCTGCCAGTGCGCCGTCGAACGGCAGTTTCAGGGCAGGTTCCTGCCGGGGGGTTGCGCGCGGCCATGCCCGGGCAACGATAAACGGCAGGGGCAGGACAGCCAGGGCCCAGAGCCAGGCAAACTCGATCGTCATGCACATCTCCCCAGATTTTGTGTTATCCACTGGCGCGCCAGGACGATAAGGGCCTCGTTGTCGATGCCCGTCACGTTGGGCGATGACAGGTAGGGTGCGGTTGCCAGCACGTTGCCGGCGCCGTTGACGAAGGCACCATTGCCACCGGTGCGGTCGAGAAACGCCAGCCAGGCATTGCCCGTGAGCGGGGCGACCTCGCGGCGGTCAAAGCACATCAGCGCCACCCGGCGCAACAGGGTGGAGACCCGCGTCGCCACCTGGGTTGGACTGTCTGTGGATAATGATTCCAGTTCACGCAGGATGCGCGTACGGCGCCGGCGCCGGCGCCAGGCGGCGGTCAGGCGCCAGCCGCTGAATATCAGTGCGCCGATCAGCATTGCCGCCAGCACCCACCAGCCCGGCGCGGGTGGCCAGAATTCCGGTGGCGGGGCGGCAAGAATATCGTGCAGGTCGATACCTGCCAGCGGTGAGGGAGTCATGCGGCATCCCGCTCCGCTGCCTTTGGCCGGGTCAGCGCCTGGCGCAGGCGCTGGCCGACATCATCCGCCGTGCTGAGGTGAAGCAGCGGTATGGCGCACTGTTGCATCAGTTCATTGGCACGCTGGCGCCGTTCGGCGAAATGCCGGGTCCAGGCATCGCGCTGTGTTGCCGAACGCGTGTCCAGGATGCCGCGCCGGTTTCCAGTCATCACCGGGTAGCGGCCGGGCGCGGGTGCCTGCATTTCGAGCCGATCCAGGATCTGGCAGGCAACGACGTCATTGTGCCTGCGCAACAGTTGCAGGTGACGTTTGCTGTCACTGGCGAGGTGATAGAAATCGCTGAACATGAAGACCAGGCTGCCCGGGCGTGTCACGCGGTGCAGGCGCATGAGTGCGGTGCTGAAACTGCCGGCGGCGTGCTGCAGACCGGTGCCGGCGTTGGCCGGGTCGGCGACTCTTGTCAGCTCGCGAATCAGGTGCAGGGCGCCACGCTGGCCGCGTGTGGGGCGCAGCTCATGGTGCTGGCCGTTGTAAAGCAGTGCGCCGACGCGATCACCGTTCTGTACGGCTGCCCAGGCAACCAGCGCGGCCGCACGGGTGGCGATAATGCTCTTGAAGGCACCCTCGGTGGCGAAGAACATCCCCGGTCCGAAATCGGCCAGGATGACGACGGGCCGTTCCCGTTCTTCCTGATAGACCTTGACATGGGCACGTCCTGATCTTGCCGTGACCCGCCAGTCCATGTTGCGTACGTCGTCGCCGGACTGGTAGCCACGTGACTCGGCATAGTCCATGCCGCGTCCGCGAAACGGTGAGCGATGATCGCCGGCAATAGCACTTTGCACCGTCTGCCGCGGGTGCAGGGGCAGGTTGCCTGCCTGCAAACGCAGCCCGATCAGTTCTTCACGGCTGGGCCGAACGCCGTTGGATAGCGTTTGCATCACGACACCGGCACCCGCTCGATGAGTTCGCTGATAATGCGGTCGGCATCGATCCCTTCCGCCTCGGCCTCGAAGGACACCAGGATACGGTGGCGCAGGGTATCGTAGGCGACAGACTGTACATCGTCCGGTGACACATAATCGCGGCCCTGCAGCCAGGCCCGGGCACGCGCGCAGCGATCCAGTGCAATGGTCCCGCGCGGGCTGGCGCCGTAGCTGATCCAGCGCGCCAGGTCGTTGCTGTAGGCTTTGGGATTGCGGGAGGCCAGCAGCAGCTGGACCAGATATTCCTCCACCGCCGGCGACATGTGCAGGTCCAGGACCTGACGCTGTGCATCGAAGATCTGCTGCTGGGTGACGACGGCAGTGTGTTTGGCGCTGGTCGTCGTGGCCTGCCGTGCGCGGCGGCGCGCCAGGGCCAGAATGCGTTTTT
>DATKZN010000245.1:0-2663 GCA_035527955.1 Gammaproteobacteria bacterium
GTGCCCATGTGCGCTTGGTCTTGCGGTGCCGATTGCCCATGTGGTCGCCGCCAACCGGCTGTTCCGTTGCGGCGTAATGGTGAAAGATGGTGCGGCTCTTGAGAAACTGGCTGAGGTTGACATGGCGGTGTTTGACAAGACCGGCACATTGACGCTCGGCACCCCACATGTCTCAGGTATCGAGGGTGGTAGCAATACAGAACTTGCCCTGGCGAGCAGGCTGGCAGGCCTTTCATCTCACCCTGCAGCGAAAGCGGTAGCCGGCCTTCCTGAAAATTGGTCCGGTCTGTTGTTGTCTGATGTGACGGAACACGCGGGACTGGGTCTGGCAGCTGTCTGGAAGGGTACGGAAATCCGCCTCGGAGGACGCGAATGGGTAATGCAGATATCAGCCCGGCAGGACCCCGCGCCAGACCACGGTTGCAGCGAGGTGTGTTTTGCCGTTACCGGCGGAGAACTGGTCAACTTCCGGCTGTCAGATACCGTTCGCGCCGATGCAGCCCCCACCATTGCTGGCCTGCGAACACTTGGACTTGAGTTGGAAATTCTGTCCGGAGACGCCGACGCGCCAGTGCAGGACGTGGCAGCCGCGCTCGGCATTTCCAGGGTTCGCGCCGGATTGAGGCCGGCCGGCAAGGTTGCACGCATCGAGGAATTGCAGCACATGGGCCACAGGGTTCTGTATGCCGGTGATGGTCTGAATGATGCGCCTGCCCTTGGTGCAGCGCACGTCTCCATCGCCCCGGCGTCCGGGTCAGATATCGGTCGTGCCGCATCGGATCTTGTGTTTACCGGCAGGGGCCTGTACTCGATTGCGACTGCATTATCGGTGTCTCGCCGCACCAGCACTATCGTGAGGCAGAATTTTGCACTGGCAATCAGCTACAATTGCATTGCCATACCGTTTGCCGTGCTGGGATATGTCACGCCGCTCGTCGCTGCAATTGCCATGTCAGCATCTTCCATCGCCGTGGTCGCCAACAGCTTTCGATTGAATCTGGTGAACCAGGCCGAACAACATTCGCTTTCGAAAGCCACTGCTGCCACAACGCCAGGCAACCAGCAGCACACCCTGGCAAGCCCCGGAAAGGTGGCCGCGAAATGAACCTCCTGGTATTCCTGATCCCTGTTGCATTGTTTCTCGGAGCACTTGGCCTCGCGGCATTCATCTGGAGTCTGCGCAACGGTCAGTATGACGACCTCGACGGCGCGGCAGAACGAATTCTGGATGACGACTAATCTCATCCATTCTACAGATGCAGGAGAAGTTGTTGATCACCGCTTCGCCGTGACCCTTGGTGGTTACGGGCAATCGGGCCTGCACTGGGCCATGGCTGGAATTTGACACCCTGCATGTTCAAGGATCGGGCAATTGTTTTGTTGGCGATTGGCCAGTGCCTGATCTGGGCTTCACTGTTTTACATTTTTCCGGCTCTTCTTCTGCGCTGGGAACAGGATCTGGGCTGGTCCAGGACCGAGTTGACAGCAGGGATCACTCTGGCGGTTTGCCTGTCAGGATTGGTTGCCCCGATTGCCGGTCGCCTGATCGATTCCGGCCGTGGCCCGGAAACAATGGCAGGTGCAACTGTTCTGGGCGGTGTGGCCATTTTTTGTCTCTCGGGGATCACTGTTGTCTGGCAATTCTATTGCGTATGCTCACTTGCGGGAATCGCCATGGCCGGTTGTCTTTACGATCCCTGTTTCGCCCTGATTACACGATCTCGCGGCATCAATGCCAGACGCGCGATCATTATCGTTACACTTGTTGCCGGCTTTGCGAGCGCCATCAGTTTTCCACTGGCCCACCTGGTTTCCGAAGCAATTGGGTGGCGCGCTGCCGTGGCTTGCGCTGCAGCAGTCGCAGTATTTCTGGCAGCACCGGTTACCTGGCTTGGCGCGCGGATCGAGGAAAGTTCGGTAACCCCGGACAGCGGCACCCCCACGGTCAGCGAAGCAACCCAACGGCGCTTCATCGCAAATCCTTCATTCTGGTTGCTCGCGGCAGGCTTCACGATGATTGCAGTACTTCACGGCACCGTATTGCATCATCTGCTTCCCATGCTTCACGAGCGGGGTGTCGCAGACAATAACGCTATCCTGGTAGTAGCGTGTATCGGGCCAATGCAGGTCGCCGGACGGCTGCTGATGATGGCGTCAGGACGGCATTCCTCGAATTTAGGGGTGACAGTCGCAGCCTTCCTGATGCTGGGAATATCGATCCTCCTGCTCTTGTCCGCTGGAACCTCGCTGGTATTCATGGCAGCATTTGTCGTGATGTTCGGTTGTGCCTATGGCACCGTCAGTATCGTCCGCCCTCTCACGGCGCGCGATGTCCTCGGTGGCAAAAATTTCGGGGCAAAATCAGGCGCGCTGGCCATGCCGTATCAGATGGGTTCAGCAGCAGCTCCCTATCTTGGTGCACTGGTGTGGAGCATCGGAAGTTATGATCTGGTGCTTCAATGCCTGATATTGCTTTCGGTGCTCGCCATCGCCTTCTATCTGGCTGCCAACAGGGCTACCGAAAGTGCCGCTCTCGAATGAGTGTCCGAACCAGGAGCTTCCGGCAGTCCAGATCGCCCCTGATATCAACCTGACCCAGGGCGTGTGGCGCAAGTAACGCAATGGTGAACTGGACCCGGCCGTGAGCAACCCGGGTGAGAGAC
>DATKZN010000246.1:0-6307 GCA_035527955.1 Gammaproteobacteria bacterium
GGACGTGATGTGGTTCAGGGGCTTGCGCAAGGTCGATCAGCTGGTCGGCGAATGAGCACCGGATTCTCTGGTGGCATAAAAAAATCGTGGCCTGTCTTGTCTGCCGGCCTTCCCGGAAGGATGGACGCGACCTGCCTGTACAGACTGGCAATACGATACAGGCGGCCCGGCCCCGGGGTAGCGCACGGAGATAGCACCCGGTGACTTTGTCCTACCCGGCGCAGCGCAGCGCAGACCCGGAATCCAGCCATTGCAATCGCTTTCGTGCCGGATTCCGCTTCTACGGTAATGACAGAATGGGCTACATCAGCCTGCATAACCCATTGATATTTAGGTTTATCGGGACATTACCGATAGCAGTTAACCGAACCATCCGGCGAGCGGGGTGTGACATCAGCGCCCGACTGCTCACTGTCAATCTGTACCAAGGGACAGTTTCCAAGACCCTACCTGCTGAAATATAAAGGCTTTATACTCTCGACTGGCACACTGGAAGACGCAAGCATGGAACGTATCAAACAGGCACTGGAAAAGGCCCGGCAGGAACGCCAGATCAGGCAGGGTGATGACATCATGCAGCCGGTACCGCCACGGCATGATACCGGCGCGGGGCAGGGCCAGGCGGTCACGGCACCTGTCAGCCTGAATGAAACCGTACTGCGCGAGCAGCGCATCATTGCCGGCATGCCGCCCAGCCCGTTCACCGAGGCGTACAACCTGCTGCGCACCCGCATTCTGCAGATATTCAAGGAACACCGCTGGAACACCCTGGCGGTGACCAGCCCGGGTGACAGCGCAGGCAAGACACTGACCGCGATCAACCTGGCGATCAGCATCGCCCGGGAAGTCGATCACACCGTGCTGCTGGTCGACGCCAACCTGCAACAGCCGGACCTGCTGGATCACCTTGGTTTGCCACAGCGCAAGGGACTGAGCGACTACCTGACCGAGGATACGCCCGTTACGGAACTGCTGTTCAAACCCGGCATCGTCGATCGCCTGGTGGTGCTGCCCGGTGGCCGGCCGCTGGGCAATTCCTCCGAAATGCTCAGCTCGCCGAAGATGGGCCAGCTGGTCGCGGAAATGAAATCGCGCTATCCAAGCCGCATTGTCATTTTCGATCTGCCGCCGCTGCTGACTTCATCGGACACGCTGGCATTCGCACCCCTCGTGGATGCCGCGCTGCTGGTGGTCGAGGAAGGCGTGACCCAGAAAGACGAACTGCAACAGGCCGTCGAACTGCTGAGCGTCACCAACATCGTCGGCACCGTCCTTAACAAGGCGGATGGCAAGCTCGCCTGATACGGCCACCACGATGTACGAAACTTTCTACAAATTAAGGGAAAAACCCTTCACCCTGCTGCCGGACCCGAGTTTTCTGTATCCCAGCAAGCAACACCGCATGGCTACGACACTGCTGGAGTACGGCCTGGTGAACCAGGCGGGCTTCATCGTCATCAGCGGCGAAATCGGCGCCGGCAAGACGACGCTGATCCGCCAGCTGCTCAACAGCATGGGCCAGGAATACACCATCGGCCTGATCACGAATACCCACCGCTCGTTCGGCGAGCTGCTGCAATGGATCCTGCTGGCCTTCAATCTCGACCATAAGGACATGAGCAAGGTCGAGATGCACCAGCGCTTCGTGGAGTTCATCATCGACGAATATGCGCAGAACCGGCATACCGTGCTGATTGTCGATGAGGCACAGAACATGGACGCGGAGACGCTCGAAGAGCTGCGCATGCTGTCCAACATCAATGCAGACAAGGATCTGTCTCTCCAGGTCGTGCTGTCCGGGCAGCGCGAACTGCGCGAGACGCTGCGCCGTCCCGACCTGGTGCAGTTCGCCCAGCGCATCACCGTGGACTATCACCTGGAACCCCTGTCGGAGAGCGATACGGCCGGTTACATCCGCCACCGCCTGCAGGTCGCCGGCGGCGACCCGGACATCTTCACCCCCCGGGCCTGTGCGGCTATTCACCGCTACAGCGGCGGCATCCCACGGCTGATCAACCTGCTCTGCGACATTTCTCTGGTGTACGGCTATGCCGACCAGAAACGCCGTATCGATGCGAAGCTGGTCACCGATGTCGCGCGGGAAAAACAGCAAAGCGGCATATTCCCGGTACATGAACCGGCCGAGGTCAGCGAGGATGACCTGGCCGACGAACAGGAAGTCGCCGCCGCGGCAGCACAGCAACCGACCGCCGAACCAGCGAACCCGGAGGCAGTCGTCGCAGAAGAACACCATGATGACTCGATGTCAGCGCAGCCAGGACAGGCCGACACGGAAACGCCGCTTGCTGACGACCGCGGCGACAACCTGGACGCCACCACCTTCCGCGCGCAGGACTACGCCGCCGTGGATCCCTACGCGCTGCAGGCTAAAAAAAAACTTCGCCTCGCGGTGTGCGCCAGGGGAAAATCACGGCATTACTTGTCAGAACTGTTAGAAGACTATGGCTTTAAAATCGTCGACACCTTCTCGCCCGACGACGACCTGGTCACGAAGCTGGACCCGCGCCTGGTCGATGTACTGCTGATCGACGCGCTGGAGGACGCGCACGAATCCTCCCCCGCACTGAACGCCCTGCTCGCCTCATGGACCGGACCGGTCCTGTACAACGACGCCATCCGCACCCGGACCAGCCAGCTGCGCGGCAGGAATGAAGCGTTCGGGCAGACACTCACGCAACGCATCCATGCCCTCGCCGACCGGCGCGATCGTGATCCGGCGGCGGTCAACCAGTAACGCGGGACACTGAACACATGGGCAAACCCGTCATTCTTGTCGTCGGCGGTGCCGGTTATATCGGATCACACATGGTGCTCGACCTGCTGCGCGCCGATTACCCGGTGGTCACGCTCGACAACCTGTCGCGGGGTCACCGGGACCTGTTACCCGGCGGTGACTTCGTCGAGGGCGATCTCGGCAATCCCGCGGACCTGCAGCGGGTCTTCTCCAGTTACCCGGTCAGGGCAGTGATGCACTTCGCCGCCCATTCGCAGGTCGGCGAGTCGGTCGAACAGCCGCTCATGTATTACCGCAACAACGTGGCCAATACCATTGGTCTGCTGGAGGCCATGCAGACGGCCGGCGTCAAACACTTCATCTTTTCCTCGACGGCGGCGGTGTACGGCGAACCCGACCAGGTACCGATCACCGAGGAGCATCCGCGCAACCCGACCAACCCGTACGGCGCCACCAAGCTCGCGGTGGAGCGCCTGCTGGCGGACCTGAGTCCGGCCAGCGGCCTGACCTGGAGCGTGTTGCGCTACTTCAACGCGGCCGGCGCCGATGCCTCGGGCAGGATCGGCGAGCGCCACGAGCCGGAAACACACCTCATCCCGCTGGTGCTGCAGGTCGCCACCGGCCAGCGCGACGGCATCCGCATCTTCGGCGATGACTATCCCACACCGGACGGCACCTGCCTGCGCGACTACGTGCATGTCTCGGACCTCACCCGGGCCCACCTGCTGGCGCTGGAGGCACTGCTGGGCGGCGGCGGCAACTCGACCTACAACCTGGGCAACAGCACCGGCTACTCGGTCAGGCAGGTCATCGAGGCCGCGCGCACTATCACCGGGCACCCGATACCGGCCGACACCGCACCGCGACGTGCCGGTGACCCGGCCGTACTGGTCGCAGACTCCAGCCGCATCCGCGCACAGCTGGGCTGGCAACCCGCCTACGAGGACATCGACGCCATCATTCGCACGGCATGGGAGTGGCACCAGCGCGAGGCTGGTTGAGACATGGCAAATCTCCCATTGCTGAGCCGCCTGTTCCTGGTCCTGACGATCGGCTGGGCCGCGCTGATCTACTACCTCTCGGACCAGCCGGGCATCGACCTCCCCTCGCTGTTTCCGCAGCAGGACAAGTTCCTGCACCTGGTCGCCTACGGTGTACTGGGATTTTTTGCCATGGGTTCATGCATGGCGGGCCGCTGCCGTCGTCGTGCCGCCCACTACTGGGTGGTCGTATCGCTGGTCGGCCTGTATGGCGTATTCGATGAAATCCACCAGTATTTCGTGCCCGGCCGCCAATCCGACGTGTTCGACGTGCTGGCAGATGTCTGCGGCGGCCTGCTGGGCGCCGGCCTGATGTTCCTGCTATTACGAAGATACGCGCCGCCCCCAACGTCTGAAGTACACCCCCAGACGCCTTAATCAAAACCGATCCAGCGTGGTCGATGCAGGGTTCGTTTCAAGTAACGATAATGGTGCACAAAGTGCACCCTACAAACCTGCTACACGTCTTATTTTTAAGGTTCCACGAAATTTCGTGTCCCGCAGGTAATTTTCCGTGTTCTTCCGTGGCCAATTCCAGATGCAGGGTGCGTTTTAGGCACCGGCTCCCAAAACCTCCAGGCACAGGATTCGCTTGTAGGAGCGGATCCCATCCGCAATCTTTTTAAACACCCTATCGCGCGATGTACAGGGACGTACGAGTGCCGTGGAGCACAGGGATGTGCGGGAATGGCCATGAGATGCGCTCCTACACCAAATAGACGGTGTAGGGTGCACTTCGTGCACCGTTACCGGTGCGTAAAACGCACCCTACGGCTTGCCCTGCAATGATTGTTTATTTTTCCGTGTAATTCCGTGTGCTTCCGTGGCCATTATCATCGCGCATGAGATGCGCTCCTACAGCAATGATTCCAACTTGATTCGCTTTTCACCATTCACGTCATATGCATCCTGCATGCAATATTTCCGTGTTCTTCCGTGGGTTCCGTGGCCATTCCCGAACTTCCCCGCAACCTGACAGAAGGTGCTTCGTGTCCCGTCCCCGGTGCGTAAAACGCACCCTACACCTGCGTTTTTATTTTTCCGTGTTCTTCCGTGGATTCCGTGGCCATTTTTTTTACGTCTCACGCTTCACGTTTCACATTGCGGCATATCCCACATCGAACGTTTCCGTGTTCTTCCGTGGACTCCGTGGATTCCGTGGCCATTTTTTTACATCGAGCCCGCGTTGCGCCTACAGGTACTGCGACCAGTCGTGGCTGGCGTCGCCGAATACCAGGAAGAACGGGTTGAGCATCGAGTCCTTGGTGTTGTAGCGCAGCGGTTGCATATGGGTATCCGTCACCTGCCCGCCGGCCTGTTCGACGACGCACTGGGCCGCCGCCGTATCCCACTCCGACGTGGGTCCGAGTCGCGGGTAGATATCGGCAATGCCCTCGGCAACCAGGCACAGTTTCAGTGAACTGCCCATGCCGACCATTTCATGCTCGCCGAGTTTTTCCAGGAATGCGTTCAGCGAGCTGCCGCGATGCGACCGGCTGCCAACCACCATCACCGGCCCGCCATCCAGCTTGCGCACGCGGATCGATTCCGGCCTGCCGTCGCCGACCTGCTTGAAGGACCCGCGCCCGCGGCAGGCACTGTAGCTGATACCGGTGACCGGCACATGCACCACGCCCAGCACCGGCACGCCGTCATCGATGAGCGCGATATTGACCGTGAACTCGCCGTTGCGGTTAATGAACTCGCGCGTACCGTCCAGCGGGTCGACCAGCCAGTAGCGCCGCCAGGTGGAACGCTCGGCATACGGCAGACTGGCCGACTCTTCCGAGAGGACGGCAACCTCCGGGGTCAGCCGGCCCAGGCCATCGACGATAGTGTGGTGTGCCGCCAGGTCCGCGGCAGTCAGCGGGGTCCGGTCGTCCTTTTCCTGCACCGCGTAATCGTCGCTGTTGTAGACTTCCAGTATCCGCTCGCCGGCCTGGCGCGCCAGCGCCGTGACCGGTTCGAGCAGGCTGCCGATATCCGCCTTCAGTTCATCGTTATTCACTGGTATTCCCTGTTATTGGTGATTGCAAAAACCGCTGACCAGCCACACATGCGACTGGCCGGCACACGAAAATATGACGGGCAAGTATACCCTGTCAACGCGTGCCCGCGCCCCTGACCTACAGGTAAATGCAAGGAAGTTGAATAATGGCCACGGAATCCACGGAAGAACACGGAAGGATTAAATGCATGCACTATTCCGCTCTCCGACCGACTCAAAATGTGTATTAAGGCAAGGCAATAAAAATGAATTGCGATAACAAGCAGAGCGCACTTCGTGTCCCGTTCCCGGTGCGTAAAACGCACCCTACACTCGCGTTGTTATTTTTCCGTGTTCTTCCGTGGATTCCGTAGCCATTATCATCGCGCATGAGATGCGCTCCTACATCAATAGAGGGTGTAGGGTGCACCCGCCGCATGGTTGCCGGTGCGTAAAACGCACCCTACGCCTGAAGTTATTATTTTTCCGTGGTTTCAGTGGCTATTCTTTGTCACGCCTCACGTC
>DATKZN010000247.1:0-7392 GCA_035527955.1 Gammaproteobacteria bacterium
GGCTCAATGACATACTGACGCCTGAATTTAAAACCTGCCATCCGGTGCGCACGCAAATATTTCCAGAGCTCGCGTTCCGCATCGGTGGAATTCTTGCGCAGCGTCCTTGCCAGCGCTTTCATTATCCCCTCTCCCTGCCCCTCTCCCGGAGGTTGAGGGGACGGTAGCATAGGCTGCGATTCAACCTGTCTGACGCTCTCCCGTCTTATTCCCTCTCTCTCCGGGAGAGTGCTGCGATTCAACTGTCTGGCTGTCTCCCGTCTTACTCCCTCTCCCTCCGGGAGTATGCTGCGATTCAATCTGTCTGACTCTCTCCAGTCTTACTCCCTCTCCCTCCGGGAGAGGGTTGGGGAGAGGGGATATTATTCAGGCCCTCATGTATAGAGTCGAGCACTGCATGAGTATCGATTAAGATGTCATTATTCCAGAAGCGCATAACCTTGTAGCCCAACGATTCGAGAAACTCTGTCCTGGTACGATCCTCTTCCAGTTGTTCCAGATGCTGACCACCATCGGCCTCGACTATCAGCTTTGCTTCAAGGCAGACAAAATCGACGATATATGGCTCAATGACATACTGACGCCTGAATTTAAAACCTGCCATCCGGTGCGCACGCAAATATTTCCAGAGCTCGCGTTCCGCATCGGTGGAATTCTTGCGCAGCGTCCTTGCCAGCGCTTTCATTATCCCCTCTCCCTGTCCCTCTCCCGGAGGGAGAGAGACGGTAGTATAGGCTGCGATTCAACCTGTCTGACTGCTCCGTCTTATTCCCTCTCTCTCCGGGAGAGGGTTGGGGAGTACCCGATTAAGCGCCGGGCATAAAAGGGGATCAAATAAGGCACTGCAGCAACGATTTGATTCTTCCCTCCCCGCGATCTTCTCCCCGAGGGAAAAGGTATGAAAATATCCATATCACCAGGACAAGTTGAATAAAAAAGGGGAAAGACTTGCGTCCTTCCCCTTTCTGGCAGCTATCTGCAAGCGGGGCTTAGGCAGACAATCCGGCCTTGGCCTTTTCCGCCAGCGCACTGAAGCCGGCTGCGTCGAACACGGCCAGATCGGCCATCACCTTGCGGTCGACCTCGATATTGGCCTTGCTCAGACCCTCGATCAGGCGGCTGTAGGACATACCGTTCTCGCGGGCCGCGGCGTTGATACGCGCAATCCACAAGGCACGGAACTGGCGCTTTCTTTGACGCCGGTCGCGATAGGCATACTGGCCGGCCTTTGTGACCGCCTGCTTGGCAACACGGTAAACCTTGCTGCGCGCACCGTAGTAACCCTTCGCCTTGTCCAGCACCTTCTTGTGCCGGGCGTGAGCGGTTACACCACGTTTAACTCTTGGCATGACTGACTACCTCGAAAAATGAATTCAGACAAAGGGCAGCATGCGGCGCACCATGGCCACGTCGGCCCCGTGCACCTGCGCCGGCGAACCGAGCTGGCGTTTACGCTTGCTGCTCTTCTTGGTCAGGATATGACGCAGGTGCGACTGGCCGCGCTTGAAGCCGCCGGAGCCGGTCTTCTTGAAGCGCTTGGCAGCACCGCGATTGGTTTTGAGTTTAGGCATTTCCGTACTTCTCCACTATATAAATACATTTCGTCATTGCGAGGAACGAAGTGGCGAAGCATTCGCCGCAGGCGTCCCGAGTTCAGCGATCAAAGTCCTCGCGACAGGGACTGCTTCGCATCGCTCGCAATGACATGAACACTGTTCACGTCACCTGTTTTTCTTCGGCGCCAGCACCATGACCATCAGGCGTCCTTCCATTCTCGGCTCCTGTTCCACGACACCGTATTCATCGAGATCGGCTTTCACACGCATCAGCAACTGCATGCCGAGTTCCTGGTGTGCCATCTCCCGGCCGCGAAAGCGCAGTGTCACCTTGGTACGATCGCCTTCACCGAGAAACTCGATCAGCTTGCGCAGCTTGATCTTGTAATCGCCGATGTCGGTACCCGGCCGGAACTTGATTTCCTTGACCTGGGTCTGCTTCGTTTTCTTGCGCTGCGTCTGAAGTTTCTTGTTCTCTTCAAACCGGAACTTGCCGTAATCCATGATCCGGCATACCGGGGGTTCAGCGTTCGGCGAGATTTCCACCAGGTCCAGGCTGGCTTCGCCGGCAAGGTTGATTGCCTCGCTCGCCGCCATGATACCGACCTGTTCACCATCCTCGCCGATAACCCGTACCTCGGGCGCGAGGATTTTCTCGTTGATCCGATGTAGATTCTTTTTCGCGCTGATACGTCAACCCTCCAAAACATTACGGCCGTGGCTCGCGATCTCGGTTTGCAGACTCCGGGCCAGCTGCTCTAACGGCATGCTGCCCAGGTCCGCACCGCCTCGCGTGCGCACGGCCACGGTACCCGCTTCCGCCTCCCTGTCGCCGATTACCAGCAAATAGGGAACGCGTCTAATCGTGTGCTCGCGGATTTTAAAGCCGATCTTCTCATTTCTCAAGTCGGATTTGACCCTCAATCCCTGATTTCTCAAGGATTCTTCGACCTGCCGGGCATAGTCGGCCTGATTATCGGTAATATTGAGCACCACCGCCTGTACCGGGGCCAGCCAGAGCGGCAGCGAACCGGCGTGATGCTCGATCAGGATGCCGATAAAGCGCTCCAGTGAGCCGAGGATGGCCCGGTGCAGCATCACCGGCACCTGCTTGCTGCCGTCCTCGGCGATATAGTGGGCGCCGAGCCGTTCCGGCATGGAGAAATCCAGCTGGATGGTGCCGAGCTGCCAGACCCGCTCCAGGCAATCCTTGAGGTTGAACTCGATCTTCGGCCCGTAGAAGGCCCCTTCCCCGGGCTGCAGCTGCCAGTCCAGCTGCTTGTGGTCGAGCACGGCCTGCAGGGCGGCCTCGGCCTTGTCCCACAGGGCGTCGTCGCCGACCCGATTCTCAGGCCGGGTCGAGAATTTCACGCTAACTTCTTCAAAACCAAAGTCAGAATAGACCACATACAACAGATCGATAAAATCGGAAACCTCACTTTCGATCTGGCTCTCCGTACAGAATATGTGGGCATCGTCCTGGACGAAGTTGCGTACCCGCATCAGCCCGTGCAGGGTGCCGGACGGCTCGTTGCGGGTGCAGGAACCGAACTCGGCCAGCCGCAACGGCAGGTCCCGGTAACTCTTCAGGCCCTGGTTGTAGATCTGGATATGCGCCGGGCAGTTCATCGGCTTGATGGCGTAGGTGCGGCTTTCCGACTCAGTGGTGAACATGTCGGCGTGGAATTTCTCCCAGTGGCCGGACTTTTCCCACAGCGAGCGGTCGATGATCTGCGGCGTATGCACTTCCTGGTAGCCGTGGCGGCGCAGCTGGCCGCGGATGTAGTCCTGGATCACCAGGTAGATCTGCCAGCCGGCGTCGTGCCAGAACACCATGCCCGGCGCCTCTTCCTGGGTATGGAACAGGCCCATCACCTTGCCCAGCTTGCGGTGGTCGCGCTTCTCGGCCTCTTCCAGGCGATGCAGGTAGGCGTCCAGCTCCTTCTTGTCGCGCCAGGCGGTGCCGTAGATGCGCTGCAGCATTTCGTTGTCGGAGTTGCCGCGCCAGTAGGCGCCGGCCAGCTTCATCAGCTTGAAGCCCTTGCCGAGCTTGCCGGTGCCGGGCAGGTGCGGCCCGCGGCACACATCGAACCAGTCGCCCTGCCGGTACACAGAAACCTCTTCGCCCTCGGGGATGATGTCCTCGATGATCTCGACCTTGTAGGTCTCGCCGATCTCGCCGAACACCTGGATGGCCTGTGCGCGGTCCCAGACCTCGCGCACGATCGGCAGGTCACGCTTGACGATTTCGCGCATGCGCGCCTCGATCTTCCCCAGGTCATCGGGGGTGAACGGGGTGTCGCGCGCGAAATCGTAATAGAAGCCGTTTTCGATGGCCGGCCCGATGGTCACCTGGGTGCCGGGCCAGAGTTCCTGCACCGCCTGCGCCATGATGTGCGCGGCGTCGTGGCGCAGCAGCTCCAGCGCCTCCTCACTCTTGACGGTGATAATCGCCAGTTCGGCATCCTGATCGATCAGGTAGCTGGTGTCGACCAGGCGCCCGTCCACCTTGCCGGCCAGCGCGGCCTTGGCCAGGCCCGGGCCGATATCGGCGGCCACGTCATGGACGGTGACCGGCTGGTCGAAGTTGCGGGTACTGCCGTCGGGAAGGGTGACTGTGGGCATGGCTGTCTCCAGTGGTGACCGATACGAGGGGCCACATGATTACCAATAACAAGAAAGCATCGGCAGGCCGATGCTTTCATTTTTCCGGCAGTGCGCACAACACCTGCGTTTCAAATCGCGTTGCGCATGGACGCGCTGGTGCCGCGGAGCACAGGGATGTGCGTGAGCGGCCTCCCGGCGATTTGGTCGAACTCCGTTCTCTCGCGGCAACTGCCGCGCAATCAACAAATTTGGTAGGCGCGATTGGATTCGAACCAACGACCCCCACCATGTCAAGGTGGTGCTCTAACCAACTGAGCTACGCGCCTGCGAGGCGTGAAACGATACCGGGAGCGCCCGCCGGTTGCAAGGGTTCAGACCTGATCCCGGGGTCAATTTGGCTAGCCTCGATTGATCGCCAGGGGGCAAACCGCGGCTGCGCTCTTTTTGAAAGACCCCTCGCGCATGAGATGCGCTCCTACCCCACCAGAAACTCCTGCAGGTGCGGACCCTGTCCGCGAATCCGCGCCGGCTGCAAACCCATCACGCATGAGATGCACGTCTGTCCTGAATACCATCGCGCTGGAGAAGCGCACCTACACCAACCAGAAGTACCAGGCGGAGCGAACTTGGTTCGCGATTTCGATATTATTATTTCCGTGTTTTCCGTGTGGTTCCGCGGCCATTATGAATCGCGCTGGAGAAGCGCTCCTACGCCGATAGACGCACCCGTAGATACCATCTCCCTCACATCGGCTCAAGTGGTCTTCAGACCGCTTGAGGCAGATAGGTTGTCTGGTGTTTAAGCACACCAAAGCAGATCTGTACCAGCTTGCGCATGGCCGCGCCCAAGGCGGACATTTTGGATTTGCCGTTTTGTAACAGGCGCTCATACTGGCACCGGATGTCCGGATTGTAACGGGTGGCCACGATGGCGGCCATGTAGAGTTTGGCCCGCAGCGACGCATTGCCAGCCTTGGACAGGTGCGGCCGTCCGCGCACACTGCTCCCGGACTCGTGTTGCACCGGCACCAGGCCCAGAAAGGCCGCACACTGGGCGGCGCTGACAAAGCCACGACTGCGCAACAGGGCCACCATCTGTTGTGAGATGACCGACCCGACACCCGGGATGCTCTCCAACAAGGCACGATCCTGCTTCAGGCACGGATGCTGATCGATGTGTTCATCAATCAATGTTTCCAGACGGGTCTTTTCCTCATTCAGTTGCCGGTGGACAGTCTCGATCGAAGTGACGACCTCCGCAGAGATCGCCGTGATCTGCGCCTTCTCCAGCCGGTTCAGTTCCCGCTGGATATCCTGTTTTACCGCGTCCAGCCGTGCCAGCAGGGCCTTCAGCCGGCGCACCTCGGGTGGCTCCGGCTCCCACTGGCGAGGTTGCTGGGTGGCACCAAAACGGGCAATTACCAGCGCATCCCGAGCGTCGGTTTTGGTGCGGCTGCCCAGACGCTTTGCATAGTCGCGCAGTTGCGCCGGATTCACCACCGAGATCCGGACGCCGGCTTCATGCAACGCGTACGCCAACCCCTCGTGATAGATCCCGGTCGCTTCCATCACGCAGAGCAATTCATCCACCGGCTCCCCGGTCTGCTTCATGGCCCAGGCCAGCAGCGCCTGATAACCGGAAGGGCTATTCGCAAACACCTTGCTCTTGATTTTCAGGCTCACCGGATCGCGCAGCCACAAACAGTCCAGCTTCGCCTTGCTCACATCAATACCCATAATCGCCATCATCTCTCTCCACTTACCTTGTCCATGCAGCCTCATTCCCGCCAGGAAGGACTTGGATACCATTCAGTTTGTTGAGAAATTTGGAATGTGAGGCTTTATCTACGGGACAGGCTCATGGCCTCAGGAGCGGATCAAGCTCCTCACATTCCCTGATACACCGCTAGCTAAGCAGCGTATCGAGAGAGATACAAGAAGCGGATCCCATCCGCGATCCTTTTAAACACCTCATCGCGCATGGGATGCGCTCCTACTCCAATAGATGCTCCTGCAGGAGCGGACGTTGTCCGCGATTTCCGGCTACCCCACCAGCCCCAGGTTGCCGAGCTGGATGTGCTGGATACGGTCACGCAGGCGCGCGGCTTCCTCGAACTCCAGGTTGCGGGCATGCTCGTACATGGCCTGCTCCAGCCGGGCAACCTCCTTCGCCAGCTGCGCCGGGCTCATGCGTCCGTACTGCACCAGCTCCTCGGCCACTTTCGCAAAGCCCTGTGCCGACGCCATGGTCCCGCGCGCACCCTCCATGATGTCGGTGATCGACTTGCTGATGCTGCGCGGGGTAATGCCGTGCGCCTTGTTGTGGGCCAGCTGTTTGTCGCGGCGTCGATCGGTCTCGTCCATGGCGCGGGCCATCGAGCCGGTGATCCGGTCTGCGTACAGGATCGCCTTGCCGTGCAGGTGGCGCGCGGCGCGCC
The DNA here is from genome assembly GCA_035527955.1 of Gammaproteobacteria bacterium. GTDB lineage: Bacteria > Pseudomonadota > Gammaproteobacteria > UBA9214 > UBA9214 > UBA9214. Next base: position 6,602 of record DATKZN010000247.1, read on the forward strand.
CGATGGTCTGGATCAGCGAACGGTCGGAACGCAGGAAGCCTTCCTTGTCGGCATCGAGGATGGCGACCAGCGAGACCTCGGGCATGTCCAGACCCTCGCGCAGCAGGTTGATACCGACCAGCACGTCGAACTCGCCGAGGCGCAGGTCGCGGATGATCTCCACGCGCTCGACGGTCTCGATATCGGAATGCAGGTAGCGCACACGCACGCCGTGCTCGGCGAGGTATTCGGTCAGGTCCTCGGCCATGCGCTTGGTCAGCGTGGTCACCAGCACGCGCTCGCCGGCCGCCACCCGCAGGCGGATCTCCGACAGCAGGTCATCCACCTGGGTGGTGGCCGGGCGCACCTCGATCTGCGGATCGACCAGCCCGGTGGGCCGGATCAGCTGCTCGATCACCGCGCCGGCATGCTCATGCTCGTAGGCGCCGGGCGTGGCCGAGGTGAAGATGGTTTGCGGGGCCAGCGCCTCGAACTCGTCGAAGCGCAGTGGCCGGTTGTCCAGCGCCGACGGCAGCCTGAACCCGTACTCGACCAGGTTTTCCTTGCGTGAACGGTCACCGCGGTACATGCCGCCGAGCTGCGGGATAGTCACGTGCGACTCGTCGATCACCAGCAGGGCACTGGACGGCAGGTAATCGAACAGCGTCGGTGGCGGCTCGCCCGCCTTGCGCCCGGACAGGTAGCGGGAATAGTTCTCGATGCCGGAGCAGTAACCCAGCTCGTGCATCATTTCCAGGTCGTACAGCGTGCGCTGCTCGAGTCGCTGCGCCTCGACCAGCTTGTTGTTGTCG
>DATKZN010000248.1:0-8520 GCA_035527955.1 Gammaproteobacteria bacterium
AGACGTGAGACGAAGTATTCCGTGGCCATTATCTATCGCGCATGAGATGCGCTCCTACAGCAATAGATACACTCCGCATTTGTTATTTCCGTGTGGTTCCATGGCCATTATCGAGCACGCTTCACGTATCACGTCTCACGCCTCACCTCAGCCGCACCCCGGGCGCCGCTCCCGGTGCGTAAAACGCACCCTACGCCGGCATTGTTATTTTTCCGTGTTCTTCCGTGGATTCCGTGGCCATTTTTCTTTTCACGTCTCACGTCACATGTCCCAACCCCGCCGCAGGCGGCACCCCGGGCGCCGCTCCCGGTGCGTAAAACGCACCCTACGCCGGCATTGTCATTTTTCCGTGTTCTTCCGTGGATTCCGTGGCCATTCTTCTTTTCACCCCTCACGTCCCAACCCCGCCGCAGGCGGCACCCCGGGCGCCGATCCCGGTGCGTAAAACGCACCCTACGCCGGCATTGTTATTTTTCCGTGTATTTCCGTGTGGTTCCGTGGCCATTCTTCTTTTCACGTCTCACGATTATTCTCATCCTCGCGGCGGAATTCGCCTTCGATGGTCGTCGTGTGGTGGCCGCCGCCGTGCCGCGGCCCCTGCCCGGCCGGGGTGATCACGGTAAAGCGACCGAGCACCCATAGCGCCAGCGCGCGCCGGACGGGCGGAATCAGGCAGGCAAAGCCCAGCGCATCGGTGAAAAAACCGGGGGTCAGCAGCAACAGGGCACTCACCAGCAGCAGCACCCCCTCCAGCATCTCGATGGCCGGGGCCTCGCCCCGGGCCATGGTAGTCTGCAGGCGCTGCAGGGTGGCGAGCCCCTGATGGCGCACCAGTGCGGCGCCGATCACGGCGGTCAGCACCACGAGTGCTACAGTGGGCAAGGCGCCGATGACGCCGCCAACCTTGATCAGCAACCAGATTTCCACCAGGGGAATGGCCAGGAACAGCAGGAACACGATCGGGAACGGCACCATGGGGCCAACATACCGGAATCAGGCGCAGGGCGATACTTGCCGGCTTGCCTGCGCCCTGCCCGCTCCGGTACGCTCCGACCGGGGTCAGAGTCGTTTGTTTTCAGGAGCAGCGACAGGAACGTGCAGGAAACAGGAATATCAAACGACTCTGACCCCATGATTGACGCTTGTTTGGTGTTCTGTACCGTGCCCGATACGGACAGCGCCGGCCGCATCGCCGGCAGCCTGGTCGAGGAACGGCTGGCGGCCTGCGTCAATATCGTCCCCGGCCTGGTTTCGGTCTATCGCTGGGAAGGGGCCGTGCAGCGCGACAATGAGGTGCTGCTGCTCATCAAGACCACACCGGGTGTGTACGATCGGCTGGAGGCGCGCATCCGTGCGCTGCACCCCTACGAACTTCCTGAAATCATCTCGGTCCCAATTCAGACAGGACAGGCAGACTACATACAATGGATAAAAAACACTCTGGAATCATAATGATACTGCGTACCTGGCTGACGGCACTGCTGCTGTTGGCCGCGCCGTTCGCCCATGCCGTGGACAGCCTCGGCATCAGCGGCGACGATGAATTGCTCGACCCGGACCGGGCGTTTGGCATCAGCACGGTAAACAATGACAAGGAGGTGCAGGTCACCTGGACGATTGCGCCCGGCTACTACATGTACCGCGACCGCATCCGCTTCAGCACCGACACCGCGGGCATCGAACTGGGTGATGCGCAACTGCCGGCCGGCACCATCAAGGATGACGAATTCTTCGGCAAGATCGCGATCTTTCGCGACTCGGTCACCGCCACCGTCCCGTTCAAACGACAGGCCGGCGCCCCCGACAGCTTTGACATCAAGGCCCTGTCCCAGGGCTGCGCCGATATCGGCGTGTGCTATCCACCGCATACCCAGACCGTCAGCCTGACACTGGCAGGCAGCGCCGCCACCCTGGCGATGGCGCAACCGGCCGCAGCGCCCACCGATTCACTGGGCAGTGCCCTGGGTCTGCTGCCGGCGGACGACGATTTCCTCGAACCGGACCAGGCCTTCCAGGTTGACGTGTATGCGGAAGCCCCCGACCGCCTGCGCGTGCACTGGGTGATTGCGGAAGGCTACTACCTGTACCGCGACAAGCTCAGCATCGCGCTGGCCGACAGCACAGGCGTCACGCTGGGCGGCATCGATATCCCGCCGGGTGAAACCAAACACGACGAGTTCTTCGGCGACGTGCAGGTATTCCACGACGAGATCGTGGCCGGGGTCGCGCTCGCGCGCAGCACCCGCGACGCCAGCGACATCACGCTGGTCGTCGGCTACCAGGGCTGCGCCGAGGCCGGCATCTGCTACCCGCCGATCAAGAAACAGCTGCCGGTGACGCTGGCAGCGCTGGATGCGGCCACACCCCTTGCCGCCGCCACCCTGACTGCCACGCCCACGAACCCGACGGACGCCATGGAGGCGCCCAGCCAGGACCGTTACGCGAAGGTACTGCGCGAGAGCGGCCTTGGGTGGATCGTCCTGTTTTTCTTCGGCGCCGGCGTGCTGCTGGCGTTCACCGCCTGCATGTACCCGATGATCCCGATCATCTCCAGCATCATCGTCGGCCAGGGCAGCAGCATCACCACCGGCAGGGCCTTCCTGCTGTCGCTGATCTACGTCGAGGCGGTGGCGGTCACCTACGCCGTCATCGGTGTGATTTCCGCCCAGCTCGGCGCCGGCGTGCAGGCGTTCTTCCAGAACCCGTGGATTCTGAGCCTGTTCGCACTGATTTTCGTGCTGCTGGCACTGTCCATGTTCGGTTTCTTCACCCTGCAACTGCCATCCTCGCTGCAGGCCAAACTCAGCGAGACCAGCAACCGCATGCAGGGTGGCACGCTGGCCGGCGTGGCCGCCATGGGCGTGCTGTCTGCGCTTATCGTCGGGCCCTGCGCCGGGCCGGTGCTGATCGGCGCGCTGATCTACACCAGCCAGAGCGGCGATTACCTGACCGGGGCGCTGGCCATGTTCGCGCTCGGCAACGGCCTGGGCGCGCCGCTGCTGGTCATCGGCACCTCCGGCGGCAAGCTGTTACCGAAGGCCGGCGGCTGGATGGATATCGTGAAGGCCGTGTTCGGCGTGGTCCTGCTGGGCGTCGCCGTGCTGATGCTGGAACGCATCCTGCCCGGTCCGGTGACGATGGCGCTGTGGGCGCTGCTGCTGATCGTACCGGCCATCTACATGGGCGCACTCGACAGCCTGGCCCCCGGCGTATCCGGCTGGCGCCGGCTGTGGAAGGGGCTCGGCATCGCGATGCTGGTATACGGCGTGATCCTGATCATCGGCGCGACCACCGGCGCACGCGATCCTTTCCACCCGCTGCGCAACCTGAACACAGCCACCGTGGTCGGGACGACGGATGGGGCGCATACCTCGCAACACCTGCAGTTCACCCGCATCAAGAATGCGGATGACTTCAAGGCCGCGCTGGCGGCCAGCAACGCACAGGGAAAGCCGGTGATGCTGGATTTCTACGCTGACTGGTGTACCTACTGCATCAAGATGGAGGACTACACCTTCTCCGATCCGGCCGTACAGGCCGCGCTGGCCGACACCACGCTGCTGCAGGCCGACGTCACCGCCAATGACACGCAGGACCTCGCACTGCTCAACCACTTCGGCCTGTTCGCCCCGCCGGCGATCCTCTTCTTCGACACGAGTGGAGACGAGATTCGCAGCTCACGGCTGGTCGGCTACAAGAACGCAAGCGATTTCCTGGCGCATGTACGGGGCGCACTGGGGCAGTAAGTTTTCAGACGTGAGACGTGAGACGTGAGACGTGAGACGTGAATCATGCGCGATAATGGCCACGGAACCACACGGAAATAACAAATATGGGATGTATCTATTGCTGTAGGAGCGCATCCCATGCGCGATAGATAATGGCCACGGAATCCACGGAAGAACACGGAAAAATTAATTCGCTGCAATAGCCATGCAGGATGCGGTGAACGTGCGAACCGCATCGATCAGGTTCAATCGTCGATGGATGCCGGGCAGGAACGAGCGACTTCGGCGATTTTTCTACCCGAAAAGATCGCGCTTGAGAAGCGCTCCTACATCACTAGCCACAGCTGCAGATCCGGATAGCCATACAGCCGTAGGGTGCGTTTTACGCACCCTACATCTGTGTTTTCATTTTTCCGTGTATTTCCGTGTATTTCCGTGGCCATTCTTCTTTCCATGTATCACGTCTCACGTCTCACGGTTATTTCGGCTTGAGGTCGAACTTGCGCAGCAGGTCGTACATGGTGGGGCGGCTGATGCCGAGCAGGTCGGCGGCCTGCGAGACCTTGCCGCCTACGTGGTTCAATGCGCGCACGATCGCCTGGCGATCACAGCGGTCGCGGATCTCACGCAGGTTGAAGGTTGCCAGCTCGTCAGGCGAGCCGCCGCCCAGTTCCAGGTCCTGCGCTGTGATCTGCTTGTTTTCCGCCATAATGACCGCGCGTTTGACCCGGTTCTCCAGTTCCCGGACGTTGCCGGGCCAGCCGTAGCTTTCGATGGCGGCCATGGCGTCCGCGCTGAAACGGTAGCCCTTCTTGCCCTGCTGCCTGCTGATGCGCTCCAGAAAAACGCGCGCCAGCAACAACGCGTCGCCTTCACGATCCTTGAGCGAGGGAATCGAGATGGTGACTTCGCTGATCCGGTAATACAGGTCTTCACGAAACTGGTTGGTGCGAATCAGTTCGTGCAGGTCCTGGTGGGTCGCGCAAAGGACACGCACGTCGACCGGAATCTCCTTGCGGCCACCAACCCGCTCGATCACGCGTTCCTGCAGGAACCGCAGCAGCTTGGCCTGCAGGGATGGCGGCATGTCGCCGATCTCGTCGAGGAACAGGGACCCGCCGGAGGCGGTCTCGATCTTGCCCGGGGTCTGCCTGGCGGCGCCGGTGAAGGCACCCTTCTCGTAACCGAACAGCTCGCTTTCCAGCAGGTTTTCGGGAATCGCGGCGCAGTTGATAGCCACGAAACGGTTCTCGTGACGCGAACTCAGGCCGTGCAGCGAGCGGGCCAGCAGCTCCTTGCCGGTGCCGGATTCGCCGAGTACCAGCACGGTGGTATCGGTCGGCGCCACCTTTTCGACCGTCCGGCAGGCCTGCAGCATGCTGTCACTGCCGGTGATCACCCCTTCCAGCGGCGATTCCGCATGCCGCATGCTCAGGTGGCGATTCTCCTCCTCGAGCTCATAGACACGGTAGGCGCGGTTGACGATCAGCTCCAGCATGTCGGCGTCGATCGGCTTGTAGAAGAAATCGTATGCGCCCATCGCCACCGACCGGGTGGCATGCTCGCGGTCGTTGTTACCGGTGACTACGATGATCTTGGCATGCGGCGCCTTGAGCAGAATGTCGCCGAGCAGGGCAAAACCCTCGCTGGTGCCGTCGGCATCCGGCGGCAGTCCGAGGTCGAGCGTGATGACCGGGGGCTGATGCTGCTGCAGCGCGCCCAGCGCGGTCTCCCGGTCACCGGCGATGACCACGTCGAAATTCTCGAAGCACCAGCGCAGCTGCGTTTGCAGCCCCGGGTCATCCTCGATTACCAGCAATTTTCGGGCGGTTGCGTCCATCTGGTTTATATCGCCTTGCAAGTATGCCACTTTAAATTATTGGATAAGTACACTTTCTCTGCTTTCACTGTTCATTCACTTCTCTGCCAGGACGCAGGGTGTGTTTACGCGCCGGCTACCGTCTCTTGATTGGATAGCGTTATTACTTTTCCGTGTGCTTCCGTGATTCCGTGGCCATTAACCTATCGCGCATGAGATGCGCTCCTACAGCAATAGACAAACCTTGTTTTTGTTATTTCCGTGTAGTTCCGTGTGCTTCCGTGGCAATTATTCTTTTCACGTCTCACATCGACTGTAGGGTGCACTCCGTGCACCATTGCCGGTGCGTAAAACGCACCCTACATTAATTTTTCCGTGTTCTTCCGTGGATTCCGTGGCCATTATTTTTTTGTAGGGTGCACTTCGTTCACCGTTTCCGGTGCGTAAAACGCACCCTACATTAATTTTTCCGTGTTCTTCCGTGGATTCCGTGGCCATCCTTCTTTTCACGTCTCACGTTTCACGTTTATACGCACTGACCCCTTTATTGCTCATCGTGCCACTTTACGATAATTCATCCCGCTTCGCGAATGGGCAAGCGGACCCTGAACGTTGAACCTTCGCCGACGCGGCTGATCACTTCAAGATCACCGCCCATCCTGTGAATATAATCGCGTGCCTCGTAGACCCCGATGCCCATGCCCGCCTTGCCCTTGGTACTGTCGAAGGGACGGAACAGGCGCTCCTTGATAAAGGTCTCGTCCATGCCGTTGCCCGTGTCCTGCACCTCGATGATCGCGCGGTCGGTGCGCTTGAACAGGCGCACAATGACCTGGCCGTCATCCGGCGTCGCGTCCTGCGCGTTCCTGATAAGATGGCCGATGATCGCACCACAGCGGTCACGATTGGCATGGATATGAATCCCGGAGGCCTGGCAGTCCAGGCTCGGGACCGGCCGGTTGGCGGACATGGTCTTGACGACTTCCCCGAGCAGACCGCAGACCTCGACGGAGGTGGACTCCTGCACCTGCATCGTGTCACTGCGCAGGTGCTCCAGCAGGCGATTCATCTTCTGCACCGAGTTATCCACCGTGGTGATCGCGTCTTCCATGAACAGCGGGTTGCCCTTGTGCTTAGCGGCATTGGTGACCACCAGCGACAGTTGCGCGATCAGGTTCTTCAGGTCATGCATCACGTAGGAGGTCAGCCGGTTGCAGGCCTCGAACTGCTTGGCCTCGGCCAGTGCCTTCGATGCCTCGAGCTGCGCAAGGTGCACCGCAACCTGGCGGCCGGCCGTCTTGACCAGGTCGGAGTCCTCCCAGTTGAAATGCTGCTGCGCCGGCGAGCGTGCCAGCACGATGAATCCCAGCATGTCGTTATGCACGATCAGCGGAATGACCAGCCAGGCCCCGGACATCCTCGCCAGCCACTCGGGCAGCACGAGGCTGTTGTAGAGTTCCGGGTCGCGCTCGAATTCGTCGATGTCGATGAGCCATTCCCGTCTGGACATAAAGGTTATCAGCGGATGGTCGGCATCGACCGTGTTCCTCACGGCCACCTTCATTTGCCAGTTGGCCACCGGCTCGAAGCGGTTCATCTGGCGCATCCACAGCACGCCACCCGGGCTGTCGATGATCTCCGCGATCGAATGGATCGCGCGCTCACGCAGCCGGTCGTCCGGCTCGCCCGATGACAGTGTGCGAATGAAACGCAGCCACTCATCGCGATAATCGTACTTGTAATGAAAGAAATGCTTGTTGATGAAGACCCGCATGCTGGCCCTGACCCGCCCGGAGAAGAACAGCACCATCAGGACCAGGCCGGCCCCCGACAGGAACAGGATCTGCAGGACCGTGCCCCATTCACCACCGAGATCGCGGATATAGTAACCGCCGGCACCCATCGCCAGCAGGTAGACGCCGGTGGCCAGCAGCGCGGTGGTATGAAACACCATGCGCCGGGAGACGAAGATGTCCAGCGACAGGCGCGGATCACGCGCGATGGCAACCGCCAGCACCGGCACGGCCATGGCGTTGACGAAGCCGCGCGCCTCCCAGACCGTCACGTCCAGCCCCTGAAACATCAGCGCCGTGGAGTAGAGATAGAAATCGAAAGTGAAAATCACCCCCAGGCCAATACAGAGGTATTTCACCGCCCGGCGGGACTCCACGTGCGCATTGCGCATGATCTGCTCGACCAGTACCAGCCCGGCTACCGCCATGACCAGCAGGCCGGCATAGAGCAGGTCGAAACCCAGGAAACTGGTCGCGTTCGGCCCCGCGAACAGCCGGTACAGGACGATGGCAACCAGCAGCACCGTGTAGCTCGCCGTTAACGCGGTCGCCGTGCGAAAGCGCCGCTGCGCCACCCGCGCATCCGTAACGGACGACATCAGCACGTGGCCGAGGAACAGCAGCAGCGAGAAACTGCGCACCGGCTCCACCAGGTAGGAGACGAACGCGGCATCCCGGTAAATCGCCAGCGCGGCGAATCCCAGCCAGACCGTGCTGGCAACGGAGGCGAACTTGAAGGCGTTCTTGTGCGACCTGCCCTGCTGCCCGGTAAGCAGGACAAGCGTCAGGACCAGGAACAGTGCCGTCCCGGTCACGTAGCTGATTACACCCATATTAATCACGCAAGGCCACCTGACACGTTATACATCGCCGCCACTTATACCCCCTTTCCCTCCGGGAGAGGGCTGGGGAGAGGGATAAAATGCAGGGTGCGTTCCATGCATCACCCATGCTGCGCACAGCGCACCCTACATTAATGTTTCCGTGTCCTACCGAGGATTCCGCGGCCAAAATCTATCGCGCATGAGATGCGCTCCTACAGCATTAGACACATCCTTAATCTTCAATACTTTTCGCCCTTCACACCTCACATCAGTTGCAGGGCACGCTTCGTGCACCATTGCCGGTGCGTAAAGGCACCCCGCACCAGCATGGGTTTTATTTTTCCGTGTTCTTCCGT
>DATKZN010000249.1:0-7764 GCA_035527955.1 Gammaproteobacteria bacterium
CGCGATGCAGGCGCCGGCGATCTGTTAACATTATCCCCAGTTTTCATTGATGACCGGCATGCCCATGATCCCCTGGCAGGAAATCGACAGCGTATATCTCGACATGGACGGGACACTGCTCGACCTGCATTTCGACAACCATTTCTGGCGCGAGCACGTTCCGCTGCGCTATGCCGAGCGCAACCGGCTCGATCTCGAGTCGGCGAAATCCGAACTGGTCCCGCGATTCCGGCTCAAGGAAGGCACACTGGACTGGTATTGCGTGGAGTACTGGAGCCGCGAGCTGGGTCTGGACATCGTTGCCCTCAAACGCGAGGTACATCACCTGATCGCGGTGCACGAGCACGTACCCGAGTTTCTACGGCGTGTGCGCGCATCCGGACGGCGCGTCGTCATGCTGACCAATGCCCACGCCAGGAGCCTGGAGCTCAAGATGGAGGTGACCGGCCTGGCCGGCGCATTTGATGCGCTGGTGTGCTCGCACGACCTCGGCTATCCGAAGGAGGATCCGCGTTTCTGGTCGGCGCTGGAAAGCCGGGAACACCTCGCCAGGGAGTCCGCGCTGTTTATCGACGACAGCCTGTCCGTGCTGCGCACGGCACGTGACTACGGCATCGGCCACCTGCTGGCGATCAGCAAGCCCGACAGCCGCTCGCCGGTCCGCGATATCGACGAGTTCATCTCCATCGAGGGTTTCGACGAGATCATGCCGACGGAGAAGGTGAGACGTGAGACGTGAGACGTGAATAAAATGGCCACGGAATCCACGGAAGAACACGGAAAAATAACAAATGCAGGCGTAGGGTGCGTTTTACGCACCGGCAACCATGCGGCGGGTGCACCCTACACCCTCAATTGATGTAGGAGCGCATCTCATGCGCGATGATAATAGCCACGGAATCCACGGAGGAACACGGAAAAATAAAAACGCGGGCGTAGGGTGCGTTTTACGCACCGGGTAGAGTGCACGGAGTGCGCCCTACAAAAGCCGCTGTTTAGTTAAATGATGTAGGAGCGCACGAATGCCGGGAGGTGGTGAGACCATTTTTACGGGCATAGCCCGGGTCGAGAGGCTGGCCTGGGCCATGCAGGAGGTAGAGCACCAAAAGTAGGCGCCTTAGGCGACGCAGGAGCAGTTACCGAGGCATGCGCGATTTTAATTTTTCCGTGTTCTTCCGTGGATTCCGTGGCCATTTTTTTGAACCCACCCGAGGCCTGGCTGGAGGTACTTCGTTTACTATCCCCGGTGCGTAAAACGCACTCTACCACAGCTTGTTCCGTGTGCTTCCGTGGCCATTAATCAATAACCTGCCACTAACTCTTCGTGCCTCACGCATGGCTCACCAGGCTGTCGCGGCTTGCCGCGTACTTGTGCCAGGTCTTGAAGCGTTTCCTGACATATTTCAGCAGGGCCGCATAATCCTCGAAGAACAACTCGAAGCCGCTCTCCGCCGGCTCGTCGAACTCGCAGTAGTCGTTGGTGTACTCGCGGCAGATCAACGGCCGGTCATCGTAAATACCGCAGCGACCGTCCTTCTGCAGGTGGGTGCAGCTGTTATTGATGAGCAGGTACCAGCCTTCCTCGTCCTTGTAGGCCTGGATGTCCCGATGCGACAGCTGCCAGAGCATATGATCGAAGTCGTGCATGGAACGCGGCGTCACCAGCTCCTCGGTGATATAGGTACAGCACTTGGAGTTGGTGCAGAAACCGCACTTGTTGTCGGTCGTGATCTTGACGCCGACCGGGATGTTTTTCGCGTTTTTCATAACGATCCGTTAATAGTTGGTACTGAATAAAACTACTTGCAGGAGCGGAGTCTGTCCGGGAATGATGGTGCCACAACTGTTCGCGCGATGTACAGGGAGAAGGTGAGACCGGGAACAGATCTGCCACCGCAATTCGCGCATGAGATGCGCTCCTACATCAATAGAGGGTGTAGGGTGCACCCGCCGCATGGTTGCCGGTGCGTAAAACGCACCCTACGCCTGCATTCGTTATTTTTCCGTGTTCTTCCGTGGGTTCCGTGGCCATTATCATCGCGCATGAGATGCGCTCCTACATCAATAGAGGGTGTAGGGTGCACCCGCCGCATGGTTGCCGGTGCGTAAAACGCACCCTACGCCTGCATTTGTTATTTTTCCGTGTGCTTCCGTGGCCATTAGCGCTCATGCCCCCAGCCTGGCAGCGTTGTAGAGCGATGTCTCACGGCCGCACCTGCACGGCCTATTGCGCGGCAAATTCGAAACGGTCGAATACCGGGCTGTCGTAAACACGCCGGCCGGCACGCACGCTGATTTCGCGACCACCGACATCGATGCTCAGTTGCCGGCCGAACTCGTATATGCCCTTTGCCGCCAGCAGCGTGGCGTTCACGCGCTCTTCCTCAATGGCAGGCATGAACAGCGCCGGCAGTGCCCCGGTTTCGGGCTGGTCCGGCAGCGTACAGAATACCGCGCCGACGCTGCTCGCCAGCAGCTGTACACCTGTTTCCATGCCGCCCTGCGGATGCACGCGGATCGCGCGGACAATGGCCAGCCGCAGCAACTGCTGGTCGCCCTGCGACTCCAGCAGGCCGAGCAGGTCGCCGACACGCGCATCGCCGGCACCGCCTTGTTCCCAGGACAGCTTCATGCCGCTCGTGCTGCTGTCGATCACGTGGCACTCCACAAGTTCGGGTTTGGCAGGCTTGCTGCCGGCAGTGACCCTGCCGGCAGCGCGCAACAGGTAGGCGTGTATCTGCCCGAGGCCGTTCAGCAGACTTATGTAGCGGCCATCACCGTGGCGCGGTTCGCGCCGGCGATCGGCGGACAGGTCTTCCGGCAACAGCCGGCGCAGCACCATGGCCTCCGGACTCTGCATGCGCACGCCGGCGGGCGTCTTGGCCAGTTGTGCGCGTATCGCCTGCAGGGCCGGATTCGCATCGAGCAGGTAGGCATCCTGCAGGCTGGCCGGGGAATCGAGACGGGTGCACGGTACCGGCAGGGCGTCGGCGTGCAGGTCGACCAGGAACAGGCCTTCACCCGTACCTTCCCAGCTGTTGCCGGGTACGATGCGGCATTTGTCGGCATGGCGCAGCAGCACATCGAACAGCAGGCTCGCCTCGCCTTCCTCCAGGCGCGCCGGGTCCGTCAGCGCCAGCAGCATGCCGGCATGATAGTAACCCGCGCTCGTGGTCGCACCGGTGTCGTCCTGTACGACCACCCCCAGCAGCCCGAAGCGGCGCGCCAGGTGGTACAGCTGGTGCGTCTCGGCAATCAGCGATGGCTGTGCGGCGCGGTAAAACCGGAAGCCGTCCATCAGCACCCAGGTCATCTGTTGCAGCGCGCGGTGCAGCACATGACCCAGCTGCGGGTGCGGCTTGCCCTTGCCGCTACCGGCATACAGGTCCACGACGACCAGCTTGTAGCCATTGGCCTGGCTCATCAGCAGACGGCCAATGCCGTCGATGGCCTCCTTGCGGCGCACCCGGGTGAGATTCAGCTGACCGAGCTGCAATGGATCGAGGGTATGAAACAGCCGCTGCGTCGTGACCCGGTAGGCCTCGAGCAGTACCAGGCGCGCCTCGGCGGCGTGCTTCTGCTCGTTGAGCCCGTCCAGCCCGCCGCGCACCAGGCGCAGTGTTTCGACCACGTCCAGGAGCGGCAGGTCATCCAGCCATGCGCGCAGGCGCACGACGTCCGTCTCCACGGTCGGATCCGTGTAGCCATGTTGTACCGGCAGGGAAAGCTTCAAGGGTTCCATCGCCTAACTGCCGAGACTCGCCTGGCTACAACCGGCCCGTGCTATTGATCAGGAATTTACCGTCCGGCCGCGCCGGCACCATCGCCTCCAGCAAGCCGCGGGTGTCGGTATCGAGCCCGGGGCCAGGGGCAAGCAGCAGCTGGACCGTATAGCGGCCATCGGGTGTGAGCGTGATGTCGCCGGACGCGCCCAGCGTGCCGCCATGGATGATGCGCGCAACCAGGTCCTCGCCGTTGTTTTCGATGGCGCACCGGATATCCCCCAGCGGCAGTTGCAGGGGTGCCAGCAGCGCCGCCGCCTGCCAGTCGAGCAGGCCGCTGACGTCCTGCGTCTGCCTGTCGCGCAGCACGATACTGTCCAGCTGCAGTGTCAGCTGTCCGGAACTGGAAACCGCGATCGGTGAAAACGCGCTGAGCAGGCTATCCGGTTGCAGTTGCAGGTCGACATCACGTCCGACAATTGCGCCATTCGGGGCAATGCCGATGCTGGCGTGGCCCCGATGATCGGGATGCTGCAGGTCGAGACGATACTCCAGCCGGCCGCGCAACAGTCCCGCGGGACTGAAATGCCAGCCCACCGGACCGAGCTCGTTGCCCTGGTAGTCCAGGCGCCCGGCCTGACCGGAAAACAGTGATCCGGTCACCGCCTGGATCGACAGTCCGTCGACCTGGCGCCCGATGGCGCCGGTCAGGCGTTCGACCGGAAACGTCAGCAGCAGGATCGGCAGGTAAATGGCAATACCGATCGCGATAAAGCGCCAGGCACGCCTCACAACCCGGGAGCCTGCAGGGTCAGCCGGGCATTCACCCTGCCTGCCGCATCGGCGACACGCTCCATGCTGACCGTGTCGGCATTGACACCATAACGTTCGTCCAGACTGCCGAGCCACTGGATCAGCTGATCGAACGACGCGTTCTCCAGCCAGACCCTGACACTGTTGGCGCCTTCCGGCTCGACCCGCTTCAGGGCGCCGGCCAGCCCACCGGCGCGGGCGGTGCTGTCTGCCAGCGACAGCAGGGACTGTCCGCGCAGACCCTGGCCTTGTGCGCCGCCGCTTTTGAGCTGTGCCAGCACTTGCGCGCTTTCCTGCATCCACACCGCGGTGTCGCGCTGCCCGGCGACATTCTCCCGCAGTCCGAGATAGCCGCTGCGCAGCGGTGACCAGATCACAGCGTAGACGAGCAGCAAAGCGACCAGCGCGGCGGCGGCCATGACCATCAGCCGTTCGCGCGGGGCGAGACCGTCCAGCCAGGCCTTCATGTTCCCACCCCCTGGATACGCAGGCGGCTTTGCACGCGCTGGTCGTCACCTGTGGTGGCAGACTGGATTTCAACTTCCAGCCCGCCACTGCCGGCGAGCGCCTGCTTGAGCTGGTCGAGCGACTGCAGGTTGGGAATTGTCAGGTCGAGGTCGAGCCGTCCGGCACGGAAACTGATCCCGCCCAGCTCGACGCCCTGGACGCCCTTCAGGACCGATCCGGTCTTGCCCAGCAGGGCCAGGAAATCCGCACCCGCGTTACCGCTACGCTGCAGCCGGTCGAGTTGCTGCTGCATCTGCACGCGCGGATTGACGACCCGCTGGGTGCCGGGCACCGCGGTACGGAAGGTTTGCTCGATCTGCGCCTGCAGCTGTTCGCTCTCGCCGCTGAGCCGGTAGTAGTCGACGCCCATCGCGACCAGACTGATCAGGATACCGGCCAGCAGCAGGGCCGCGGTGGCACGCCACGGCTTCCACACCCGCGACCAGTCGCCCGACCGGCTGTAGGCACCTTGCAGCAGGTTGATCGAGCCGCTGTCCAGTCCCTGCGCGAAAATGACCAGCGGGTCGTCGCTGTAGTATTCCTCGATGACCTCGCCCGGGTAGTCATCGACCACCGGCGGCTGGATATCCGGACGCACGATCAGGCGTACCGGCGCGGCAACCTCGTCCTGCTGCATGGCGAGCATGGTGTCCAGGTTCTCGCCATCGACGGCGAAACCGCTGGCCGGGCCGTTCCTGACCAGTACGATATCATCGATGACAAACGCGCTGATTTCGTTCTCGACCAGCGGTACCGCCAGCACCTCGGGGACCACCTGCTGGACGTCCATCGCGGTGGTGTCGAGCGCGGCAATCAGCCGGTCCATGTATTCGCGGTTAATGACGGCCACCGGCCAGTTGCCACCCGCGCCCGCCGCACCCAGCGCGAAGTGCAGCTGTTCGACCTCGTCGGACAGCTGTTCTTCGAGTGCATAGGGAACCGCACGCAACAGTTTCTGCCGGTTGCGTCCGGGGATGTGCACGGTGGTCAGCAGGCAGTCGACGCCGGGCGCCAGCACGACCACACGCAGGCCCTCCGCCTCTCGCGCGGCGTCCTCGATCGGTCCGGCCTGTATGCCACTTTGCGGGATGCCATTGACATCCATCCGTAGCCAGTGCCAGCTGTCGCCGGTAATGGAATCCGCTCTCAGCAGCAGTGTGTCACGCATTCACGGCCCTTTCGTCCATTGTGGCGGGTATCCTAGCAGAAATGCGCAGGAAAATACGGGGTAACATTGCAGAAACATCGTGTTAACCGCCCGGCTGGATAAACGCCGTCAAGCGGGTACGGGACACCACTCGAAGGTTCTTGTCATCGCGTTCCAGCACGCTTTCCAGCTGCGCCTTGCCGACCCCCACACTGACATCCGTCAGCACCAGAAACCAGTGACTGCTGACATCCACGCTCCCGGGTTCTATCCCGAGACCGGCCAGTGCATCATGGGCCAGGAAAGCCGACTTGTCAGCGAAAGGCTCCTGCTCGCGATCGGCCAGCAACATTTCCACGCCCTGCGCGGTCATATTTTCGTGCAATGCCAGCAATACCTCGGCCGTGGCCGTGTTGATATTGATCGTCGTTACGTCAGGCAGCGCGGTAACGTATGGTGTCAGCACCTTCATCACGTCGTCGGTAAAACCCTGCACCAGGCGCAGTTCGCTGATTGAAACGAGCCGGCGGTTCGCGGCACGGTAGGGCGGGTCGGCGAGCAGGTAGGTGTCGTCCTCGGCACCGCCCGGAAACGTGGCGTTGATATCGGCATCGATCCAGTCCAGCAGGGTGGTGGCAAGCTCCGGGTCGAGTTCCAGCAAGGTCAGCAGTCGCTTGAAATAGTCGATGCTGCCGGTGTCGGGCCTGCCGTCCACACCCACCAGGTTGTTAACATTGAAACGGCCCTGCAGGTCGCTCACGTGGCCGCTGACGAAACCGCCCTCGACGGGAATCGGCGGCAACGCGGAAGCCCAGTCCTCGTCCAGCGCATCGTAGGTGCTGTCATTCGCATCGCGGCGCAGGATAACCTGTGCCCAGCTCTCCGCCGCCAAGGCATAGGCGTAGGACTGTTCACCGTGTATCAGGTTGGCACTGCGGCGCACGTCGACGTGCAGTCGTGTCGCCATCCCGACCGACGCCACGGTTGCCAGCGCGACCACCAGCAGCGCGGTGACCAGCGCCACACCCTGTTGCGGCGTATTGCCCGTGCCGTGGCGAATGTGCATCACTCAGGCATCCTGAACAACCAGACCAGCCTGCCATACTGCTTGTGCTCGAGGCTGATTTCAACGGCCTTCGGCAGCAATACCGTCGTGATCCCGGGCAGCGCTGCCGCGGGAGCATTGTCATCGACGCCGCTCCAGCTGGTTTTCCATTCATCCGCATCGAGGTAGCGCACGTCCATCTGCGTGACCTCGTCCGTGAGCGACTGTTTGACCGGCAGACTGTCCTGGGCACGATCGAGCACCGACCAGGTGTAGCGAACCAGCTGTTCGTCCTCGATGGCATAGGCCACTCGCTGCAGCGTGCTGCGCGCATGGCCAAGCGGGTTGCGCCAGCCACCGCGGGTCAACTGCAGCACCTCGGCTCCCGACAGCGGCGGCAGTTCCGCGCCATACTCGTCACGTACCGGGCGCGGCACCACCTGCTCGATATCGCGCTGCATGAGCAGGTAGATTTTCTGCACCCGGCCCAGCCGGTTCGCCTCCTGTTCGGTCGCCGCACTCTGTTCCAG